>JAGQSS010000072.1 GCA_020439405.1 Ilumatobacter sp. | reverse complement strand
AGGCCCAGATCCTCGACGTGATGCAGCGGATCCAGCACGAGCTGCGGACCGCCATCGTGCTCATCACCCACGACCTCGGTGTCGTCGCCCGCGTCGTCGACCGGGTGCAGGTCATGTACGCCGGTCGCGCCGCCGAGCGTGGCACGGTCGACGACCTGTTCCGGCAGTGCTCGCACCCCTACACCCGCGGCCTGCTCGAGTCGATCCCGGCCCTCGGCAAGGAGCGGCTCGTCCCGATCCCGGGTTCACCGCCCAACATGCTGCAACCGCCTCCCGGTTGTGCCTTCGCACCGCGGTGCGCCCACGCGGCGCCCGAGTGCACGAAGGAGTTGCCGGTGTTGCGCCCGTTCGGGGCCGGCGAGACGGCGTGCATCCGCGCCGAAGAGTTGGCGCAGGAGGGTGCGAATGTCTGACAAGTTGCTCGAGGTCACGAACCTCCGCAAGACGTTCTCGGTCCGTCGGGCCAAAGGCATCCGCGTCGAGCGCGCCGAGGTCCAGGCCGTGTCGGGCGTGTCGTTCGACGTGTTGCCGAACCAGACGGTCGGCCTGGTGGGGGAGTCGGGTTCCGGCAAGACCACCGTCGGCCGCTGCGTGCTGCGCCTGATCGAGCCGACCGCCGGGTCGATCCTCTACAAGGGTCGCGAGCTGATCGGCATGGAGCGCAACGAGTTGCGTCAGCTCCGCAAGGAGATCCAGATCGTCTTCCAGGATCCCTACGCCTCGCTCGACCCGAAGCGCACCGTCGGCGCCGCCATCGCGGAGGCGTTCGAGATCCAGAAGATCAGCGGTGACCACAAGAAGATGGTCGGCGACCTGCTCGACCTGGTCGGCCTCGCCCCCGACCACGCCCAGCGGTTCCCGCACGAGTTCTCCGGTGGTCAGCGCCAGCGCGTCGGCATCGCCCGGGCACTGGCGCTCGATCCGTCGCTGATCGTGCTCGACGAGCCCGTCTCGGCGCTCGACGTGTCGATCCAGGCCGGCGTCGTGAACCTGCTCGAAGACCTGCAGGACGAACTCGGCGTGTCGTACATCTTCATCGCCCACGACCTCTCAGTGGTGCGCCACATCTCCGACGTGGTGGCCGTGATGTACCTCGGCAAGCTCGTCGAGATCGCCGACGCCGAGGAGATCTACGAGCGCCCGGCGCACCCGTACACGCAGGCCCTGCTGTCGGCCGTGCCCGAGCCCGACCCCGAGCTCGAGCGGCATCGTCAGCGGGTGATGCTCGAAGGTGAGGTGCCGTCGCCGATCAACCCGCCGTCGGGTTGCCGGTTCCGTACCCGTTGCCCGAAGGCCCAGGACATCTGCGCCGAGGAAGAGCCCGACCTGATCGATCGTGGCCAGGGACACCCCGTCGCCTGCCACTTCGCCGACGCCACTCCGGTCGTCGTCGGTGACGTCAGTTTCGAGCGCCCGGTCTCGTAACGCGCCGATAGGCTGGTCGACCGTGCGTGACGTGATGCTCTGGATCGTGCTCGTGATCAATGTGATCTCGATGGTGGCGTTGATCGCCGGCATCTTGATGCACAGCGGTCGCGGCGGCGGTCTCTCCGACATGTTCGGCGGAGGCGGCGGCGCAGCCCTCGGATCGACGGCTGCCGAGCGCAACCTGAACCGGATCACGTTCGTGTTCTCCCTCATCTGGATCCTGACGGTGATCGCCCTCAGCTTCCTGATGATGGAGTAACGAAAACGGAATCAGGCGATAGCCTGACGCCCGTCCACGTCGAAGTGGCGGAATTGGCAGACGCGCTAGCTTGAGGTGCTAGTGCCCTATTATTGGGCGTGGGGGTTCAAGTCCCCCCTTCGACACCACACATGACCAGGGCAAACGCCCTGGTCATCTTGGTTTTTCGGCGGCGTATGGGGTCCTGGCCCGAGGCTCGCTCCGCTGAACAGTGTTGACGTCTACCCTGCATGGGTGTGCGTGGGGTGCTGATGGTCGTGGCCGCGGTGTTGCTCGCGGCCTGCGGATCGGACGACGCCGACTCAGGCACGGTGCTCCAGACGCCACCTCCGTCCGGCCCGGTCGAGATCGTCGCGCCACAGGGGTCGGACGTGTCGACCCCGTCGCCGGAAGAGATCGCATGGCTGGCGCCGGCCAGTGAGGTCGACGGCTTGCTGTTGGTCGAGGCACTGCGTGGCCTGGAGGCCGGCTGTGTCTCGAGCGTGGACTACGAATCGATGTACCCGTGCGCGACGCTGGTCTTCGACACTTCCGACTTGGCCGTCGGGCGGTCGTTGCTCCTGCGTCAGGCGGTCGCTGGGACCGACGCTCTGACCGGGTCGGGAGCATCCGGGGAAGTGCGCACGGTCGGGGAACGTGAGGTCGTGGTCGAGGAGCAAGGTTCATCGGTGGCGCCGATGTTCACGGTGACGTGGTCGGAGCCGGGAGGGATCGAGGTCGAGCTGCAAGCGACCGGCCTGGGTCGGGAGGAGGTCGAGGCGTTCGTCACGTCGCTCCGTCCGGTCGACCCGGAGGCCTGGCCCGGCATAGCGGTCGATGCGTCGCTCGAGCGTTGTGTCGGAGATCGCACTCGCTATGCGCCAGCCGACGTGCCGGAGGGGTGGACCCGATTCGTCCTCGATGCTGCGCCGGTCGGTGCGTGTGACGTGGATCAGTTCGTCTTCATGTCGCTCGTGGTGCCGGGCACCGCTGATCAGCCCGGCACCCTCGTCACGTTCGTCAGTACGCCGGCGAGCGCCGGGGTCACTGCGACCGGCGAACCCGTCGACATCAACGGCGTGATGGGCCACCTCCAGACGTCGACACAGGCCGACGGAACACCGTCGTCGACGATCATTCTCCAGCTCGGCGACGCCGTCATCGACGGTCACGGCAATGTCGAGCCGTCCACGCTGATCGAGCTCATGGAGACGGTCCGGCTGCTCGATGACGACGAGTGGTCGCAACTCGTCGCCGAGATCGACTCGCCTCCCGGCGGGTGAGGTCGGATGTGGTCAGACCAGATCCGACCAGGTCCTGCTGAGCGGCAGCTGCCGGAATGGTCGGATCTGGTCTGACCACATCCGACCGCGAATGCGTGAACAATTTGCGGGACTATCCCGCAAATTGTTCACGCATTGGCCGGAACGATCCTTCGGATCACGGCGTCGTACATGCGGATCTTGCCGGGTTTGGCGTCTCTGGCGACCTGGGGGAATGCGCCGATCGACAGGCTCACCGGGTCGGGTTGGTCGTCGCCGTCGATGACCAGGACGTCGCCGGTCGAGTCGGTGAAGGCACCGACCGACGCTTTGCCCCAGCGGCCTGACGGCATGACCTTGACGCCCTTGCCGGCACGACCCTGCTCGGGCAGTTCGTCGACGGCGAAGCGCTTGCCGTGCTTCTTGTCGGTGGCGAGCAGGACGGTGTCGCCGGTGACGGTGCCGCCGAAGACGACCTGTTCGCCGGCACCGAGCTTGATGCCCTTCACGCCGGCTGCGGCACGGCCCATCTGGCGCATGTCGGACGGCACGAACCGGATGCCCTGGCCACTGTCGCTGACGAGCACGACCGGGGTCGCCTCGTCGAACCGGCCGATCGAGACCAGGCGGGTGCCCTCGCCGAGTTTCACGATCGAGATGCCGCCCTTGCGGTCGCCGCCCTCACAGTCGGAGGCTGCGATGCGCTTCACCATGCCGTCCGACATCACCAGGAGCAGATCGTCGGGCACGTCGGCTTCGAGCCACCACACGAGCGGCTCACCCTCCAGACCGGGCAGCAACGACGCCGCGGCGGTCGGCTTCTCGGGCACGTTGTCGACCAGGGTGCGGACCAGCTGTCCGGCCGAGGTGACCACCACCATGGTGGTGGCGGTCGACGTGTCGAAGGTGTGGAGCGGGGCGAGCTTCGGCTTCGCCTTCGAGCCGTGGCGGATGCCCTGCACCCACCCCGACGCGTCGACGAAGACCTGGATCGGCTGGTCGATCACCATCGCCGCCTTCGACACCTTCGGCGCCTCTTCGGTGGTGATGGTGGTCACCCGGGGAGCGACGTCGTCGGTGAACTCCTCCATCACCTTGCGCAGGCCACGGGCGACCTCGGTGCGCTGGCGCTGCTCGGAGGAGAGCAGCAGTTCGAGCTTCGCTTGCTCCTGCTCGAGCTCGTCGGTCTCCTTGTTGAACTCGATGACGGCGTCCTCGGTCAGCTGGCCGAGGTTGAGATCGAGCACGGCGTTCGCCTGGATCTCGTCGATCTCGAATCGCTCGCACAACCGCTCGCGGGCGACCGCCCGCGTCTTGGAGGTGCGGACGATGCGGATCGTCTCGTCGATGTCGACCAGCACGGCGAGGAAACCTCGCAGGCGGTGCAGCCGCTCCGCGATCTTGGCGAGGCGGTTCTCGCTGCGGGCCACCACGACCCGGATGCGGTGGGCGACCCACGCCTGCAGCATGGTGCGCAGGTTGTAGAGGCGCACCACACCGTGCTCGTCGAGGAAGTGCATCTGCACCTTGTTGGTGGTCTGCAGGTTCGTGTGGCGAAGCAGACCCGGGATGATCATGTCGGGGTCGACGCCCGAGGCGAGCTCGAGGGTGATGCGCACCTGGCCGTCGGACGACTCGTCGTTGAACGAGACGATGCCCGCCAGGTCGCCCGCGTCGAGGGCGTCGCCGACCTGACCGATGAACTTCTCGGTCGAGCCGAGGCGCGTGTCGTCGTAGGGGAGTGAGGTCACCACGATCTGCTGGCGGCCGCGGCCGACCGGCTCGATCGTCCAGGCGCCCCGCACCGTGACACGGCCCTGACCCGAGCGGTAGATGTCGGGCAGCTCGTCGCCGTTGGTGATCGTGCACTCCGACGGGAACGAAGGGCCCGGCAGCACGGTCATCAGGTCGTCGACCGACGCCGACTTGCGGTCGAGCAGCATCAGTGCCGCCTCGCACACCTCACGCGGATCGTGCGGCGGCAGGTACGACGACAGGCCGACGGCGATGCCGTTCGCCCCGTTGACCAGCAGGTTCGGGTAGGCGGCCGGCAGCACGATCGGCTCGGTGGTCGAGCCCTCGTAGTTCTCCTGCATCGGCACGACGCCCTGATCGATCTCGTCGAGCAGCAGCATGCCGAACCGACCCAGCCGGGTCTCGGTGTAGCGCGGGGCGGCCGGGCCGAAGTCGGGCGAACCGACGTTGCCGTGGAAGTCGAGCGGCGGCACCAGGTTCGAGAACGGCTGCGCCAGGCGGGCGAGCGCGTCGGAGATCGACTGGTCGCCGTGGGGGTGGTAGCGCCCCATCACCTCGCCGCTGACGCGAGCGGTCTTCACGTGCGGCCGGTCGGGGAACAGCCGCATGGTGTGCATCGCCCACAGGATGCGGCGGTGCACCGGCTTGAGCCCGTCCGACGCGGACGGCACCGCACGGTCGCCCACCACGTAGTCGGAGAAGGCGAAGTAGTCCTTGTTGAGCTGCTCGACGGCGCCGAGATCGACGACCTCTTCGGCGAACTCGACGACCGGAGTGCTCTGCTTCTTGCGGGCCATCAGCGGCCACCTCCCACGGTGAGGGTCTCGCCGGATTGCTGGAGGAACCAGGTCTTGCGGAGCTCCGACTTCGAGCCGAACAGTTGCTCGGCCAACTTGGCGAAGCCGGCCGGGTCGTCGATCGTGACCCGACCGATCCGGCGGCCGGTGCCGATCACCTCACGCAGTTCGACGGCGTCCATCTCGCCCAGTCCTTTCAAGCGGCCCATGTGGCCCTTGTGCTTCGGGTTCTCGGCGAGGAACGCCGCCTTCGCCGCGTCGTCTTCCAGGTAGATCCGTTCGCCCTGGTGGACCGTGGTCCACAGCGGCGGCAGGGCGTAGAACAGGCGACCCGATTCGATGAAGCCCGGACACCACGTGTAGAGGAACGCCTTGATCAGCGACCGGATGTGGAGGCCGTCGGTGTCGGCGTCGGCGACCACGACGATCCGGCCGTAGCGGAACTTGTCGAGGTCGAAGTCCTCCCCGATGCCGCACCCCATCGACAGGATCAGGTCGGACAGCGACCGCACGACCCGCTCGATCGACTCGCGGTACGAGTTGAGCGGCTTGCCGCGCAGCGGGAGGACCGCCTGGAACGACGGGTCGCGGGCGTCGATCGCCGTGCCACCGGCCGAGTCGCCCTCGACGATGAGCAGTTCGGTCGGCCGGTCGGTCTTGTGGGTGCAGTCGCGCAGCTTGGCCGGCAAACCGTTGCGCGACTTGGTGCCCTTCCCGAGCAGCGCACGCACCGCCGCCTGTTCGGCGTTCGACTTGGTGCGAGACCGCATCGCCGAGATCGCCAGGTCGCAGATCTTCTTCGCCGACTCGGGATTCTCCTCGAGCCACCGGCTCATCGCCGGCAACACGATCGCCCGCGTCTTGCCCGCGGCCTCGGTGTTCATCAGCTTCGACTTGGAGTTGCCGGCGAACTGGGGTCCGGGGAGCATGATCGACACGACCATCAGGCCGGCGGCGAAGATGTCGCGGGTGTTGGGGGCCGACTCCTTGTCCTTCAGGAGGTCGCGGTCGGCGATGTACTTCTGGACCGCCTCGGTGACCGCGTTGCGGAACCCATTGACGTGGGTGCCGCCCTCGGGCGTCGCCACACCGTTGGCGAATCCGATGCTGGTGTCGCGGCCGTCCACCGTCCACGCGATGGCGGCGTCGACCGTCACGTCGCCGTCCTCGCCCTGGAACGACACGACCTCGCCGACGAGGCTGGTGTCCGCGGTCATCTCGGTGACGAGGTCGGCGACACCGCCGCTCGAGCACCACTCGAACCGTTCGTGCCCGCCCTTCTTGCGTTCGTCGACGAGCACGAACGTGACGCCCGGGTGGACGAAACTCTTGTGCCGGAAGCGGTCGGAGATCGTGCGGACCGACCACTGCGGCCGATCGAACGGGATGCCCTGATCGTCGTGGAACAGGCTCAGGTCGGGCCAGAACCGGATCGTCGTGCCGGTCTTGCTCTTGGGGATGCTGCCGCTCGCCGTGATCGGCCCGGTCGGCACGCCGGGCACGATCTCCTTGCCCTGCTTCTTGGCCTGCAGCACGAGCCGGTGCTTCTGGCCGCCTCGGCGGACCTCGGCCTCGAGCTTGGTCGACAGCGCCGTCACCACCGAGGCGCCGACCCCGTGCAGGCCGCCCGACACCTTGTAGCTGTCGGAGTCGAACTTGCCGCCGGCATTGGTCTCGGTGAGCACGACCTCGAGCGCGCTGCGCCCCTTGTGCGGCCCCTCCTTCATCGGGTCGACCGGGATGCCGCGCCCGTCGTCCTCGACGCTGACCGACCCGTCGGCGTGCAGGGTCGCGACGATCGTGTCGCCGTGGCCGGCCATCGCCTCGTCGACCGAGTTGTCGACGATCTCCCAGATCAGGTGGTGCAGGCCGTTCACCCCGACCCCGGCCGACCCCAGGTACATGAGGGGTCGGTGCCGGACGTGGGAGAGGCCCGACAGGGCGGAAATGGCGGCGGCGTCGTAGGTCGTGGTGCTCATGTCGTGCAAGGGTTTCGTGCCGTCCCGACAACTGCGGGGCGGCGATGTGTGGTGAACCATTCAGCCAACCACACCGAGGCACGCGAGCGGGGGACCTCGGCCTGGTCGAACGACACGTCCCGCCCGCCGTGAAATCACCCAGCGCGACGGCGCGGACGCCCTCCGCGGGAGTACGTTTGCCCGATGAATCTGCGTTCGATGCGTGGGCGAGCGTTGGTGGCCGGGGCGATCGTCGTGTCCGCCGTCATCCCGATCGTGCCGGTGGCAACCCCGGCCACGGCCGCGTCGGCGGCGAGCGTCTCGTGTGCGGCTGCACCGCCCGGGACGGCGCCGGCAGCGCTGCCGTTGGCGAGCTTCACGGCGCAGGAACCGCCCCAGCGCCTGGTCGACACCCGCGACGGCACCGGGGGCTACTCGGGCATGATCGGCGCCGGTTGCACCCTCCGCCTCGACGCCGCCGCTGCCGGTGTGCCGGCCGAGGCCAAGGCGTTGGCCCTGTCGGTGACGGCACTGGCCTCCGAACGCGGCTTCCTCACCGTGTATCCCTGCGCGAGCGGCCTCCCGCCGACGTCGAACGTGAACGCCCGTCTGAACGCGATGCCGACGCCGAATCTCGCGATTGCACTGCTTGACGCGAACCGGGCGGTGTGCATCTTCAGCCTGAAGTCGAGCCATCTCGTCATCGACATGACCGGGTGGTGGACCACGGACGGACCCACCCGGTTCCGCTCGATCGAACCGACCCGGGTCGAGGACACCCGTGAGGTGCCGGGACGGGCACTCGTGCCGGGCGACACCGCCCACGAGATCGACCTCACCGGCATCGTGCCCGCCGGCACCAACGCGGTGGTCGCCAACCTGACGGTCACCGAGCCCGCCGCGGCCGGCCACCTCGCGGCGTTCCCCTGCGGCGTCACGCCGAAGTCGTCGAACCTGAACTTCCGGCCCGGCGAGTCGCGGGCCGTTGCGATCACCGTCGGCATTAACGACGGCCTGAAGCTCTGCACCCAGTCGAACACCGCCCACCACGTCGTCGTCGACCTGATGGGCTACTACGAGCCCGCACCGTTCGGACCGGCCGCATCGCTCACCCCGGTCGCGGGAACCCGCTTGGCCGACTCGCGCACCCCCGACGGCCCCTGGACCTCCACCTTCGAGGCCGGCACCGTCCGCTCGCTCCGACCGACCCAGGGCCGCGCCGACAGCGCTCAGGCGACGGCGGTCGTCGTGAACACGGTCGCGACCGGTGCCGCCGGCCCCGGCTTCGTGTCGATCTACCCCTGCGACGGCGATCCACCGACGACGTCGGTGGTCAACTTCACCGCCGGTGAGGAGGCGACCAACCTGGCGTTCGTCGACCTGTCGGCCGGCGGCGAGATCTGTTTCTTCACGTCGACACGTGTCGACGTCGTCGTCGACCTGTTCGGCGTGATGACCGCTCCGACCGGCGCGCTCGTCGAGCGACTCCAGTTCGACGGTCACACCTGGCCGCCGTACTCGACGACGGGCACCGACTACGTCGTCGAATGCGGGAACGGCCCGGTCGACCTCACGATCGACCCGCTCGTCGGCACCGCCATGCGGGTCAACGGGGTGCCGGTGAGCGGCGGCACCGTGCAACTGCCGGGCGACGACGACCGACTCACCACCGTGCAGCTCACCCGCAGCGGCACGACCCAGAACTACTGGTTCCGCTGCGTCCCCTCCGGCTTCCCACGGCTCGTCGTGACCCGACCGGGCTCACCGGCACCGGGTTGGTACCTGACGGCCGCGACCTCGACGTCGGGCGCCTCGTTCGCCATGATCCTCGACGAGTACGGCGCCCCCGTCTGGTACAAGCGACTCGACCGGGGCGGCGCCGAGCTCGAACGCCGCAGCGACGGTCGTCTGATCTGGGTCCCGAACCTCGGTCCCCGTTACGGCGTCGAGCCCGACAGCGGCTACCGGGCGATCTCCCTGTACGGCACCCTGCTCCGTGAGTACATCGCGTTCGACGAGGGCGGGGTCGAGCACCCGACCGATCATCACGAGTTCACCGAGCTGGCGAACGGGCGGTACGCGCTGATCAGCTACCCGATCGTCGACGACGTCGACCTGCGCGACCTGCCGGGGACCGGCTGGCTCGAGCACGACTCGATGGCCGACAACGTGATCCAGGAGTTCGAGGCGAACGGATCGCTGGCCTGGTCGTGGACCCTCAGCGACTACTTCGGATTCGACGAGGCGCCCTATCCGCAGCGGTGGAACCCGGTCGGCAGCGCGAACGACGAGGTCGACGTGTGGCACATGAATGGCCTGTCGGCGATTCCCGGTGGTGGCGGCGACTACATCGTCACCGCACGCCACCTCGATGCCGCGTTCCGAGTCGACCGGTCGACGAAGCAGGTCGAGTGGATCCTGGGCAGCCTGCCCGTGAGTGCACCCCAGAAGTCGGGTGCGCCGCGCCTGACGATCGTCGACGACCCGCTCGACGGACCTCGACGCCCGCACAATGCCCAGCTCAACGGCAACGTCCTCACGATGTTCGACAACCGGACCGACACCGGCCAGCCCTCGCGAGCGGTCGCGTACCGGATCGACACGAACGCCAAGACGGCCACCCTGATCTGGTCGATCGAGGCGCCCGGCGCCCAGACCGCGTTCGGTCTCGGTTCGGTCGATCCCGACCCGGACGGTTCGGTCCTCGTCGGATGGGGTCCGGTCCAGCCGATGATCCAGGAGTTCGACGCCACCCGCACGCTGACGATGCAGATCGGCCAGGTGCCGGGCGGTGCGATCTACCGGGTGGCGAAGGAACCCAAGTCGGCCTGGACGGTGAGCCAGCTGCGTGCCGCAGCAGGCGGTACCGCCGAGGCGCCGTAGGTTCGACGGTCGTTCGACCCTCGTTCAACCGTCGGGCCACGACAGGCCGACGAAGTCCCAATCGACCCGGCCCATGAGCGGGCCCCGGTATCGGACTTCGGGGAGTTCGGCTGGTGGAAGAGGGGCCCCGCAGGGCTCGATTCGTCGACCGTGTTCGTCGGTGAAGATCAACTCGCCCGGCCGGTCGGCGTTGCCGCTGATACCGAGCCGGCCCTGATGATGCAGGCGGTGATGCTTCGGGCACAGGGCGACCAGATTCCACGATTCGGTCGGGCCACCGTCGATCCAGTGGATGATGTGGTGGATGTCGAGGAACCGGTCGTGGTGGCAATCGGGTGCCCGGCAGCCCTGGTCGCGCAGGATGATCGCCCGGCGAACCCGCTCGGGCACGATGTGCTGGGCCCGACCGAGATTGAATGGCACCCCGCCGGTCTCCCACACGGGCTGCACGATGCCGTCACACGTGATCTTGTCGCGCACGGCGTCGGGGACCCGCACGCCCGTGTCGGTCAGTGCCTCGCCGCCGACCGCCTCGATGTGGATCCAGACTCGCGACCGATCGCGCCGGGTCGGGCTGTCGATCCCGTCGAGGAACCGTTGGGCGATGTGGCGCAGACAGTCGGCCTGACCGATCTGGCGTTCACCCGCGGCGAAGAGCTCCTCGCGGGCCTGGATCAGTGCGGCATCGAGGATCTGGCCGGTCTCGAGATCGAAGCTGCCACGCAGCCGGAGCCGGTGCTGGTCGTCGATACTCGTCGTGACCCAGTCGGGCTCCGCCGGCTCGGGCGCCGCCGGCTCGGTGGCGGGTTCGGATGACGGCGTGTCGTCTCCCGAACCCGTGACGGCGCCCCAGCGCCGCTTGACCGACAGGCGGATGCGATGCGGCGTCGCCACCTCGGCCCAGTCTTCGAGCTTGGCGTCGGCGGCCGGCGGCGCCTTCGTGAGTTCGTACACCTGCTCGAGCGAGAGCTCGCCGGCGTCGAACCGGCCGATGATGACCGGGAAGAGCTCGCGGCGTTCGGCGACGGCAAGGACCACGTCGGCGCGGGAGGGTGTCGTGCCGAGGCCATGGACGATCCATTGCTTGGGTGAGACCCCCGACCACGTGCTGTGCTCGATCGCCTCGGCGACGAGCTGTGTCAGTCGAGCGTTGGCCAGATTCATCGCACCGGCAGCGCCGGCCACCGCAGCGTCGAGCTCGAAGCTCGTCCGTGGTGGCGACGGGGCAATCGACATAGACAGAGCGTACACCCGTTCGTTCCATGGGTCTCGACCAGGCGTATACGGGTTTGAGATATGCATCGGCCTCGTATCGCCGACTCCGATCGCTGGTCGGTTCGTCGCCCGGGCGGTGCGGCGTACGATGACGTCCGTGGCGTACGACGTCGAGCTCGCGGATCGAATCGGCGAATTGTTGATCACGGAACCGGAGGTGACCGAACGGAGGATGTTCGGCGGCCTGGCGTTCCTGGTCGGCGGTCACATGGCGGTCGTCGCGAGCCGTGAGGGTGGCCTCCTGTTGCGACTCGATCCGGCGTCGGCGACGAGGTACGTCGGCGCTGGTGAAGCGACGCAAGCCGTCATGGGCGGACGCGAGATGGCGGGTTGGGTGCGCGTGCCCGCGATCGACGTCGTGGACGACGCTGCGCTCGGAGCGTGGGTCGACCGCGCCCTCACGTTCGTGTCGACGCTGCCGCCCAAAGGCTGACCCGTCGGTTCGGCACGGGGTGGTTGTCGGCCCGGTCGACGTGGTACGCCGGAGGCATGCAGATCACCATCGCCGGTGCGCACGGCCAGATCGCCCGCCAGCTCACGCAGATGCTCCGGAGTGCGGGGCACCACGTCCGGGGGCTCGTCCGGTCGGAGGAGCAGTTCGACGACATCGAGGCCGACGGGGGAGAGCCGGTGCTGCTCGACCTCGAACACGACGAGCCCGAGTCGTTCGACGACGCGCTCGACGGGAGCGACGTCGTCGTGTTCGCGGCAGGTGCCGGCCCGGGAAGCGGGCCCGAGCGCAAGCTCACCCTCGACCGGGACGGCGCGATCAAGACCCTCGAGTCGGCGGTGCGGGTGGGCGTCGACCGATTCGTCGTCGTGTCGGCGATGGGGACCGACGACCCGCCGACCGACGACGAGACCTTCAGCGTGTATCTCCGTGCGAAGGCGGCGGCCGACGACGCGGTGCGCTCCGCTGCCATTGCGTCGGTCATCGTCCGGCCCGGTCGGCTCACCGACGGCCCGGCGACCGGCGCCGTTCGGATGGCGCGGCACGTGGAGCCCGGAGAGGTGACGCGTGCCGACGTCGCCGCGGTGATCGCCGAGCTGATCGACTCCGGTCGAGGCGATGGCCTCACCCTCGAGGTCGTCGGCGGCGACGTCCCCATCGAAGACGCCGTGGCGTCGCTGTAGCCCTGGTCGGTTGTGGTCTGGCAACAACCGACATCAGGTCAGGTTATGGGTGGCATCAGATCTATCTGGGTTCGCTGATCTTTACAGGGGGCGTGTGGGCACCCACAATGGGGCGCAGGGGGAAGTCCAAGCCAACGCCAGGAGATGCCATGACCGACAAGTCGCCCGCCGCCGAGTGGGGATCGCTCACCTCGTCCGAGTTCCAGTCCAACGACAAGTGGTGGCCGAACGCCCTCAACTTGCGGATCCTGCACCAGAACCATCCGGACTCGTCGCCGTTCGGGCCCGAGTACGACTACCGGAAGGCGTTCGCCGGCATCGACGTCGAGGCACTCACCCGTGACGTCGACGCGCTCATGAC
>JAGQSS010000729.1 GCA_020439405.1 Ilumatobacter sp. | reverse complement strand
GCTGCTGTGCAGGCCGAGCTCGAACGTCACGCGTCCGCGGTCGTCGCCGAGGTCGATCGTCTCCGTGACGAGGGTCGCCGTGAGCGCGAGGAGATGCGCGCCGAGTTCACCGGTCACGTGGCCGAACTGGCGCAGGCGATCGAGCAGGCGAACGCCAAGGCCGAGCAGCGCTTCGACACCTTCAAGACCCAGTTCGAGTCGCGTCTCGCCGACGCCGACCAGCGCCAGACCCGCCGCCTCGACGAGGTGACGGCCGGGATGGCCGGCATGGTCGCCGCCGAGGCCCGCCCGATCCTCAACGACGTGCGTGAGGAGAACGAGGCGATCGTCCGCCGTGTCGAGGGGCTCGACACGAACCTGCGCAAGTTCGACGAGCAGGCCGCCCGCATGGTGACCTACTTCAACGACGCCACCTCCCAGATGGAGGCCCGCCAGGACGAGCTCGCCGAGAAGATCGAGCTCGACATGAGCACCAAGGTCGACGACCTGAAGCGGCTGGTCGAGGAGAACGACTCGTCGGTCCGCAAGTTCCAGAACGAGGTCGGCCAGTCGGTCACCCAGCGCCTGAACGACGCGGAGGACCGCTTCAACAACCGCCTGCTCGCGGCCGAGAGCCGCATCCAGGAGGAGTCGGGGCAGAAGATCGCCGACATCGACCTGCACATCAGCCGGGTGAGCGGCAACCTCGACGAGTCGCTGGCCGTGATGAACGAC
>JAGQSS010000728.1 GCA_020439405.1 Ilumatobacter sp. | reverse complement strand
GCCGACGGCGTCGACATCGACACCGGCACGTTCCTCGCCGCCGAGGCGTACGGGGTGAGCGGGTTCCCGTTCATCACCCTCGTCGACGGCGACGGCAACGTGGCCGCCCGTTGGTCGGGCGAGCGCGACGCCGACGAGTACACCGAGGCGTTCTCGACCCACCTCGGCCTCGGCTGACCACCGGCGAACCGGAATCGACCCCATGGGTCGGGTCGGAGCGGGCCTAGCCTGGCTGGCCGTGAGCGCCGAACCCGTCACCCCGTCCACGTCGACCGCACCGCGCGTCGCGTTCTTCGGGCCGTTCGGTACCTTCACCGAGCAGGCGCTGCGAACCCAGGCCGACCTCTGCACGGGTGAACAGGTCGCCCTGCGGACCGTGCCCGACGTGCTCGACGCGGTGTCGTCGGGTGAGGTCGACTACGGGTTCGTCCCGATCGAGAACTCGATCGAGGGGATGGTCAACTTCACGATCGACGCCCTCGCGTTCGACCACGACCTCGTCGTGCAGCGCGAAGTCGTGCTCGACATCCACATGTGCCTTGCCGCCCAGCCGGGTGTGCAGTTGGGCGACATCACCGAGATCCTCTCGATCCCGGTCGCCACCGCGCAGTGCCACCGGTTCCTCCGTGAACATCTCGGCGAGGCCGACATCGTCTCGGCGGTGTCGACCGCCGGTGCGGCCAAGATGATCGCCGACGAGCCGTCGGCGCACCGGGCGGCG
>JAGQSS010000727.1 GCA_020439405.1 Ilumatobacter sp. | reverse complement strand
AGTCGTGGGACGACGGGTTGCCGCTCGGGCTCGCCGGCGTCCCCACCGACGCCTACGAGTTCGAGCAGTTCGATCTGTGGGGCGTCGACAGCGTCGACAAGACGCTGACGCTCGCGCGCCAGCTCGCCCGCGTCGACTTCGTGGTCGAGTCGACCGGCGTGTTCCGGGCGCGCGACCAGATCTCCCTGCACCTGGAGGCGGGGGCCCGCAAGGTCCTGCTGACGGTGCCGGCCAAGGACGAGATCGACGCGACCGTGGTGATCGGGGTGAACAACGAGACGCTCAAGCCCGAGCACCGCATCGTGTCGAACGCCTCGTGCACGACCAACTGCCTGGCGCCCCTGTGCTACGTGCTGGACAAGGAGTTCGGCATCGAGAACGGCCTGATGACCACGACCCACGCCTACACCGGCGACCAGCGCCTGATCGACACCCCGCACAGCGACTGGCGGCGGGCCCGGGCGGCGGCCGAGAACATCATCCCCACCTCGACGGGCGCGGCGAAGGCCATCGGCCAGGTGCTGCCGTCCCTGTCGGGCAAGCTGGGCGGCATGGCCCTGCGGGTGCCCGTGCCCTGCGGCTCGGTGGTCGACCTGGCCACGCGGATGAAGAAGAACGTCACGGCCGACGAGGTGAACGCGGCGCTGAAGGCGGCCAGCGAGTCCGCGCGTCTGCGCGGCATCATCGGCTACGCGATCGATCCGCTCGTGTCGTCGGATGTG
>JAGQSS010000726.1 GCA_020439405.1 Ilumatobacter sp. | reverse complement strand
CGCGGACCGCCGTCGGCTCCGCGCTCGCGCTCCGCACCGAGTCATTCCGGCGCTTCCTCCACGAGAGCGAGTCGCGACACGTCGAATGGGCATGGGAACACGGCGTGCTGCGCGAGTACTCGGGCTGGGCCGTCGCGCTCGGCGAAGCCGACGCCTGGTCGAACGCACTCGCTCGTGCCAACGTGCCACCGCCGGCACGGTTGGCGGCGGCGCCGATCATCGTCCACCACCGGGCGACGTCGATGCACTCGTCGCACACCAAGCCGTCCTCGAGCGGCGGCAGCAGCGGCGGCTTCAGTGGTGGCAGCGTCGGTGGCGGAGGAGGCGGCGGCTCCCGCGGCTCCTGGTGACGCGACGAATGGTGTCGGATACGTTTCGTCGGTCCCGACGAAACGTATCCGACCCCATTCGTTCTGCGGGCCGTCCTCCTGCTACGAACGGGCCATGGAGATCGGTTGCGTCCTGCCCCACCACGAGATCGGGAGCGACCCCGGTGCGATCCGAGCGTTCGCGCAGGGTGCGGAAGAACTCGGGATGACCCACCTCCTCGCCTACGACCACGTCGTCGGCGTCGATCGGAAACGGCCCGGGGGGTTCGAGGGTCCGTACGACTCGAACACCCAGTTCCACGAACCGCTCGTGCTGTTCGGGTTCATGGCGGCGTGCACGTCGACGATCGAACTCGCGTCGACGATCCTGATCCTCCCGCAGCGCCAGGCAGTGC
>JAGQSS010000725.1 GCA_020439405.1 Ilumatobacter sp. | reverse complement strand
CGCCGGCGCGACGCCCTTCGCGATTCCGGTGGTGACGATTCCGGCGATCTTCCGGCCGATCGGTGCCCGGTCGAGCGCGACGTCGACCGACAACGGGTCGCGCGGGTGCGAGCCGTTGAGCAGCTCCATCCCCAACCGCACGTCGGCGACGGTGCGCGCCATCGGCCCGTTCGTCGCCATCATCTGCACCGACAGCACCGCGTCGACCGGTTCGATCGTGGTCGCCTCGGGCACGCGGCCCATCGTCGGCCTCATCCCGACGACACCGTTGGCGAACGCCGGGGCGCGGAGCGAGCCGCCGATGTCGTTGCCGAGGCCGAACGGCGACATGCGGGTGCCGAGCGCCGACCCCTCACCACCGCTCGACCCGCCCGGCGTGAGCGCGGGGTTCCATGCGCAGCCGGTGCGGCCGCGCAGGGGGTTGCTGGTGTCGATCCGCAGGCCGAGCTCGGGGAGGTTGGTGCGCCCGATCGGGATCGCCCCGGCGGCGAGCACGCGGTCGACGATCGGCGCGTGTGCGGACGGGTATGCCTCGGCCGCGACGGCGAGGCCGCTCGTGGTCGGCGTGCCGAGGTAGTCGATGTTCTCCTTGATCGTGATCGGCACGCCGTGCAGCGGCCCGGTCGGCTCGGAGCGGTCGGCTGCGTCGGCGGCGTTGCGCGCCTGGTCGGCGAGCACGACGGTGATCGCGTTGAACGTCGGGTTCACCTGCTCGATCCGATCGAG
>JAGQSS010000724.1 GCA_020439405.1 Ilumatobacter sp. | reverse complement strand
CGTGGACGAGGGCCGCTTCGACAAGACCTTCCAGGTCAACCTGCGCGGCCCGGTGTTCTGGTGCCAGGCGGCGTGGGACCTGGCGATGAAGGACCACCCCGGCGTGATGCTCAACATCGCCTCCGTCGGTGGCCTGCGGGCCGGCGGCGCGCTGGGGCCGTACAACCTCACCAAGGCCGCGCTCATCCATCTCACCCGGCAACTCGCGCATGAGCTGGGGCCGACCCGGGTGGTCGGCATCGCCCCCGGCCTGGTGAAGACGGACTTCGCGGCCGCGCTGGTCGAGGCGTTCGGCGATCGCCTGGCCGGGCAGCTCCCGGTGAAGCGTCTCGGCGAGCCGGAGGACATCGCCAACCTGGCCACCTTCCTGGTCAGCGACCTGGCCTCGTGGATCACCGGCGAGACCTACGTCATCGACGGTGGCGCCGGCGTGGTCGGGTCGGCGTGAGCCTCGACGTCCCCGGCGTCGACCTGGCGGTCCTGCGCGGGTGGATGGACGGGCGTGGCCTCGGCGAGGGGGACCTCACCGGGCTGGAGTTGATCGCCGGCGGCACGCAGAACGTGCTGCTGCGGTTCACCCGCGGCGGGCGCACGTACGTGCTGCGCCGGCCACCGCTGCACAAGCGGGCCAACAGCGACGAGACGATGCGCCGCGAGGCCAGGGTGCTGGCCGCAATCGCCGGCACGCCGGTGCCGCACCCCGGGTTGATCGCTGCCGAGGCCGACCC
>JAGQSS010000723.1 GCA_020439405.1 Ilumatobacter sp. | reverse complement strand
TCGCCAGCAGGGCGAGAACACGTCCGGTGACCAGAAGTCCGATGACCACAAGCAGGGCGGCCAGAACCGGTCCGGCGACCAGAACCAGGGCGACGGCAACAAGAACCGCCAGAACCAGAACAACCAGCAGGGCAACAACAACCAGCAGGGCAACAACGACGGTGAAGGCGGGAGTCGCAACAAGCGTCGGCGCCGCCGTCGCAAGGGCCGCGGCGGCCAGGACGGCCCGCAGGGCGAAGACCGCGACATCCTCGACGACGACGACAACGACACGCCGTCGAGCAACGAGCCGGTGAAGGTCGAGGGGTACCTCGACATGCGCGACGAGGGCTACGGCTTCCTCCGCGTCAACAACTACCTCGCGAGCAAGAGCGACTCGTACATCCCGGTCAAGCTGAGCCGTCAGTACGGTCTCCGCAAGGGCGACCACGTCGTCGGCATGTCGCGTCCCGCCGGCCGGAACGAGAAGAACCCGGCCCTGCTCGAGATCCAGTCCGTCAACGGCCGACCGCCGGAGCAGGCCAAGAAGCGGCCCCGCTTCGAGGACCTGACGGCGCTGTTCCCCGACCAGAAGCTGCGCCTCGAAGATCCGTCCGACCCGACGAACATGACCGCCCGCATCGTCGACCTCGTGTCGCCGATCGGCAAGGGACAGCGTGGTCTGATCGTGTCGCCGCCGAAGGCGGGCAAGACGACGGTGATGAAGACGATCGTCGCGTCGGTCGAGAA
>JAGQSS010000722.1 GCA_020439405.1 Ilumatobacter sp. | reverse complement strand
CCGGCGCGCGATCCACGATCATGCGGAGGCCGGCGATGTCGCCCGCACGATGTCGATCGTCTTCTTCGTGGTGATCCTGGCGTATGCGCTCGTCCCGTGGTGGCTCGCCCGGCGTGACGACGGTGACAGCGACGGCGAGGGTTCGAGCGGCGCGCCGGCATGGCTCCGGCCGGTCCTCGCCGTCGCCGTCGTGCTCGCCTCGCTCGGCACGGTGTGGACCGTGATCGACGCCGGCCACAGCGGCGCCGACTCCGTCTGGAGCGAACTCGACGAGGGCTCCGGCTGACGCGGCCCGGTGGCACGGATGTGGTCAGACCAGGTCCGTCCCCGGAGCGACTCGATGTCCGGCATGTTCGGCACGGACCTGGTCTGACCACATCCGTGCAGTCCCGGTCGGTTCTGGTCTGACATCAACCGACCGGGGCTCGACTCGTAGGGTCCGTGCATGGAACTGGATCTGATGGCCGGAGTGGCGCCGTGGGCCGAGACCGCGGAACTGGCACGGCAGCTCGAGGCGGCGGGGTGGTCCGGGATGCTCTTCACCGACGCGTCGCAGACGCCGTGGATTTCGATCGCGACCGCCGCGCAGGCGGCCCCGAACCTGACGTTCACGACCGGCATCGCGGTTGCCTTCCCGCGCAGCCCGATGGTCGCCGCCCAGTACGCGTGGGAGATCGCCGGCAACACCGGCGGTCGGTTCCGGCTCGGCCTCGGCAGTCAGGTCAAGGCC
>JAGQSS010000721.1 GCA_020439405.1 Ilumatobacter sp. | reverse complement strand
CAACTCGACCTCGGCGACGACGTCGTCCTCGTCATCCACGACTGGGGTTCCGCGCTCGGGTTCGACTGGGCGAACCGTCATCGCGACCGCGTCGCCGGCATCGCGTTCATGGAGGCGATCGTCCGACCGATCGCGAGCTGGAGCGACTGGCCGGAGGCGGCCCGTGGCATCTTCCAGGGCTTCCGTTCCGACGCCGGCGAGCAGATGGTCATCGAGAAGAACGTCTTCGTCGAGGCGGTCCTCCCCGGCTCCGTCCTTCGTCCGATGACCGAGGACGAGATGAACGAGTACCGCCGCCCGTTCGTCGAGCCGGAGCACCGCCGTCCCACGCTCACGTGGCCGCGCCAGATCCCGATCGAGGGCGAGCCCGCCGACGTCACCGAGATCGTCGGCGCCTACGCCGAGTGGCTCGAGCAGGCCGACGTCCCGAAACTGTTCGTCAACGCCGATCCGGGCGCGATCCTGACGGGTCCGCAGCGTGACTGGGTCCGCACGTGGCCGAATCTCACCGAGGTCACCGTGCCGGGCAGCCACTTCATCCAGGAGGACAGCCCCCACGAGATCGGCCAGGCGTTGAGCGACTGGCTCCCCTGACCGGATCGCGGTCGGAACCGGCGGGGTCAAGCCGACTCCCTCCGGCGCCGATGATGAAGAGTGTCCGTGGAACCGAACCGCGCCGCCGGCGAGCCGAGCCGCGTGTTACAGCGTCTGAGCGCGCGCTTCGAGGCATC
>JAGQSS010000720.1 GCA_020439405.1 Ilumatobacter sp. | reverse complement strand
CCGCGGCGTCACCGTCGGCATCGGCGTCGTGCTCGGTTGTGGGGTCACCGCCACCGCACTGCTGACCGATCCGGTGTGGACACTGGCGTTGCTCGCCGTCGGCTACGGGATCCACGAGGTGGCCTGGATCCCGACCGACGCGCGGCTGCAGGAGCGGGCATCCCCGAGGGTGCGGGCCACCGTGACCAGCGTCCGGGGCTTCGGGAGCGCGTCGGTCAGCATCGTGTTCTTCGCGATCGTGGCGGCGATGTCGAACGGGGACGACCCGACCCCCGGCCTGCTCGCCGCGATCGGTCTGCTCGGCCTCACCGGCGTCCTGCTCATCGCCTGGCTCCCCGCTCGGGAGACCAGCTCGGCGCCGACCTCGACCTCGGCCTAGACGGCCGTGGTGCAGAAGGTGTCGCCGGCAGCGAGGCTCGACTCGGTGGTGACGTCGAGGTCGCCGTCGGTGAGCTCGCTCAACATGCCACGCACCATGCCGCGGTCGACGGCGCAGATCACCGGATGCTCCGTCGCGACGTCGCCGAACGGGCAGTGGTCGTTGATGATGCGCAACTGGTTGTTGCGGCTCTCGGCGTGCGCCGCGAAGCCGTGCGCGGTGAGCGCGTCGGCGACCGCCTGGATCGCCGACCGCAGCGAGCGGTGTCCGGCTTCGAGTCGGTCGCCGCGGAGTCCGGCGGCCATCGCACGGCCGTACTCGGCCCCGACCTCTTCGGCCATCGCCTCGGCGTCGGCC
>JAGQSS010000071.1 GCA_020439405.1 Ilumatobacter sp. | reverse complement strand
GTAGGCGATGATCGCCAGCGTCTCGAGCGCAGCACCAGACAGGCGGGCCTTCTGGTCGTGCAGCACGAACCGCTCGACGTACGGCGTCTGGTCGGGGTGGGTCTGGTAGCGGAAGCCGCCGGCGACGCGACGGAGTTCGAACCCACGCCGCTGCTCGGCGTACTCGGCGGCGAGCTCGTCGCACCACTGCTCGACCAGCGCCGTCGGCTGTTCGAGCAGTTGGGCGAGCAGGTCGGTCGGGACGGGGTCGTGGCTGACCAGCACCACGGCCTCGATCGCGCGCTTGAACGCAGCGATCTGTTCCTCGACCGGCACGAGTTCGTCGGACATGGCGTCTGTTCTATCTGCTCGGACGGCGCCCGGCTGCCCGACGGGGCTCAGCCGTCGTAGGCGTCGATCAGGATCGCCTCGGCCGATGCGTCGTCGGGCGCGCACCAGATGACCTCGATGTCGCCGAAGCGTTCGGGCTGGTCGACCTCGACGTAGCCCTGCTTGAAGAGTTCGAGCACCGCGAGGAAGCGGACGATGACCTCGATCCGGTCGGCCAGGTCGGCGGTGAGGCGGCGGAACGAGATCCGGCCCGCACGTGGGAGTTCGTCGATCAGTTCGGCGACGGCGTCGGCGACGGTGATCTTGATCGGGTTGACGTGGAACAGGTCGACGATCGGCTCGGGACGCGGCGTGAGGGCACGGATCGCCGCGCTCTGGAGGCGTCGGACGCTCGTGCCCTCGAGCAGGTCGGGAATCAGCCCGGCAAAGCGCTCGTCGGGTCCGACGTTGCGGGGGAACGACAGATCGGCCTCGTCGGCCAGCCCGCTGAACACCTGCGCGACGTCTTTGAAGGTCTTGCACTCGATGAGACGGGCGAGCAGCAGGTCGCGTTCTTCCCAGAGGGCGAACTCCTCGTCGAGGTCGACGTCGCCGGAGCCGGGCAGCAGTCGGCGGGTCTTGAGCTCGACCAGGGTCGCGGCGATCAGGAGGAACTCGGTGGCGACGTTGAGATCGAGCGCCTGCATCTGCTCGATCTCGTGCAGGTAGGCGTCGACGATCCGCGACAGGTTGACCTCGTAGAGATCGACCTGCTCCTTCAGGATCAGCTGGAGCAGCAGATCGAACGGGCCGTCGTAGACGGGGGTGGTCACGTCGATCGCCATGGTCCGCGAGCTTACACCGTCGAAATCACATCCATGTAACGCCCCACGCTCCCCGATCGGTGCCCGGATCGCCGTCGGTCAGGTGCCGTCGGGGTCGGTGCCCCGGCGGGCACGGTGGGCGGCGGTGTGGGTCCGGCTGGCGCAACGCGGGTCGGCGCAGAATCGACGCGATCGGTTCTTGGTCGTGTCGTGGAAGACGCGGTCACAGTCGTCGGCCGCGCACCGTCCGAACCGGTCGGTGCCGTGGTCGCACAGTGTCTGTGCCAGCGCCATCAGCAGGTCGACCGCGACCTGGTGCGCGAACGGTGTGCTCGGGCCCGTCCAGTGGATGTGCAGGGCGAATCCGTCGTGGGCGCTCAGCGACGGTGCGATCGCTGCGGCCTCGAGTTGGGCATTGATCCGTTCGACGGCGTCGGCCAGGTCGGAGTCGGGCAACGACGAGATCAGGCGGCCGATGGAGACCATCCGATCGGCGAACGCCCCCAACTCCGCATCCGCTGCGGTGCGGGCTCGGAGGAACTCGAAGTCGACGAGGACGGCCCGGAGCCGTTCGAGAGGCTCGAGCGGTTCGAGATCGGGCAGCGGCTCGCCGTGCACCACGTTCGCCAGTTCGACGGCGGCGTCGACGGTGAGCCGGATCTCGTCGTCGATCGAGTTGGCTCGCACGTGCACAGCGTCGACTGTATCGCCTCCATCGAGCGACGTCCGTCACAGCACGTAAGGGGCTAAAGGTCGTATGCTCGATGCAATGTCCACCCAGATGCTGACCCTCGTTGTGATCGCCGCGAACATCCTCGGCGGCGCGATGGCGATCCCCCAGGCGCGCAAGCTCCTGCGGAGCCGCCGTGTCGACGGAGTGTCGCCGGTGTGGGCGGCCGTGTCGGCAGCGGTCAACGCCGCCTGGATCCCGTACGGCGTCGCCGTCGGCGACCTCGGCATCGTGCCCGTCAGTATCGTCTCGGTCATGGCCTATGTGGCGATCGCCATCGGCATCTGCCGATACGGCACGGCCCCGGCCGCGCTGGTGGCCCTCCGGATGTTCGCCAGTGCCGTTGCGGTGCTCGTCGTCCCGGCCGTCGTCCTGATCGTCGAGGGTTGGGTCGCGGCCGGCGTCACGCTCGGCCTGTTCTACGGGGTCCAGCTGACGCCCGCCGTCGTCGCCGTGTACCGAACGGCCGACGTGAGCGGGGTCTCGCTCGCCACCTGGGTGATCGCGTTCGTCGAGGCGGCCCTGTGGGGCGTGTACGGGCTGGGTCGCGGCGACGCCGGTCTCCTCAGTCTGTCGGCGAGCGGACTGTGCATGGCGTCGCTGGTCCTCGCCCGGCTCCTGGTCCGCCGGCCACGCCGCGACCGGGCACCGGAGGCGGCCTTCGGCGGCCTCGGCCTCTCCCCGGCCTGAGCGACCGACGCGGCGACGACCGGAACCGACGCGGCGGCCATCACCAGGTGCCGGTAGCCTCGCTCGCCGTGACACGTGTGCTCTCCTGCATCCAACCGACCGGCGCCGTCCATCTGGGCAACTACCTCGGTGCGCTGCGCAACTGGGTGCGCGACCAGCACGACAAGGACGTCTTCCACGGCATCGTCGATCTCCACGCGCTGACGATCGCCGAACAGCCCGGCGTCGTCGGCGAGGCGACGCTCGAGCTGGCGGCGATGCTGTTCGCGATCGGGCTCGACCCCGACGCCGCGACGGTGTTCGTCCAGAGTCACGTGCCCGAGCACGCCCAGCTCGCCTGGGTCATGGAGTGCACGGTCTCCTACGGCGAACTGAGCCGCATGACCCAGTTCAAGGACAAGTCGGCCAAGCGCGAAGGCCAGTTCATCTCGGCCGGGCTCTTCACCTATCCGGCGCTCCAGGCGGCCGACATCCTCCTGTACGACACCAATGAGGTGCCGGTCGGTGACGACCAGCGCCAGCACATCGAGATCACCCGCGACATCGCGATCCGCTTCAACCACCGGTTCGGTGACACCTTCGTGATCCCCGAGGCCGTCGTCCCGGCGGCGGGCGCCCGGGTGATGGATCTGCAGGATCCGACCTCGAAGATGTCCAAGTCGGCCGCGACCGACAGTGGCTGCGTGATGATGCTCGACGAGCCGAAGGCGATCCTGAAGAAGTTCAAGCGTGCGGTGACCGACTCCGACAGCGAGGTTCGCTACGACGTCGCCGCCAAGCCGGGCGTGTCGAGCCTGCTCGACATCCTGGCCGCCGTCACCGGGCGGACGCCGCAGGAGGCCGCCGAGGGATACAGCCAGTACGGGCCGCTCAAGGTCGACACCGGCGAGGCCGTGGTCGCGATGCTCGAGCCGATCCAGGAGCGCTACCGCGACCTGATCGCCGACAAGGCCGAACTGGCCCGGCTGATGTCGATCGGCGCCGAGAAGGCCCGGGTCGTGTCGTCGGCGACGTTGAACCGCGTCTACGACAACATCGGTCTCGTCCGGCCGTGAGCCCACGCCCGTGACGGCCCGCCCGTGACCGACGGAGCGTCCGTCCCGGTCGACCAGTCACGTCGCGCCCTCAACCGGCGCATCGTCACGTTGGCGATCCCCGCACTCGGGTCGCTCGCCGTCGAGCCGGTCTACGTCCTCGTCGACACCGCGATCGTCGGCCGCCTGGGCACCCATCAGCTCGCCGGGCTCGCGATCGCCGCGACGGTCCTGTCGTTCGTGTTCGCCGGCTCGAACTTCCTGACGTACGGCACCACCGAACGCGTCGCCCGGCGCCTCGGCGCGGGTGACGTCGCCGGCGCCGGGAACGTCGGTGTCCAGGCCCTCTGGCTCGCCGTGCTGTGCGGGGTCCCGATCGCCGTCCTGCTGGCGATCTTCGCCGAGCCGGTCGCCGGGCTGCTCGGGGCGAACGACGACGTGCTCGACCATGCGGTCACCTACCTGTCGTGGAGCGCGATCGGCGTGCCGTTCTTCCTGGTGACGCTCGCCGCGCAGGGTGTGTTCCGCGGCGAATCGGACTACGTCACCCCACTGTGGATCCTGCTCGGCGCGAACGTCGCCAACCTCGTGATCGAACTCGTCATGGTGTTCGTGCTCGACATGGGTGTCGCCGGGTCGGCGATGTCGACCGTGATCGCCCAGGTCGGCGCGGCGCTGGTGTTCCTGTGGATCCTCCGGCCCCGCATCCAGGCGGCCGAGGTCCGTCGCCCGAGCCGGGAGCGGATGGCACCGTTGATGACCGCCGGGAAGCACCTGCTGTTGCGGGTGGGGTCGATGCTGGCGGTGTTCGCCGGGGCGACGACGATCGCCGCCCGCATCGACGACGAGACGCTGGCTGCCCATCAGATCGTCAACAGCATGTTCATCTTCCTGGCGTTGGTGCTCGACGCGTTCGCCGTGCCCGCACACACCCTGGTGGCGGAGGAGGAGGGACGTGGCGACCTCGCCGGTGCGCGCTTCGTCGCCCAGCGCTCGGTCCGCCTGTCGGTCGTCGTCGGGGTCGGTCTGGGCGTCGTGATCGCTGCTGCGTCGCCGCTCCTCCCCCGCATCTTCAGCGACGATGCCGACGTCACCTCGACGGCCACGGTCGGATTGTTGTGGCTGGCGGTCATGATGATCCCCGGGGCCGTCGCATTCGCCCACGACGGCATCCTGATCGGTGCGGGCGACTACCGCTTCCTCGGCTTGGCGGCGCTCGGCTACCTCGTCGCCGTCACCCCGATCGCCGTGTTCACGCTGTTGACGCCGTCGCTCGGCATCAGCGGCATCTGGGGCGGCCTCCTGGTCTGGATGATCCTGCGAGCCGTCGTCAACGACCGCCGCACCCGCCACGTCCTCACCTCCCCCACCTGACCCGCGTGCGCGTCTGCTTGCAGGCGGGTGGTCAGGCGTGGTCGCAGGCGTGGAGGGTCTCGAAGGCGGGGCCGCGTTCGGCGATCAGGTCGACGGTGTCGGGGTCACTGCCCGCCGCGGCGGCGAGTTCGGAACCGATGCGTTCGTGATCCTGGTAGCACCGGAACCTCCCGGTCCGACCACCGACGACCGACGCGACGACGCGCCCCCACGTCCCGAGCCCGCACTCGATCTTGCCGACATCGTGCAGGAGCGCACCGGCGATCTCGGCCCGCGTCGCCTCGGGACGGGCAGCGACGAACCGGCGCGCCACCTTCGCGGAGTGACGCCGGTCCTGGTTCGACATCCGATGCCAGAGTTGTTGCTCGCCGGCCAGCAGCTGCGACAGCGCCCAGGCCTCCTCGGCGGGTTCGGGCGGCTTCGACGACAGCGACCCGAAGAACCGCGCCACCAAGTGGTGCGGATGGGTCAGGAGGTGAATCGGTTTGCTCACGCGACGCTCCGCCCGACGGCACGCGGGTGCGCCGACCGGTACACGTCCCACAGGCGTTCCTGACTGACCCGGGTGTACACCTGGGTCGTCGAGATCGACGCGTGTCCCAGCATCTCCTGCACGATACGGAGGTCGGCGCCGTGATCGAGCAGGTGGGTCGCACACGAGTGCCGCAGGACGTGCGGCGACAGATCGCTCTCGATGCCGGCCCGCTGCCCGTACTTCTTGATGATCAGCCAGACGCCCTGGCGGCTGAGGCGCCCGCCGCGCTGGTTCAGGAACACCGCCTCGGCGTCGCCGCGCCGCTTCCACTGGGTCGGGACCATCGCAGCACGTCCCGACTTCTCGAACCACTCGTCGAGCGCCCGGGCGGCAGCCCCGCCGTAGGGCACCAGCCGCTCCTTGCTCCCCTTGCCGTAGAGCCGGACCATCCGGTGATCGAAGTCGACGTCGCCGATCGACAAACCCACCACCTCGGCGACGCGTGCGCCCGTCGCATACATCAGCTCGAGCAGCGCCCGGTCGCGTCGGGCGAGGGCGTCGTGGCCCGTCACGGCGTCGAGCAGGCTGGTCACCTCGTCCTCGGTGAGCGGCTTCGGGATGCCCGACGGCGTGCGAACGCCGTCGAGACGTGCGGTCGGATCGTCGTCCCGATGCCGCTCGGTGACCAGGAATCGGTGGAGTGACCGCACGGCCGCCAGCCGACGGGCGATGCTCGACGGCGCTGCGCCGTCCCTCCGCTGATCGGCGATCCAGTCGACGAGGTCGTCGTGACGCACCACCAGGATGTCGCTGTCGCGGGCGGCGAGCCACGCCGCGTACTGGGTCAGGTCGCGTCGGTACGCGGCGATCGTGTTCCGGGCACGACCCCGCTCGGCCGACATCCACACGAGGAACTCCTCGGCTTCGAGTGGGAGGTCGGTCGGTGCGTCGTCGAGCGGCACGTCATCCCCGCGAACGCAGTCGACGCTCCGCCGCATACAGACCGCACACCGTCTTGGCGTCGGCGATCTTGCCGGCGTCGATCATCGCGAGGGCGTCGTCGAGCGGGACGTGGAGGATCTCCATCGACTCCTCCTCCGGCCCGTGGCGATCGTGGTCGACGGGTTCGCAGCCGGTCGCCATGAACATCGTGCACACCGAGTCGGTCATGCCGGGCGACGGGTACATGTCGAGCAGGTGCACCATGTCACCGGCGCGAAGGCCGGCTTCTTCGATCAGCTCCCGACGCCCGGTCTCCTCCGGCGGTTCGCCGGGCACATCCCGCATGCCGGCGGGCACCTCGACGATCGCCTGCTCGTAGGGCGGCCGGTACTGACGCACGAGCACGACCGACGCCTGCCCCTCGGGGTCGAAGACGACCGGGACGACGGCGACCGCGCCCGGCGAGCGGACGATGTCGCGGCGGAACGTGGTGCCGTCGGGCGCCTCGAACTCGGCGACCACGACCTTCCAGACGTAACCCTGGTGCACGTCGGTATCGCCGAGGTGCCGGAAGCCGTGGTCGCTCATACGGCCATCGTGCCAGACGCCGAGCCGGCGTCGACGGCACTCAATCGATCGTGGCGTTGTCGGCGGTCGACGGGTCGCTGGCCTCGTCGAGCATGCGACGCAGCCCCGGCGGGGTCGCGTCGCGACGTGCCAGCGCGGCCGAGATGAGTCCGCTGAAGAGGGGGTGCGCCCGGTCGGGACGGCTCTTGAACTCGGGATGGCCCTGGGTGGCGACCCAGAACGGATGATCGCCGAGTTCGATGAACTCGACCAACCGGCGGTCGGGCGACAACCCGCTGCAGCGCAGACCGGAGCGCTCGAAGCGCGGCTTCCAGTTGGCGTTCAGCTCCCAGCGGTGACGGTGGCGTTCGCTGACGACCGGTTCGCCGTAGCAGGCGTGGACCTTGCTGTCGGGCTCGAGGATCGCGTAGAACGCACCGAGCCGCTGGGTGCCGCCCTTGTCGCTGATGTCGCGCTGATCGTGCATGAGGTCGATCACCGGGTGCGGTGTCGTGGGGTCCATCTCGGTCGAGTTGGCGTCGACGAGCCCCATCACGTTGCGGGCGAAGTCGATCGTCATCGCCTGCAAACCGAGGCAGATGCCGAGGCACGGGATGTCGTGCTCGCGGGCGTAGCCGGCGGCGGCGATCTTGCCTTCGAAGCCCCGGGAGCCGAATCCGCCCGGGATGATGAGGCCGTCGAGTTCGGCCAACCGGCCCGAGGCGAGCAGTCCCTCGACCTCTTCGGCCTGGATCCAGTCGATCTCGACCTTGGCCTCGTGGTGGAAGCCGGCGTGCTTCAGCGCTTCGACGACCGACAGATAGGCGTCGGGCAGTTCGATGTACTTGCCGATCAGGCCGATCTTGACCGGTGCGGTCGAGTGCTCGACACGGTCGACGAGCCGCTGCCACGAGGTCAGATCGATCGGGCCGCTCTCCATCCGCAACACGTCGAGCGCCACGGTGTCGAGGCCCTCGTCGTGGAGGATCAGGGGCAGTTCGTAGATGTTGCGGGCGTCCGCGGCGTTGATGACCGCGTTGTCGGGCACGTCGCACAGGTTCGAGATCTTGGCCTTGAGACCGTCCTCGACCGGCGCCTCGCTCCGGCACACGATGATGTCGGGCTGGATGCCTCGGCTGCGGAGCTCGGTGACGGAGTGCTGGGTCGGCTTCGTCTTCTGCTCGGCAGAGGGGCCGATGAAGGGCACGAGGGTGACGTGGATGTAGCAGACGTTGTCGCGTCCGGCGTCCTTGCGGTACTGACGGATCGCCTCGAGGAACGGCAGGATCTCGATGTCGCCGACCGTGCCGCCGACCTCGGTGATCACGACGTCGGTGTCGTCGGTGGCGACTTGGTGGATGCGGCGCTTGATCTCGTCGGTGATGTGCGGGATGACCTGCACCGTCTTGCCGAGGTAGTCGCCGCGCCGTTCGGCGGCGAGCACCGACTGGTAGATCGATCCGGTCGTGGCGTTCGATGCTCGGGTCAGGTTCTCGTCGATGAACCGCTCGTAGTGGCCGAGGTCGAGGTCGGTCTCACCACCGTCGTCGGTGACGAACACCTCGCCGTGCTCGTACGGGTTCATCGTGCCCGGATCGACGTTGATGTACGGGTCGAGCTTCTGCATCACGACCTTGAGCCCACGCGCCTTCAGCAGGCGACCGAGGGAGCTGGCCGTCAGACCCTTGCCGAGCGAGCTGGCAACCCCTCCGGTCACGAAAATGTGCTTCGGCATGTGGGGAAACCTCCGTCAGACTGGCTCGCATCGAACGATCGCACGACGGGAGATCACCATATCTCGCGGAGCGGCGGTGAGGCGCGGATCAGCGACGCGATCGCGTTGATTTTCCGTCACGAACGGGAGCCCCGCCCTCGAGCAGCTCGCCGGCCGCCTGTCGCGACTTGTCGGTCACCGAACCGCTGAGCATGCGGGCGACCTCGTCGAGACGTGCGTCGCCGTCGACGGGGACCACATCGGTGAACGTGGCGTCGCCACGCACCGACTTCGCGACGACGAACTGTCGCGCCGCCCGGCCTGCGACCTGGGCGAGGTGGGTGACGACGAGCACCTGATGGTGGCGACCCAGGTCGGCGAGGGCGGCGCCGACCGCGTTGGCGGCGCTCCCGCCGATGCCGGCGTCGACCTCGTCGAACACGAGCGTGCCGACGGCATCGTCGCCGCCGGCGTCGGTGAGGACCAGTCGCAATGCCAGCATCGTTCGGGCCAGCTCGCCGCCGGAGGCGACGCGCTGCAGCGGCAGGAGCGGTGATCCCGGATTGGCCGAGAACAGGAACTGCACGCCGTCACCGGCGAGGTCGGCGTCGTGCTCGCCGACCTCGATCGCCACGGCGGCGTCGGGGAGCGCCAGCGTGCGGAGCCGCTGCTCGACCGCGGCCGCCAACTCGGGCGCCGCAGCCCGACGGGCCTCGCGGACGGACCGGGCGGCGTCGTCGGCGGCGTGCCGGGCGTCGGCCAGCAGGTGGTCGAGCTCGGCGGCGCGACGGTCGTAGTCGAGCAGTTCGCGCAGCCGGTCGTCGGCCTCGGCGTGGAACGCCATCACCTCGTCGAGCGACTCGCCGTACTTGCGTCGGAGATCGACCAGCAGCTGACGTCGTTCGAGAATGTGCTCGAGCCGCTCGGGGTCTTCGTCGATGGCTTCGGTGCGGCTGCGCAACTCCGCGGCGACGTCGTCGAGTTCGGCCATCACGGCATCGAGTCGTGCCGCGACGTCGGCGAACGGAGCACGATCGTCGAGGAGCCGGCGGGCGGCCGACAACAGGGCGTCGACACCCTCGTCGCCCCGGAGGAGCTCGACGGCGCCCTCGCCGGACGCACGGTGCCCCTGGGCGTCGGCGAGCGTCGACTCCTCGACGGCGAGGCGGGTGTCCTCGTCGGCGTCGGCGACACCGGCACGGTCGAGTTCGTCGACCTGGTAGCGCAGCAGGTCGATCTCTCGCGCGCGTGCACGCTCGTCACCACCGAGGGTCGCCAGTTCGGCCTCGAGTTCGGTGACCCGAGCACGGGCGGTGCGCAACGGGCCGAGGTCGACACCACCGAACCGATCGAGCGCCGAACGCTGATGAGCGGTCGACATCAGGCTCTGGTGGGCGTGCTGCCCGTGCAGATCGACGAGCGATCGAGCCCGATCGGCCAACGACGCGGCGGTGGCGGGACGACCGTCGATGTAGGCGCGTGACCGGCCGTCGGCCGGGATGACACGACTCAGCACGACCTCGCCGCGCTCGTCGTCACCGTCGAAGCGACCGTCGACCCGAGCTTCGGCCGCACCCCGCCGGACGATCGCCGCGTCGGCGCGACCGCCGACGAGCAACTCGATCGCCTCGACCAGCATGGTCTTGCCGGCACCCGTCTCGCCGGTGAGCGCGTTCGTGCCGGCACTGAAATGCAGTGTGGCGTGTTCGATGACGCCCAGGTTCTCGATGTGCAGTTCGAGGAGCACACCACAGTTCTACCGGATGGGTGTGACGATCGAACGGATGTACGAGAGAACCATTCCGTCGGCCGACCACGGCGCAGCGGTGTCCGGACGAGATCGTCAGCGGTCGTGCAGCCCGAATTTCGCCTTCAGGACCTGGTGATAGTGGTGCTCGCCGAACCGGACGAAGCACGCCGTCGCCGTGGACGGCCTGCAGGTCACCTTCGCACCGCCACCGAGTGAGCACGCCGCCCGGCCGTCGATCGCGACCGACGCCGTGTGCCCGTCGAGCACTTCGATCTCGACCGTCTCGCTCGGATCGAGCACGAGGCTGCGGTCGAACAGCATGTGCGGCGCCACCGGGGTCACGAGCAGCGCCCGGTGCTTCGGCGACACGACCGGCCCGCGCGCCGACAGCGAGTAGGCCGTCGATCCGGTCGGCGTGCTGACGATCAGGCCGTCCGCGGCGTAGGACGTGAACGGTTCACCGTCGATGCGGACGAGGAGATGCACGGTGTGTCCCGAGTCCTGCTTCTCGACGACGCCCTCGTTGAGCGCTCGCCACGAACCGACCGACATCCCGTCGGCGTCGATCGCCTCGACGTCGAGCATCATGCGCTCGTCGAGGGTCCACGATCCGTCGTCGGCGCCCCGGTCGAACCGTTCGAGGGCGGTGCGGACCTCGTCGACCTCGACCTCGGTGAGGTAGCCGAGCCGCCCCAGGTTCACACCGAGCAGCGGCACCGCGGCACCGTCGAGCTGGTGGACGCTGTGCAACATCGTGCCGTCGCCGCCGAGGCTGAGGATCAGGTCGGCGTCGGCGAGCGGCCGGTCGGAGGCCACCGATGCGAGCTCGTCGCCCACGGCGTCGCCACTCGGTACCCACCCCTCGTGGCCGTGCTCGGCGAGCCATCGGATCGTGGCGACCGCCAGCTCGTGGGCGTCGTCGCGCGTCCGGTGCGGCACGATCGCGACACGGATCACGTCGGCACGCCCGCTCGTGCGTGGATCAGGAACTCCCGGTTGCCGTCGGCGCCGGTGATCGGCGAGTCGGTCCAGTCGACGACGGTGCAGCCGGCGTCGACGAACGCGTCGGCGACCTCGGCGCGCACGCGGTCGTGCACGTCGGGGTCGGTGATGACGCCACGACCGCGGCTGACCTCGGCCTTGCCGGCCTCGAACTGTGGTTTGACGAGCAGGACCATCGGAGCACCAGGCTGGCACACCGAGGCGAGCGGTCCGATGACGAGCCGCAACGAGATGAACGAGAGGTCACCGACCACGATGTCGACGGGACCTCCGATCGTCTCGACGTCGAGGTGACGGACGTTCGTGCGTTCGAGGTTGGTCACCCGGTCGTCGGCGATCAGCTTCTCGTGCAGCTGGCCGTGGCCGACGTCGACCGCCAGGACGTGGTCGGCGCCACGCTGGAGCAGGACGTCGGTGAACCCACCGGTCGAGGCCCCGGCATCGAGGGCCCGCATCCCAGACACGTCGAGGTCGAAGGCGTCGAGCGCGTGGTCGAGCTTGAACGCTCCCCGTCCGACGAATCGCGCCGGCGGTCCGTCGACGTGGAGCTGGTCGCCGGGGGCGACCTGCCGCGTCGCCTTCTCGGCGATGGCGCCGTTGACGCGGACACGCTTGGCGTCGATCAGTTCCTGGGCGGCCGCCCGACTCGGTGCGAGGTCGCGTCGGACGAGTTCGGCGTCGAGCCGCCGACGCGGCGCCACCGGGTCAGCTCTTGCGCGTGCTGACCTGGCGCACGCCCGACGAGCCGACGGCGGCCGACTTCTTCGCTGCGGCCTTCTTCTTCGCCGGTGCCTTTTTCGCGGCAGCCTTCTTCTTCGCCGGGGCCTTCTTGTTGGCGGGTCCCTTCTTCTTCGCCGGGGCCTTCGGTGCGGGGCTGGCGTCCTGCCCGAGCGCCGACCGGACCTGCTTGGCGAGCGACTCGACCTCGTCCTCGAGCTCGTCGAACCGGGCCGCCAGCGACTTCATCTGCTTCTCGATCTCGGCCTGCACGGCCGCCGCCACCGACTCGGTCGTCTCCCGGCCACGATCGACCAGGGTCTGGACGAGCTGCTCGGCGTCCTTCCTGCGCACCTCGCCCGACTTCACCAGGCTCTGCACGAACGCCTCGGCCTGCTTGCGCGACACCTCGGTGAACTGCATTCCGGCCTCGATGAACTTCTGGATCTGCGACTTCGGCATGTCGTTCATGCTATCCACCCTGGGGGAACGCACGTCCGGAGTCAACCGTCGAGGATGATCCGCGTGACGGCGGCGAGATCGTCGGCGTCGATCGCGACCGGTACCGGTGCGTCGGGCTCACCGCCGGGGAGGGTCACACCCGATCGGACGAGCGCGAACCGGCATCCGATCGACGCCGCGAACTCGCCGTCGGTACTGCCCCGGTCGCCGACGACGATCGCCTGTTCCGCACCGAAGTCGGGTCCGCACCGTTCGGCCACCAACGCCGCCATGGGGGCGTGCGGCTTCCCGGCGATGACCGGTTCGGTCTCCGACACCGCCCGCACGGCCGCGACGATCGCACCGGCACCGGGTGTCGGGCCGTCAGGGGTCGGGAACGTCACGTCGTCGTTGGTGGCGATGAATCGGGCACCCGCACGGATCGCCGCATTCGCCGCCTGGAGGCCGGCGTAGTCGAAATGGCGGTGCAGGCCGACGACAACGGCGTCGAACCCGCCGTACCCGGACCCGTCACCGACCGACGAGGACGCGACCGCTTCGGCGCCCCGGGCGAGGACCGCCTCGACGACTCCCTCGCCCCCGCAGACCAGCACCCGCTCCCCCGGCGCCACGAGATGCGCCGCCGCCTGGGCGCTCGTC
>JAGQSS010000719.1 GCA_020439405.1 Ilumatobacter sp. | reverse complement strand
GCAGGACGGCCCCTGCGACACCGACGGCGAGCCGTTCGAACCCGCCCCGGTCGAGATCGTGCTCGACAACCGGGAGATCCTCCTGCGTCAGGTCGGCAACGACGACCCGGTCGGGGTGATCGGCCCCACTGCTGCCGACCTGTTCGACCTCCGCGAGGGGTGGTACCTCGACTTCCCGGGCGACGCACTCGAACCGGGCTGCATCTTCGAGCAGGACTTCCAGCGGTTCTACGACGGGCAGAGCGTGACGTACGCGCACATCGCCACCGAGGCGGACCGCCCCGGCTTCCTCGCCGTGCAGTACTGGTTCTTCTGGTACCACAACCCGGCGAAGAACGACCACGAAGGCGACTGGGAGTTCGTCCAGGTCCTGTTCGAGGCCGACTCGGTCGAAGAGGCGCTGGACTCGGAACCGGTCGCGATCGGCTACGCACAGCACACGGGCGGCGAGCGCGCCGACTGGGGTGACGACCGCATCGAACTCGTGGGCGACCGTCCGGTCGTGTACGCCGCGAAGGGGTCGCACGCGAGCTACTTCGAGTCGGGACACTTCCTCGGCCGCAGCAGCAGCGAAGGATTCGGCTGTGACGACACGACCGGGCCCTCGCGCCGGCTCGATCCTGACGTGGTGCTGCTCCCGGACTCGGTCGCGGACGCCGACGACCGCCTCGCATGGCTCGCGTTCCAGGGGCGTTGGGGACAGCGGGAGCCGAGCTTCTTCAACGGTCCGACCGGTCCGTACG
>JAGQSS010000718.1 GCA_020439405.1 Ilumatobacter sp. | reverse complement strand
GCCTGATCGTGATCATCGCGCTGCTGTTCCTCGCCGCCGGACTCGGCTACGGGCGGGGAGCCGGCACGCTCACCACGGCGACCGACGCGATCAACGCGGTCACGAAATCGTGGGCGGGCATGGCCGGGCTGCTGTTCCTGTTCCTGCTGATCGCCCAGTTCATCGCCTACTTCAACTACTCGAACATCCCGCAGGTCGCGGCAGTCAAACTGGGCGACCTGCTCGAGGAGTGGAACATCGGGACGCTGGGCCTGCTGCTGATGGCGATCGTGATCACGATCGTCGTCGGCGTGATCATGCCGCAGGCGATCGCCAAATGGGCGCTCCTCGCACCGATCTTCGTCCCGCTGTTCCTGCGACTCGGGGTCGAACCCGAGGTGGTCCTCGCCGCGTACCGGGTCGCCGACTCGCCGATCAACATCGTCACACCGATCATGGCGTACTTCCCACTGATCGTCGTGTTCGCGTTGCGCTACGACAAGCACGCCGGGATCGGCACGGTCATCGCGCTGATGCTGCCGTACTTCGTGGCACTCACCGTGGTGTGGACGGCGTTCTTCGCCGGCTGGTATCTCCTCGACATCCCCTGGGGCCCCTGACCAGCGCCGGCCCGAGGGGAACCGGGCGTCGATCGCGGTCAGCGTCGTTGCGCTGCCGCGTGGAGCACGACCGCCACCGCAGCGGTGACCTTGCGACCCGTCGGGAGGTGCAGGAACTCGTTCGGACCGTGGGCGTTGCTGTGCGGGCCGAGCACAC
>JAGQSS010000717.1 GCA_020439405.1 Ilumatobacter sp. | reverse complement strand
AGGATCGCCGCACCGACCATCAGCGGACCGGCCCACGCACCGCGACCCACCTCGTCGATGCCGACGACGGTCTCGAAACCCCGGGCCCACAACTCCTGTTCGATCTTGCGCGTCGGCGCCTTGCCCCGGGCCATCGCCAGCGACGCTACCCCGCGCTCGGCGGTGCGACGGATGTGACGCTGGTCCATTGACCGGTGGCCCGGGGAGGCGCACGCTGGAATCGGAAAGGGGTGCGTGATGAAGCGCTACCTGCTCGTCGGGATCGTGGTCGTCTCGCTGGCCGCTGCGTGCGGCGACGACGCCGCGTCGACCCCCGCCACCTCCTCGACGCTGCCGACGACGACGTCCGTCGCGCCGACCACCGACGCGCCGACGACCACCACCACGACGGCCGTCCCCACGACGACGACGACGACCACCACCACCACGACGACCGTCCCGGCCACGACGACGACCGTCCCGGCCGCGACGACGGCGCCCACGACCGTGCCCGCCGACGACACGATCGTCGCGGTGTGGCCGGCGGCCGACGTCGTGTTCGACACCCCCGAAGCGGCAGCGGAGGACTTCATCGAGCAGGTCTTCGGCGTCGAACCGTTCATCGGCGAGTTCATGCAGGGCGACGCGCGCAGCGGTGAGATCGAGGTCCTCACCCCGCTCGACGACGACGATCCGGCGACGACCGCGCCGACCGGCGTGATCCTGTTCCTGCGTCAGCTCGGGCCCGACGACGGATGGTTCGTGCTCTCGGCGGTGAG
>JAGQSS010000716.1 GCA_020439405.1 Ilumatobacter sp. | reverse complement strand
AGGATCGCCGCACCGACCATCAGCGGACCGGCCCACGCACCGCGACCCACCTCGTCGATGCCGACGACGGTCTCGAACCCCCGGGCCCACAGCTCCTGTTCGATCTTGCGCGTCGGCGCCTTGCCCCGGGCCATCGCCAGCGACGCTACCCCGCGCTCGGCGGTCCGACGGATGTGACGCTGGTCCATTGACCGGCGGCCCGGGGAGGCGCACGCTGGAATCGGAAAGGGGTGCGTGATGAAGCGCTACCTGCTCGCCGGGATCGTGGTCGTCTCGCTGACCGCTGCGTGCGGCGACGACGCCGCGTCGACCCCCGCCACCTCCTCGTCGCTGCCGGCGACGACGTCCGTCGCGCCCACCACCGACGCGCCGACGACCGTTGCCACCACGACGACGACCGTCCCCTCGACCACCACCACCGCCACAACGACCACCACGACCGTCCCGACCACGACGACGACCGCCCCGGCGACGACGACGACGTCCACGACCGTGCCGGCCGACGACACGATCGTCGCGGTGTGGCCAGCGGCCGACGTCGTGTTCGAAACCCCCGAAGCAGCGGCGGAGGACTTCATCGAGCAGGTCTTCGGCGTCGAACCGTTCATCGGCGAGTTCATGCCGGGCGACGCACGCAGTGGAGAGATCGAGGTCCTCACCCCGCTCGACGATGGCGATCCGGCGACCACCGCGCCGACCGGCGTGATCCTGTTCCTGCGTCAGCTCGGGCCCGACGACGGGTGGTTCGTGCTCTCGGCGGTGAG
>JAGQSS010000715.1 GCA_020439405.1 Ilumatobacter sp. | reverse complement strand
GAGGCGACGGGAGAGGCGCGCTGGATCGCCGCCGCCCGCGAGACCGCCGACACGATGCTCGACTGGTTCTGGGATCCGGTCGAGGGCGGCCTCTACACGACGGCCGAGGACGCCGAACAGCTCGTCGTCCGTCAAAAGGACATGTACGACAACGCCACGCCGTCGGCGAACTCGGTCGCCGCCAATGGTCTGATGCGTCTCGCCGCGCTCACCGGCGACCTGCGGTACGCCAACTTCGCCGACCGCATCCTCCAGCTGCTCGCCCCGATCGTCGGCCAGGCGCCGGGGGGCACCTCGAACGCCCTGCTCGCGATGTTCCTCCGCCAGCGCGGGCTGCTCGAACTTGTCATCGTCGGCGACGAAGTCGACGAATTGGTCCGTGTCGCCCAGGTGCTGTGGCGCCCAGACCTCGTCATGGCGTGGGGCGAGCCGTACGACTCGCCCCTGTGGGAGGGACGCAATCCCGGCCACGCGTACCTGTGTCGCGACCACGTGTGCGAGCGGCCGGTCACCGAGCCCGAGGAGTTGTACGAGTTGCTCGCCGGCCGTCCGGTGCCCGAGGGCATGAACATCCGATCCACGAAGTAGCACGGATCGTGAACGGGGTCGCCGCCGCCTGGTTGTTCCTGACCGGCATCGTGTCGATCCCGATCGTCTGGAACGCGGCGCGTCCGATCGTCGACCCGACGCGCCGCTACTCGCCGTGGTGGCTCCCGGCGATGGTGGTCACCGAGACCGCTCCGTTGTGGCTCGCGATCCACGTCG
>JAGQSS010000714.1 GCA_020439405.1 Ilumatobacter sp. | reverse complement strand
CGCGATCGCGAAGATCGGCAGTGACGGCCGAGTGTGTTACGTGAACTCGGTTCACACATCGGTCCATCTCGTCGCCGACCATCTCGGCACCATTACAGCCGGCGCGTACACACCTGCGCTGTCGTCGGGAGCACCTGATCGCCGTATCGACACGCGTACCGAAGAGCCTCCACCTCCGCCTCCGACCACGCCGACGACCACCACGCTGCCGCCGGCCAACTGCCACCCGTCGTACCCGACGGTGTGCATCCCGCCCGCACCACCCGACCTGGACTGTGGCGACATCCCGCACCGCAACTTCGTGGTCCTGCCGCCCGACCCCCACAACTTCGACGGCAACCACGACGGAATCGGCTGCGTCTCCTAGCCGACGTCACACCTCCGTTAGCGCCCGAGCCAGATCTTCGACGACCCGTAGATCGTCGCATGGCGTCAGACCGGATCCGACCTCGTCCTGCGGGGCCGAACACTCCGATGAGGGTCGATCCGGTCTGACCCAATACGACTCGCACATCGGCGGCGCCGTCCGCCCCAACGCGGCCGAAAACCAGAATGACTAGGGCGTTTTGCCCTGGTCATGTGTGGTGTCGAAGGGGGAACGCTTCGATCAGAACGACCAAGGCATTGGCACCTGGACGGGTTGCTAGCGGTTGGGCACGCCGGGCGTCCGGCCTACGTTGCCAGTGACCGCCGCCACGTGCTTGGCCCACCTGTCTTGGCCCAGCGCAGGACTACCTGCTCAAGATGTGTGAGGGACGGCATGACGGCAC
>JAGQSS010000713.1 GCA_020439405.1 Ilumatobacter sp. | reverse complement strand
ACCATGACGTCCAGACCGCCGGCCGCCGACGACGACGCGGCCGGCGCGGTCACCGGCGACGCTGCGGCGGCGGCACGCCCGCCCAACGCGCCCGTCACGTCGCTGCGCCGCGTCGCCCGTTCCAGCAGAGTGCGACGATCCTCGACCAGCGACCCGACCTCGATGTCCACCTGGGCGTCGCCGTCATCGTCACCGGAGATCGTCACCCCGGTCACCGGCAGCGTCTCCGACTCGTTCACATCGAACGGGCCCGGCACCGCCAACGTGTCGTGCGGCAACGGCACCTCGGACGGGTTCAGCACTGAGAACGTCGCCGAGTTCTCCTGCTCCGCCACCACCGTCAACAGGCCGTCCGCGATCGACTCGGCAACCGCCTGGTTCTCGATCTGACCGAGGTCGAGCGTCCCGAACCGTGACCCGGAACCCCTCGTGAACCGGCCACGCGCCCAGCGGACGATGAGCGCATCGAACTCGGCGCGAGGACAGTCCCACTGCAGGTCGTCGATGTTCACAGAGTCCGGATCGGCGATCCCGGCGCCGGAGTAGCCGGACACGAGCGTCAGGCCGGAGGCGTCACCGAGAGTGCCCTTCACGAACGGGCGCAGCGTCCGCCCCTCGACGTCGACTCGGATGTCGATGTGCCGCTGGCACGCCTGCGACACGACATCCCACGGCGAGTCCGAACCGAGTCGGTACGTCATCGGGCCCGTCGTGGGGAACGTCGTCCCCTGATCGTCGGTCGTCTCCGTGCCCGTCACCGTCCACACCCC
>JAGQSS010000712.1 GCA_020439405.1 Ilumatobacter sp. | reverse complement strand
CCCGGTTCGACGGTGACGGCGATGCCGCCGCCGAACGCGAAGCGGAACACGTCGTCGAGCTGGTCGTCGATGTGCTGCGTCTTCCACTCGCGGTACACCGAGCGGACGCGGCGGGTGATGTCGTCGTTGTCGCCACCACCCTCGATCACCGAGCGCTCGAGACGGTCGCGGAGCGGGGCGACGAGATCGGTGCGCACCACCGACCGGGCGGCGTCGAGCGCACCCGCCTTGGCGAGTGTGCGACGCAGCGTCGGGGTGTCGTTGGCACCCAGCTCGGTGGCGCCGGCCGCGGCCGAGGCGGCCAGCTCGTCGACGATCGCGTCGGCGTAGCGGGTGACGTGCTCGTCGAGCGACGGCAGGATCGCGTCGATCGCCTGTACCGGCTCGCGGCGCCGTAGGGTGTCGAGCACGAGGTTCTGCTCGTCGGCGAGCACGCGCTTGAGCTTGCGGGCGGCGGTGACGATCACCGGGACGAGCGCCTCGTCGCGCCGTGTGAACGGCGTCGAGGCAGCCGCTGCGACGGGCTCGATGTCCGGCTCGATGTCGGGCTCGATGGCGGGGTCGTCGTCGGGCTCGTCGTCGTGGTCGAGACCGTGGTGGTCGACGGGCCGGAGGTCGACGTCGTGTCATCGGTGTCGGTCCCGGCGGTGTCAGTCACCGTCCCCTCGGTGGCGGGAGGCCAGGCGGCGAGGACCAGCGTGGCGGCGGCGAGGATGGCGGGGGGGAGGAAGGTCTTGGTCATGGGTCGCTTCTCGAGTCGAGGTAAGGCCAGT
>JAGQSS010000711.1 GCA_020439405.1 Ilumatobacter sp. | reverse complement strand
CATCTCCCGATCCTGTCGGGCGGCAGGGTCGGCCGCCAAGCGCGATTCGGGCGCTCAGACGACCTGACGTCCGGCGACCCACACGGCGGTGATGTCGCCGGGGTTCGCCAGGCGCACGAGTCGCTCGAAGCGGCTCGCCCAGGTGCCCTCGTCGAGCGCGACGTCGGGCAGTCGGATCGCAACGGCATCGAACCAGCGTCCGGGTTCGATGACGCCGGCGTCGACGCCGAGCAGCTCGGCGCCGCCCGCCGTCGCCATCCAGAACGCGGCGGTCGTGTCGATGCGTGCCGACGGGTCGCCCTCGTCGACGAGGCGCTGCGATGCCGCCACGGCGTGACCGCACTGGGCGAGCAACGAGGCGCTCGGACCACCGGCGACGTCGGTGCCCAACCCGACGCGGACCCCGGCGTCGAGGGCCTTGCGCGCCGAGAAGGCGCGGTCGGCGAAGTAGACGTTCGACAGCGGGCAGTGGGCGACACCGGCGCCTCGGCTCGCGATCAGGCGACGATCGCCGTCGTCGAGGTGGGTGGCGTGCGCGAGCACCGTGTGGTCGCGCAGCAGGCCGAAGCCGTCGAGCGCGTGGGTGTCGGTGACGCCGCAGCGTTCGAGGACGTGCCCGTGCTCCCAGTCGCCTTCGGAGCAGTGGGTCTGGACGAGCGTGCCGGTCGCGGCCGCCAGTTCGGCCAGCCCTGTCAGCGCCGCGTCGGTGCACGCGGGGACGAAGCGTGGCGTGACGATCGGCTCGACGAGTCCGGCGGCACCGGCGAGCGACCG
>JAGQSS010000710.1 GCA_020439405.1 Ilumatobacter sp. | reverse complement strand
GCATCGTGCGGCGTCAGCCGCAGGAAGACGTTCGTCCCGACCGTCGCCGCCAGATCGATCCCGAGGAAGCCGCCGAACCCGCCGCGTGCCGCCAGCACGGTGCCGTCCTCGCCGACCGCCAGGGTCGCCGTCCGCGCAGCGTCCAGGAGCGCGTCGGCGTCGATCGTGGCATCTGCGTTCATCCGAGTGGTCTATCGGCATCGAACGGGCCGGACATGACCGATTCTCGGGCCGATACCGCACGTTCACCCGTGCGGATGACGGGTTCAGCCGACGAGTTCGAACGCGGCAGCGAGGGCGACGCCGATGCGTGGCCCGGTCGTCTCGGCGGCGCCGCGGAGGAACTCGTCGGGCGACGCCATCTCGCCACCGAGGTTGTCGAGGTACACCCGGTGCGCCTCGAGCGAGCGCACCCCGATCTCGAACGTGTCGGTCGTGTCGACGGCGTGCGTCGGCTCGGGGCTGCCGCTGAACGCCACGAACCGGACCCCCGACCACGCCGTGCCACGTTCGGGGAACATCCACGGGTTGGCGGCGTCGCGGACGGCATCGAGCAGGGCGCGGCCGACGGCACGGTGGTCGGCGTGGTTCCAGCTGTGACCACCCCACGAGTCGCGGAAGTTGATCGACAACACGACCTCCGGCTTGTGGCGACGGATCGCCGCGGCGAGGTCGGAACGCAATCCGAGGCCCTCCTCGACTGCGCCGTCGGGCAACCCGAGGAACTCGACCTCGTCGACACCGACCACGGCACAGCTGTCGATCTGTTCCTGGCGGCG
>JAGQSS010000070.1 GCA_020439405.1 Ilumatobacter sp. | reverse complement strand
GATCAGCTTGCCGAGCTGCAAGTGCCCGGCGAGCGAGGCGGCCTCGTGGGAGACGCCTTCCATCAGGCAGCCGTCGCCGGCGATGACGTAGGTGTGGTGGTCAACAGCGTCGGTGCCGAACTTCTCCGACAGGATCCGTTCGGCGAGCGCCATGCCGACGGCGTTGGCGAAGCCCTGGCCGAGCGGGCCCGTCGTGACCTCGACGCCCACGGTGTGACCGGCTTCGGGGTGGCCCGGCGTGGCCGACTCCCACTGGCGGAAGGCCCGGATGTCGTCGAGCTCGAGCCCGATGCCCGAGAGGTAGAGCGCCGAGTACTGGAGGATCGAGGCGTGGCCGGCCGAGAGGACGAACCGGTCGCGGTCGGGCCAGTTCGGGTCGGCCGGATCGAACTTCATGACCCGGCTGTACAGCACGTGCGCCAGGGGCGCGAGCGCCATGGCGGTGCCCTGGTGGCCGCTGTTCGCGGCGAGGGGGGCGTCCATGGCGAAGCCACGGATCAGATTGACGGCGTCGCGGTCGAGGTCGGGGGAGAGAGGCATCGCTTCCGACACTACTGGCCCGGTGCCGGGCCCGACATGGGCCGAGCGCGTCAGGCGACGGGCGGTAGGAGCGTGAACGGCACCACGTGCCAGGGGCCGCGGTCGACGCGGCAGTGGGCGAACACCTGGCCGTAGTCGGCGAACTCGAGTTCACCACGCACGAGACGGTAGGTGAACTTGCCCGGCTCGACGCTGAACGGGCTGACGTTGCGGGCGAGGTGCTCGCCGGCGTCGGGACGTTCGGGGTCGTCGAGGTCGTGGCGGAAGATCACCTCGAACACGCCCTGACCGGATTCGCCTTCCGGGCAGAAGATGAGGGCGACGAGGTGGGGCGAGATCGTGAGCGGCGCCGGTTCGGGCGCTGCCATCGAGAACATGGCACCGGTCAGGTCGAGCCGGGTCGACGGGCCGGGCGCCTGGCGCATCTCGAAGTTCTCGACGAAGAGGGCCGACACGATCTGCATGACGTCGAGGGTATCGGCGCCTGCGAAGATGGCCCCGTGGAGGCGGACGCGACGCGTTGGAACGGTCGGTACGAGGGCCGGGTGACCGGCGACCCGGCAATGCCCAAGGGGCTGGGTGGCGTGCCGCTCGAACGTGGTCGTTGTCTCGACGTGGCGTGCGGTCTCGGCGAACAGTCGCTGTGGGCGGCCCAGAACGGGTTCGAGGTGATCGCCGTCGACACGTCCGACGTGGCCATCACCGCGCTGAACTCGGCCGCGGTACGGCTGGGGGTGCGGGACCGGATCGACACCCGGGTGATCGACCTCGACGAGGGGTTGCCGACCGACGCCGCGAACAGCTGCGCGCTGGTGATCTGCCAGCGGTTCCGCGACCCGAGCCTGTACGAGCAGTTGGTCTACATGCTCGAACCGGGCGGTGTGCTGGTCATCACCGTGCTGTCGCAGGTGGGCCTGGCGGCCGAGGCGGGCCCGTTCCACGCGCCGCCGGGTGAGTTGGTCGACGCGTTCCGCGATCTCGACGTGGCGATCGAACGCCACGTCGAACTCGACGGCGAAGCCACCCTGGTCGCCCGTCGGGTGTGAACCGACGGCGCACCACTCTGAAGGCGCGAGAGTGACCTTGGAGGTCGGTTTCGCGCCGGCAGACGACGGCCGGCCGTTCTGGTGGAGCGATGGTGACGTTGGAGGTCGGTTTCGCGCCGGCAGAGCGTCAGCGCTCGGGCGGATGGATCGCGACGTGGACGGTGACGATGGACGGGCGGTCGGGCGGGTCGCTGAAGCCGACGCCGACCGGTTTCGCGATCGGGACCACGGCACCGAGATCGACGCCGTCACGGGTGCCGGTCGCCTCGGTGATCCAGCTCCAGCCGCGGGACTGGTACCACTCCCGCACACCGGTCGGGCTGGCGCCGTAGGTCTCGACGCCCATCAGGCGGCGGGCGATCGGGGCCTCGATCCACCGGGTGACCCATCGTGGTCGGGGGAACGGGATCGGCCGACGGCGGCCTCCGGTCATCGAGAGTTCGAGACCGTGACCGGACACCTCGGTGTGAGTGGCGTCACCGTCGACCGCGAGCGGTGCGATCCGGACCTCGTCGAAGGCGTAGATGGCGGTGATGAACTCGGCGGAGCGTTCGTCGTTCACGAGGAGGCGGCGGGTGCCGTCGGTGGTGACCCACATGACGTCGACGAGACGGCCGACGGGGGAGCGGTGCCAGTTGCCGACCACAAAGCGGTCGCCCGACTCGAACGCGACCGAGCTGATCGTGCCCCGGACCGACGTCGGCGCGGCGACGAGTTCAGAGGTCGGCGAACTGGAATCGGACACGGCGGTTGTGGCGGCCCTTGTTCTCGACCTTGGTGATGGCGATCGGTCGGGACTGGCCGGTGTTGCTGAGGTGGGTGCCGCCGCAGGCCTGGCGGTCGACGCCGTCGATGTCGATCACGCGGAACGTGCCGTCGTCGGTGGGCGGCGGGGCGACCGACTTGCTGCGCATGAGGCCGCTCTCGGGTGTGGCGTCGGCGACGGGGACGTAGATCGAGTTGACCGTCACGCCGCGGGTGATGACGTCGTTGATCGGGTCGGTGAGGGCGCGCAGGCGGTCGTTGTCGACCTCGGGGAGGTCGAAGTCCATGCGGCCCTTACCGTCGCCGGTGATCTGGGCGCCGGTGACGAGCGCGCCGGCGAACTCGTCGAAGACGAAAGCGTTGAGGACGTGGCTCATGGTGTGGAGCGAGGCGACGCCCAACCGGTGGTCGGAGTCGACGGTGACCTGGACGGTGCCGCTCGGTTCGGCGGCCGCGTCGTCGAGGACGTGCCACCACGTGTCGCCGTCGAGTTCGATGTGGGTCACCGCCGCTCGGCCGCCCGTCCATTCGATGGCACCGATGTCGCTGACCTGGCCACCGCCACCGGGATGGAACGCGGAGCGGCTCAAGGCGACGGCCCCCGGACGGACGGCGACGACCTCGGCGTCGTGCTCGTGGAGGTCGGGGTCGGCGTGGCAGAGGTAGATCGCCATGACGGCGAGTCTGTCACCGGCCGGCGGACACGGTCCAGACGACGCGGTACGACCCGGCGATCGGCACGTCGCCGAACACGCGGGAGTCGACCGCCCCGGCTCCAGGGTTGTCGGACACCGCCTCGAACCGGTCGCCGCGCACGTGATCGACCCGCTTGATCAGCCAGAAGTCGGGCCGTTCCGGATGTTCGAAGACCCGGATCTCGCCGCGTCGCGCACGCCTCGAGCGGATGGCGACCACGCCGTCGCCGGGGGAGAGGGTCGGCTCCATCGAGGCTTCGACGACCCGGAAGCGGCGGACCGGAGATCTTCGACCGGGTTGCCCTGTCGCCACGTTTGTGAGTGTAGGTTGCGTGGTAACCGTCCCCTCGATGAAGGAGAAACCGATGCTCAGCCGTCTGTTCGCCAATGCGACCGAGGCCCACGCGCACTGCGACCTCTACTGCGGTGTCTACGACCCGGCCCAGGCCAAGATCGAGGCCCTGTCGTGTCTGAAGACGATCCAGAAGTACCACGACTCCGATGACGAGCACTTCAAGACCCGTGCGATCATGGTCAAGGAGCAGCGCGCCGAAGAGGTGAAGCATCACCTGATGGTGCTGTGGGCCGACTTCTTCACCCCCGATCACTTCGCCCAGTTCCCGAACCTGCACCAGATGTTCTGGGACGCCATCCACGGCGCCGGCGACGTCAAGAAGAGCCTCGACGCCGCCCCGGCCGAGAAGCTCCTCGAGCAGATCGATGCCATCGCCGACGTCTTCTGGCAGACCGAGAAGGCGAAGGGCATGGGCGTCTACCCGCCCAGCTGATCAGCCCGATCACAACCTGAACGATCGACCGACGGGGTCGCGTCGCCGCCCGGCGACCGGCCCCGTCGTCGCGCCCGGGCACCGGGCGGGCGGACGCGTCCGCGGACGCGTCGGAATCACGATCGAGAGCGCGCGCAACGACCTGAGTAAGGAGGGACCGCCCGCCGACCACCGCCTGCCCCGAACTAGGCTGGGGCGTCGGTGCGGGGTGGAATGCGCCCCAGCCTAGTTCGGGGGTGTCGTAGGGTTTCCCGAGAGGGAGACGCACACGCCGGGCCCGATCGATACGTGCCGAACTGTGCGCCGAGGTCGGTCTGCGTGGCTGAGTGATATGGGCGGCTTCGCTGTTGTCTACGGGACATCCTGATTGGTTCTGGCCAGGCGCGCGACTGTTTGGCCGGTCGATCTCAGGAGAGCGATTTCGTCGCCGTCGAGGTCGAGTATGCATCCGTCCTCGAGGCAGTCGACGGTGTCGATGAACGCGGCCGAGGGCTGGCCTGGGTCGCACTCGATCGGTGCTTCGACCGCGTCGGCTATCGGCTCAAGTTCAGTTAGGCCGTTGGTGTCTACGGCTCTACCGCTGTGCGTGAAGCACTGGCCATGGCCGAGCGACACGAACCGGTCGCCGTTTGGCTGGACTGCGAGGACGGCGAATCCGACCGGGTCACTGGTCGCCGTTTGTGCCGCCGGCGTGTAGATCAACCAGTTGCCGCTCGCCGGCCAGGTGGCGGCGAGCACTTCGGGGTCGATCGTTGTCGGCGGCGACACCATCGTGGTGGACGGTTGCTGCGATCCGCCCGGATCGGCTGACCGGTCGACGTCGACGGACAGACTGTCGAGGATCTCGCCGGCTCGGTCGACAAGTTCGGCTGGAATCGTGATGGTGGTCCACGCTCGTGCCGTTTCGTCGCCTCGCCATCCAGCGATGGTGGAGCCATCGTCGGCTTCGACGATCCACGCGGGTTGTCCTCCCACGACCGTGGTGGTTGGTGGGCCGGCGGCGAGCAAGTTGTTGAATCCGGACGCTGCTGCGCTTTCGGTCGTCAGGACGGTGACGTCCACGCCGTCGACCCGCCAGATCTGTGCTCGCGACCGGATCTCGCCTGCGGGCTGAGCGAAGACGAGTTCCATGTTCGAATCGGCGACAGTGTCCTCAAGTTCATATCGATCCGGATCGTCCGAGATTTCGGTGATGTGGGTCGCCCACGTCGTCGTTGCGTTGGTGGCCGCGTCGGGGTCGATGAAGTCGTCGGGCCCATACCAGTAGCTGCTGAGAAGCCAGACGTCGCCGTCCGGTCTGGACCACCACATCCGAAGCTGGAGAGGCGACCTTGGCTCGTCGGTGTCCAACCTGGTGATCCACGCCTGACCCAGCTCAGAAGGGAACTCGTCGAGTTGCCGCATCGGACCGAGACCCGTTGGTGAGGGTTGCCCTGCCGCGAGTCCTGGGCGAACCGTGAGCACCAAGTACGTCTCTGTTCCAGCGTCCTTCCATACCGCACCGCCGGCGGTTCCAGCATCGTGGTGTTCGTCGGTGATCGGTACCGCGCCCGCCAAGCTCAGTTGGTAGCCCGGCAACACGGATGCGTTCGGTTGCGCGGAACCCAAGGGCTCGCTCGGGCCCGCCGGCGGTGAGTCCGATCTCGACGGGTCAGACTGGCGGGTCGCGTTGATCACGACGAGGCCCCCGACGACCACCACGGCAACGGCGGCGACGGCGAGGAGCGATCGGCCGGGACGCCTGGAGGACGAGTGATGCGTCGACGCACGAACGTCGTCGAACCTGATCGGTGCGGCGGCCTCATCGAGGGCGTGCGCGTGATCGCGGATGCGCTCAAGAAGTTGGTGACTCATCGTGAACCTCCAAATGGGAACGAAGACGCTGCATCCCACGATCGATGTGGGTTCGCAGCGTGGACAGCGACACATCCATCGCGTCGGCGGCCTCTCGGAAGCTGTAGCCGTAGCCATGGACGAGCAGCACAGCGGACCGTTGCTGGTCGCTCAAACCTTCCATTGCGTTGGACAGTGCGGGCTCGAACCGCGAATCGCTCTCGACGGACTTCGATGCCAACTCAGCCGACGGCACCGACCGCTGTCGAAGCTCACGCTTCGCATGGGACTGACCAACGCGGAACAAGTACCCGGCCGGGTTGTCAATGCCGTCGAGGCGGGAGCGGTGCGCCCAGGCCCACTCCATCGCAGCCTGAGCGGCATCCCGGCCCAGTGTCGGCCCATACCAGGCAACCAGAGTCCGTCGCAGCGGCGCTTCGACAGCGCGAAACAGCTCCTCGAACGCCGGCTCATCCATCGACATACAGAGTCACACGGAACGTCATCTGTGCGACAGCACACGCGATGCCTGCCTCATCGGAGTCACGCATAGTGACTTCGGCACAATGGAGCACGTCCCGTCCGGGATCCGGCACAGCGAGCGGTACGCCGACTGCCGAGGCCGGCCACCGTCGGTGATCGCGTTACCGAGTGGGTCGCGACGCCGTAGCGCTCCGCTGACGTGCCGTTATGCGGCGGAGCACCTCGTCGAGGTTCGGTCGGCCAGCGCGCACCCGGTACTACTCTCGCCGAGGTGACGACGCAAGGTTGGACCGAACCACAGTCTTGGACGGGCCCGGGAACAACACATCCGAGGCGATGGTGGACGGCGGTGAGCGCTGCTGCGATGTTCTCACTCGGAGCGTGTGGTGGGCCGCCCGACGATGTGACCCTGCCCGATGTCGAGGTGAGCTCATCGCGTGATGAGCAGGGACAGCTGTGCTTCGTCGTGAACGCCCGGCAGGTCGGGGGGCAAGCACTTCGAGATTGCCGCGAAACGGAGGACACTGACTTCTTTGAGGTCTCGAACAGCCTCACGATCGAGAGCAACGACGGTGGCGAACCTCAGCAGCTCTCAGTAGTCCTCATGCACCACCCGTACAGAGTCACTGACGTGCGTCAGGAGGGTCACTCGGTGCCCTGGCGCCAGGAAGGCGACCTACTACTTGTGCTCGGGGACGGCTTCAATACGACGTTGAATCGAACGAACTCAGAGATCCGTTTCGAACGAGCTGGGTACGAAGGACGATGCGAGTACACCTCGTCGAGGTCGTCCTGCAAGCTTGACGTCGGAGGGTAGGTCTGGGCGACTGCCCCTGAGGCTGCTCCTCCGGCGTCGCGCGGCGGGGCGCATAGCCGGCAATATGAGCGCTGTCACTGCTGGTACAGGTCGGGCTGGCGGCCGCCGTGGTGCCCTCTATCAACGGCTCGCATGCTGTGGCTCCGGCCGTCAGGCGGCGCTACGGTCGTGGCGGCGGCGGTGGCAGGGGGCGCAGCGGAGTTCGAGTTCGTCCACGACCGTGCGCCCCGACACCGCGAAGTCGGGGACGTGGTCGTACTCGAGGAGCACCGTGGAGCCACAGTCGACGCATGCTCGGTCACGTTCCTTGACGACCCGCTTCTGGCGGGCGGTCGGGTGACGCCGGCGCGAGCTGGCGTCGATCGGGCGACCCTCGGCGTCGTGGATCAGCGCCCGGATGAATGCGTCGGGCGCGATGCGGGCGACGACACCGAGCGGCAACGGTGAGCCGTCGTCGAGAGTCGCACCGTCCTCGCGGACGTGGAGCACGACCTCGGTCGTGAGCGATCCGCCCGTGCCGGCGATCAGCGCCGACAACGCGTCGGCGTGCTGTTGCGCCAAGGAGGGCCACGTATCGAGCGACGCCGCGTCGGGACGACTCGTCATGACGTGGGTCTGGAGGCGTGCGATCAGCCGACCCGCAGACAACGGAGGCAGGCGCGCCGTGAACGTGACCATGCCGTCGGGTTCGTTCCGCCAGACGACGGAGCGCTGTTCCTGGTGCCGCCGCTCGAGCTCGTCGTCGTCGGACGTGCGGCTCATCCACGCAGCGATCGCTCGGCCGAGCTGGCCGGCCGGGACATTTACCGCCAGTGCGACCAGTGCCGACTCGTTCTCGCTCGTCGCAACACGCGTCAGCGTTCGCACCTTGCTGTACGACAACTCGCCGGTGTCGAACAGCCGTGCCACCAGCGGCAGGCTCCGGACCGACCGCCCGACGCGGATCCACTCACGAGCCGTACACACCTCGATGTCGGCGCTCGCTGCGATCCAGTGCGCCGCCGACGCCGAGCCGGACGCCGCCCACTCACCCGAGTCGGCGAACTCGGCGGCGAGCACGACGACGGTTCGCTGGTCGTTCGACCAGTTCGCAATGGCGTCGCCCAACGCCTCGGTCAGGGGTGCTCCTCGAGTGGCGGGAGATCGGGAACCGGACATGACTGCCTCCGATCGGGTCGATCGTCGTTCGTTTCCGGACCACCGTTCGGCGAGGGTGTGGTCGAGCTCGCTCGACTCAGCGTACTTCGGGGGTGTCGCAGGGTTTCCGGGCTGACGCGTCCGCGGACGCGTCAGCCGATGGACGGCAGCGCTGACGGGGCGTAGCGTCCGCACATCGACGACATCGACGACCGGGGGCACAGCGTGCTGACGCCCGAGGGACAACTCCAGTCGAACCGTGCGTTCGTGCGTGGCCTCGGCAGCCGCTACGGCGATTCGAGGGTTCGCCGCATCGTCGGATGGTGCGCGCTCGCCGGAGTCGCCGTGTGCATCGTCGCCGCCGTGCTCGCCCGCTGACCCACGCGTCCGCGGACGTGTCGGTCAGTCGCCACTCAGCACCGACGAACGGGTGGGCACCGTCCCGTCCCAGTCGGCGAGCGGGGCGCAGTGCCAGGCCCAGTCGCTCAACCGCTCCTGGCCCGGCAGCTCGATCCGACCGTTGGCCCACCGGAGCAGCTCCCAGGGATCGCCCTGCACCTCGATCCACGGGAACATCCGGGTCAGCACCGCCGCCGACAGGTCGTCGCTCGGCCGAAACGCGAGGCCGAGACCACGTGCCGCGTCGTCGGTGTGGATCAGCATCTCGTCGCAGGCCATCGCAGCGAACCCGGACGGATCGGCAGCGCCCATCGGGTGGAAACCACGCACCGTGTCGGGGGTCGTCTCGATCACCCCGGCCACGACTCGTGCGTACGCAGTGAGCGTGTCGACCAACGACCCGTTGGCGACGTCGGTCTTCACCCGGTGCTCGACCGGCTCGAGGTCGTCGCCGCCGGCCGCCAGGTCGATCGCGTACCAGAGGCACCCCTCGGCGGCGTGTGCCACCACCTCGCCGACCGTCATCGCCAGGTCGGGGATCGGAACCGACCAATCGCCGTCCACCTCGCCACGGAGGAACTGCGCGCACTCGTCGGCAGCTCGTCGTACCTCGTCGGCCCCGATCGATCCCACGGTCCGATCCTACGTACGCTGCCGACCGCGAGATGTGGAACCCTGGCGGGATGGACGCGGCGACGCACGAACCGAACCCGACGGCGGATTCGGCCGTCGCGGTCCGACCCGAGTTCGATCCCGAACTCCGTGGGGGACTGGCGCTCGTCGGCGGCATGTTCCCACCGACGATCACGCCCGACCTCGTCGACTTCATGCGGACGTCGTACGCCGGTCCGCCGGTCGCCGAGTTACTGGACGGGCGGCGCATCACCGTCCGCGACGAAACGTTCGCCGGACATCGCGGCGACGAGGTCGTGGGTTCGATCTTCACCGCCGACGGTGCAGTCGGTGCCCGACCGACCGTGCTCTTCCTGCACTCCGGTGGGCTGATGTTCGGCGACCGTTTCAGCGGTCTCGACCGGGTCATCGACTGGGTCGAGCGGTGGGCGGTCACGCTCGTCACCGTCGAATACCGCCTGGCACCCGAACACCCGGACCCCTACGCGCGCGAGGACTGTTACGCAGCGCTCGAGTGGCTCGCGTCGGACGCCGATCGTCTCGGCGTCGCCCGTGACCGCATCATGGTCGCCGGGGCGAGTGCAGGGGGCGGACTCGCTGCTGGGCTCTCGCTCGCCACACGCGACCGCGGCGGCCCGCCCTTGTGTGCGCAACTGCTCGACTACCCGATGCTCGACGATCGTGGGCGAACCGTGTCGACGACCCAGTTCGACGGGATCGGGGTGTGGGACCGCATCAGCAACGAGACGGCGTGGCGTGCCTCGTTGGGCGACCGATACCGGACCGACAACGTGTCGATCTACGCCGCACCCGGACGGGCGACCGACCTGTCCGGGCTACCGCCCGCGTTCATCGACGTCGGGTCGGCCGAGATCTTCCGGGACGAGGCGATCGAGTACGCCACAGCGCTGTGGCGCGCCGGCGGCAGCGCCGAGCTGCACGTGTGGCCCGGGGGCTTCCATGCCTTCGACATCTTCGCCCCGCACGCCACGTTGTCGCGGGGAATGATCGCGACTCGTGACGCTTGGGTCGCCCGCGTCCTGATCGACTGATCGGACGTCCGTCCCGTCGCTCGTCGGTTGAGTAGGGTGGGCGTCTGCCCGAGGGAGGGGAAGAGTGCAGGAGCTCCTCGCGCGTCTGACGGCGCTCGACACCAGCGCAAGCATGTCGCTCCGCGTCATCGCGTGTTTCGACGAACTCGTGCGCGGCGGTGTCAACGTCCATGCGCTCCTCAGTGCCGGTGCATCGATGGCCGGTTCGGTGGCCGGTTTCCACGACGAACGCTCCGGCCGCTCGATGCGCGTCGGTCCCGACGGTGTGGCCCTTCCCGACGATGCTGACGCGTCTTCGATCGAACGGGTGGCCCACACCGACGACGGCCTGACGGTCTGGATCGAGAAGTCACCCCCGCTCGGGATGAACGACGCGATGGTCGTCGAACGGCTCGCGCTGGGTATCGGGCTCCGGCTCGGCCGCAATCCACCCGACGGTCGCCGCGGTCTGTCGTCGGCCCTCGACCCGGACGTCCCGCCACACGTGCGGCAGCAACTGCTCGTCGCGCTCGGGCTCCGGCCCAACGAACGGCATCGGATCGTCTGCCTGCCGCTGTTCGCCACGTGGCACCGTCACGGCCACATGGTGGAGGACGTCGTCAACACGCCGTTCGGCCCGATCCACGTGGCTGTCGTGCCGGAGTCGGTGATCGCGATCGAGGCCAGCCCGTGCGGGATCGGCGTCCCGATGTCGCTCGATGACCTCGACCGGTCCTTCCGGACGGCGATGGTCTGCCTGCGTTTGAGTGCCCCGCCGGACGTCCCGACGGTCGTCGCCGACGACTACGGCGGTCTGGTCGAACTGCTCGCAGCGAGTCACACGGCCGGACCGCTGCTCGACGTCGATCCGCTCGACGCGATCATGGCCCACAGTTGGGGTGCCGAGACGCTCGACGCATTGGTGAAGGCAGGCTCGGTCCGCCAGGCCGCCCGGCTCGCCGACGTCCATCACTCGACCATGCAGACCCGGATCGACGAGATCCAACGGACGTTGCCGTTCGACCCGATGGACGGCATCGGACGCACTCGGATCGGCATCGCCTACCTGGTATGGCGCCTCCAACACTCCACGGTGTTGGTCGCCCCGCCCACCGCCGAGCAGCGCTGAAATGCGAACCCGCCGAACGGCGGGCGAACGGCCGTGAAGTGCGTCGCGATGGCGGTGTCATCCCCGTCGTGGTCTCGCGTACCGTCGGAGTCGTGCACGGAGACCGCCTTCGCGCCGAGGGGCTGGAGGGGGCCATCATGAACGATCTCGCCGACGCGATCGACGCCGTACTCGACGACGCGACCACCGGAACGCCGCGAGTGCCGGGCGTGTCCGCAGCGATCACCGACCGAAACGGCACGATCTACGAAGGGGCGCGGGGCGTCCGGAACATGGGTTCGGAGGAGCCGTTCGAGCCCGACACCGTCTGTGCGATCTTCTCGACCACCAAGGCGATCGCCGGAACCGCGTGCCTGCAACTCATCGAGGACGGTGCGCTCGACCTCGACGCCCCGGCCCGCGAGTATGTGCCCCGGCTGGGTGAGATCCAGGTGCTCGACGGCTTCGACGACGACGGGACGCCCCGTCTGCGCCCGCCGAAGCGGGACATCACGACGCGCCATCTGCTGACGCACACCGCAGGTTTCACCTACGACTTCTTCAACGAGGCGTACACCCGTCTCGCGAACGAGCAGGGCCAGCCGTGGGTCGTCGACGCGTCGTGGGCGTCGATCACCACGCCACTCCTCTTCGACCCGGGCGAGCGCTGGGAGTACGGCACGAACATCGATTGGGTCGGCATGGTCGTCGAGGGCATCACCGGGCAACGCCTCGGAGAGGTGATGCAGCAGCGCATCCTCGGTCCGCTCGGTATGAACGACACGGCGTTCACGCCGACACCGTCCATGCAGGCTCGACTCGCGACGATTCACGCCCGCGAGGACGCCGACGACTCGCTGATCCCGCTCGACGGGGTCGCCCTGCCTCCGGATCCCGAGATCCACATGGGCGGGCACGGCCTGTACGGGACGGCCGTCGACTACGTGAAGTTCATCCGCATGTGGCTGAACGACGGCCGCAGCGACGACGGCCAGCAGATCCTGCGTCCTGACACGGTCGAGATGGCGTCGCAGAATCACCTGCCTGCCGGCATGAACATCACGATGCTGCCCGGTGTCGGGGCGACGACCACCGCGTCGTCGATCCTGCCGGTGTCGCACCCGAGACTGTCGAACGACGCCGAGTTCTTCCCCGGAATGCCCAAGACATGGGCGCTGACCTACATGATCAACGACGAGGACGCTCCGACCGGGCGACCGGCCGGGTCGCTGGCGTGGGCCGGCTTGGCGAACTGCTACTACTGGATCGATCGCCGGACGGGGATCGGCGGGTACTGGGCGACGCAGATCTTCCCGTTCGCGGACCCGGCCTCGGTCGGGGGCTACCTCGCGATGGAGACCGCGGCCTACGAACACGCCGCCGTCACCGCCTGATCCCGGCTCGTCCCCCGAGCGCTCACCGCCGAATGCGTGAACTCCTTGCAGGATGATCCCGCAAATTGTTCACGCTTTGGCGGTGACCGGCTCGGGTAGCTGGCCTGGGGCGAGGACGATGTCGTCGAAGCGGAGCTTGGCGAGGCGGAGCCAGGTGAGGGGCTTGATCACGAACCAACCCGGGTCGATCTGGTGCCACCGGTGCGCGAACCGGGCCGACGTGGGTGCGGCGTGGTGGTTGTTGTGGAACCCCTCGCCGGCGGTGAGGAACGCCAGCCACTGCAAGTTGGTCGCCGAGTTGCGGTACGGCCGACGGCCGAAGTGGTGACCGATCGCGTTCACCGCCGCCGATCCGCCCAGGTAGTAGTTGATGTGGACGAACGCCGCCAGGAGCGCGATCTGCCAGCCGAACACGACCAGGAGCAGCGTGAACCCGAGCGTCAACCCGAGCCACTGCCGATCGAACAACCATCGGTCCCACCGGGTCGGCGCCAGGTCCTTGGCGTAGCGGCGGATGTTCTCCTCGTCGTGCGCCGCAGCCCGGTACATCGCCAGGTTCTTGACCTGCACGGTGAACCAGCCCGAGACGGCGGGGGAGTGCGGGTCGTCCGGGGTGTCGGTGAAGGCGTGGTGCTTGCGGTGCACCGCAACCCACTCGCGCACCTTGATGCCGGTGCTCAGCCACAGCACGGTCTTGAACCCCGCATGGGCCGGTCGTGAGAACCGGATCGCCCGGTGCGACAGGCCCCGGTGCAGGTACACGGTCGTGCAGACGTTGGCGAGGGTGGTGACGGCGATGCCGACGGCGAGTGCGATCAGGATGGTGGTCACGGCGTCCACC
>JAGQSS010000709.1 GCA_020439405.1 Ilumatobacter sp. | reverse complement strand
CGACACGTCGAGCGGCTGGGCTTCGACCGGCTGGGCGACGGGCATCGGCTGGTCGGCGTCGATCGGGCCGAACAGGGCCGGCGGGATCAGGACGTCGACGATCAGGCCCGGGTTGCCCGGGGCGAGGGTGACCTTGATGGCGTGCTTGTTCGCCAGCAGCGAGACCACCGACATGCCGAGCGTCGACTCGACCGACAGACCGACGACGGGCGGCTCACGCAGCAGTTCGTTGAGCTGCTTGAGGCGCTCGGTGCCGATGCCGACACCGCCGTCGAGGATGCGGATCATGTAGCCGTGCTCGGTCAGGCGGCCGCCGACACGCACGTAGCTGTCGGGCGGGCTGAACGAGGTGGCGTTGTCGAGCAGTTCGGCGAGGAGGTGCGAGATGTCGGCGACGACATTGCCGCGCACCTGGAGCGACTCGAGCGCCTCGATCTCGATGCGGCGGTAGTCCTCGACCTCACCGATGGCGGCACGCACGACGTCGTCGACCTCGGTGGCCTTGACCCGGCGGCGCTTCGGTTCGGCGTTGGCCAGAACGAGCAGCGACTCGGAGTTGCGGCGCATGCGGGTCGCCATGTGGTCGAGCTGGTAGTAGTTCGCCAGCACTTCGGGGTCGTCGACCTCGGCTTCGAACTCGTCGAGCATGGCCAGCTGGCGGTCGATCAGCGACCGGTTGCGGCGGGCCATCGTGACGAAGATGTCGGACACACCACGGCGGAGCACTTCGACCTGCTCGTGGGCCACGTTGATCAGGGTGTCCTGCAGCGAGTTGAACGACTCGGCGAG
>JAGQSS010000708.1 GCA_020439405.1 Ilumatobacter sp. | reverse complement strand
CACGTCGAGCGCCTCCGCGGCACGGCCCAGGTTGAGGAGTGCGATCGCGATCAGGTGTCGGCGCGTGACTCGCCACATTCCGGGGAGGTCGTCGTCATCGATCGAGATCAACGCCTCGAGTTGGGCGCGTGCGTCGCCGCGCATGAGTGCTGCCCAGGCGGCGCCGATCGCCATGAAGGGGCGCGCCGGCGGGTAGCGCTCGGCGAGACGGCCGAATCGCTCGCTGACGAGGGCGACGCTCGCCGTGTCGTTGACGATGCGTCCCAGGTAGCCGAGTTGCGTCAGCGCGACCAGTTCGAGTGCGGGCTCCCCATCCGACTCGAACATCCCTGCGGCACGCGTGAGGAGCTCGGCCGCGGCAGGCGCGGTCGGGTCGCGCTCGCGTTCCAGGAGCCCGTCGAGCAGGACGCCGATTGCCGACGCCCGGAGCTCGAGTGGGAGCGCCGCTCGCCACCGTCGGATCTGATCGGCGCGGAGGCCACCGTCGACGCCGTCGCGCACCGCGGCGCGCAGGCTCTCCCCGACGTCGGCCCAGTCGTCGACGAGTCGGGCCAGGTCGATCGCCCGGTCGATGTCACGACGAGACCGCGCCACTTCCGACGCTGCATTCGCCGCTCGACGTCGGTCGACGTCGTCGAGGTCGCCGGCGAGCAGATCCGACCACAGGTCGTGGAGTTGGGCGACGTCACCCGACCAGCGAACGAGCGGGAGCCCGTCGAGCAGGTCGTCGATGCACGACCCGGTGACCGAGCGTGCGACCTCGTCGTCGCCGCCGCCGACGAACGCGAACGCGGCGAG
>JAGQSS010000707.1 GCA_020439405.1 Ilumatobacter sp. | reverse complement strand
CACGTCGAGCGCCTCGGCGGCACGGCCCAGGTTGAGGAGTGCGATCGCGATCAGGTGTCGGCGCGTGACTCGCCACACCCCGGGCAGATCGTCGTCATCGATCGACATCAACGCCTCGAGTTGGGAGCGTGCGTCCCCGCGCATGAGTGCTGCCCAGGCGGCACCGATCGCCATGAAGGGTCGCGCCGGCGGGTAGCGCTCGGCGAGGCGGCCGAATCGCTCGCTGACGAGAGCGACGCTCGCCGTGTCGTTCACGATGCGTCCCAGGTAGCCGAGTTGCGTCAGCGCGACCAGCTCCAGGGCCGGGTCCCCTTCCGACTCGAACATCCCTGCGGCACGCGTGAGGAGCTCGGCCGCGGCGGGCGCGGTCGGGTCGCGCTCGCGTTCCAGGAGCCCGTCGAGCAGGACGCCGATTGCCGACGCCCGGAGTTGGAGTGGGAGCGCCGCTCGCCACCGTCGGATCTGATCGGCGCGGAGGCCGCCGTCGACGCCGTCGCGCACCGCGGCACGCAGGCTCTCCCCGACGTCGGCCCAGTCGTCGACGAGTCGGGCCAGGTCGATCGCCCGGTCGACCTCACGGCGAGACCGCGCCACCGCTGCCGCTGCATTCGCCGCTCGACGTCGGCCGACGTCGTCGAGTTCGCCGGCGAGCAGGTCCGACCACAGGTCGTGGAGTTGGGCGACGTCACCCGACCACCGAACGAGCGGGAGGCCGTCGAGGAGGTCGTCGATGCACGACCCGGTGACCGAGCGTGCGACCTCGTCGTCGCCGCCGCCGACGAACGCGAACGCGGCGAG
>JAGQSS010000706.1 GCA_020439405.1 Ilumatobacter sp. | reverse complement strand
GCAGGCGAGCGATCTGTTGGGAGTCGAGGTCTTCCCAGTACGTGAAGTAGACGACGGCGCGCTGCTGCATGCTGAGTTCTGCAACGGCGCGACGGATGTCGAGTTCGGTTCCAGGCGGCGGGTCAACAGGGCGCAAGTCCGAAACGATCGCCGAACGAAGGTCGCGTTCTTGTCGGCGTCGCTGTGATCGATGCTGATCGGTCGCGGCGTTGGTGACTGCCCGCATGAGGTAGGCGCGAACGTTTCGAACCTCGTGTCCCTCGTCCAGGCGGCCGGTGACACGGTGAAATGCGATCGAGACGATGTCGTGGGCGTCGTGCGGCCCGACGAGCAGCGTGGCGTATCGGGTCAGGTCGCCAGCGTGTCTGCTCCACAACTCAGCGTGCGGTTCCGGCTCCGGTCCGGTGTCAGCCCGCTCAAACACGCTTGGATCGGACCGTGGAGGATGGAGGCTTCTCGGTGGATGAGTCATCACACCTTCAAGACGTCACCGGTCCGGCCCTGCGTGCACACCGATGCACACTATTCGGCGGGTCGGAATCCCGGCCCGGACGCATTGCGCTCAGCGCACGCAAGCACATCAGCGATCTCTGCTGATGACGGGTGAAGATGCGCATTCCCGACACGACCTGCACGGCCACCCGGTCGAACCGACGTCCGCTGAGTGTCCGCACATTCTCGGGCGGTCGGCCGCTCACCGACGTGAGTGCCGCACCGGGCGGTCAGGCAAGGCGACGGCTCAGCGCGTTATGAGCGTGCGCGACCATGCCCTGGTGGATGCCGACACGAGCTGACCTCGTTGGCGTGATG
>JAGQSS010000705.1 GCA_020439405.1 Ilumatobacter sp. | reverse complement strand
GATGCGTGTGCTCCAGCAGCACGGGCGGCTCGAGGCGCAGGATCGTGCAGACCATCACCGGGTCGCCGTCGGGCCGACCGGTGAAGACGATGTCGCCGCCCTCGCGCAGGTCGACCGTGATGTCGGCGTCGAACGGGAGCCACCATTCGGCGAGGCGCTCGGGTGCGGTGATGGCGTCCCAGACGTCGTCGATCGCGTACGGGAGGTGCCGCTCGAAGCGGATGACACCCCCGTCGTCGGTGCGTTCGAGGACGCCGTCGTAGCGGGTGGTCAGGTCGTCGGTCACGGGCGTGTCGCTTTCGGGAGGAGTGATTCGGAGGTGCGTTCGAGGTGTCGTTCGAGCGCGTCGAGCCGGCCGGCCAGTTCGGCGCGGTACGGCTCGAGCCACTCGTCGAGTTCGCGCAGGGGTTCGGCGCGCAGGCGGTACAGCCGGCGTTGCCCGACGGGTCGGACCTCGACGAGACCGGCGTCGCGCAGCACCTTGAGGTGCCGCGACACACCGGGCTGGTGCATGCCGACGACCTCGACGAGTTCGGAGACGGAGCGTTCGCCGTCTCGCACGGCGTCGAGGATCCGGCGCCGTGTGGGCTCGGCGATCACCTCGAGGACGGCGAGGTCGCTGGACATTCCCACAACATACGCCCTGCCATATATATCTGCAAGCGAATGTTCGTGGAGGACCGGGGGTGGTCGATCTACTGACCCGAACCGGCGGCGTCGCCGACGATGCGGGCGTCGCGGACACCCACCAGGCACTGGAGCGCCCGATCACCTTCCGCCCAGGTGTCGGCCGAGGGCCGGGTGACCGCGACGG
>JAGQSS010000704.1 GCA_020439405.1 Ilumatobacter sp. | reverse complement strand
AGACCGGTCCGGGCGGCGAGGAGCGCCTGCCCGACGGCGAGGTTCGTGGCCAGCGAGAGTGCTGCGTTCTGCTCCTCCGACTCGAGCCGCGGCCGGAACTGCAGCCGGAGGCGACCGTCGACCCGGGCGATCTCCTGCTCGGGGAACTCCACCCGGGGCGCGCCGCGTGCTTCCTCGGCGAGTTGGATCCGGCGATGCAGCTCGGCGAACCCGTCGGGCACGTCGTCGGCGGTCACGCTCCCGTAGGCGAGCTTCGCGTGGTTGCGGATGAGGGCGCGTTCGACGCCGTCGAGACGGGCGCCACCGTCGGGCCCGACCCGGACGGTGAACACGACGGCCGGTCGATCGACGTCGGGGAGCAGGCTGGCAGCCCCCTCGGAGAGCACGGTCGGGTACAGCGTCGCGCGTTCGTCCGGGAGGTAGACGGTGACGGCACGTTCGAAGGCTTCACGGTCGAGCGGGTCGCCGGGGTGGACGAACCAGCCGACGTCGGCGATCGCGTAGTGGAGCACGATGTCGCGACCCGACACCTCGATCGCGAACGCCTGGTCGAGGTCGACCGAGCTGGCCGGGTCGAGGGTCACGAACCGCTCCGCCGTCCGGTCGCGGTGGTCACGACCAGGCGTGAGCTTCGCAGCCGCGTCGGCCGCAACGAGCACGTCGGCCGGGAAGCCGGTCGGGATCCCGCACTCCTCCCGGATCCGATCGAGCCCGCGCACCATGAGCTCCCGAGCCCCCGAATCGACACGCATCCCGGTCACCCTACGACGAATGGGGTCGGATACGTTTCGTCGGTCCCGACGAAACGTATCCGACCCCATT
>JAGQSS010000703.1 GCA_020439405.1 Ilumatobacter sp. | reverse complement strand
AGACGGTTCATCTGCATCTCGGCGACGAAGCTGCCCTGCGGCCCGCCGAACCCGCGGAACGCGCCACCCGGCACGGCATTGGTGTACACGGCGTGGCTGTCGATGTGCGCGTTCGGCACCTCGTACGGGCCGGCCTGGCTGAGGTGGCAGTTCCCGAGCACCTTGTTGGACGTGTAGTTGTACGCACCGGCGTCGAGCCACGCCTCGCTCTCGATCGCGACGATCTTGCCGTCGGCGTCGGCGCCCCACTTGGCGTGGATCCGGCCGCGGTGACGCTTGTGGTGCCCCACGATCGACTCCTCGCGCGACCACTGCACCGACACCGGTCGGTGCTCGCCACGTGCGTGGAGTTGCTGCGCGGCGACGGCGAGGACGATCTGGATCGACGTGTCCTCACGTCCGCCGAACGCACCGCCGATCGCCGGGTAGATGACGCGAACACGGTCGTCGGGGAGGTCGAGCGCGTGGGCGATCTGTTCGCGGTCTTCGTGCGTCCACTGCCCGGCGACCTCGACCGTGACCCGGCCCTCGTCGTCGACATACGACAGGCCCGCCTCGGGCTGCAGGTACGCGTGCTCCTGATACGGGACCTCGTACGTGGCCTCGACGACGGCGGCGGCCTGTGCCCACCCGGCATCCATGTCGCCCTTGCGGATCTTGTAGTTCGTGTAGCTGTTGGTCGGCAGGTCGTTCTCGGGATGCAGCAGCACGGCATCGGCGGCGAGCGCGTCGTCGATGTCGCCGAGGATCGGCAGCTGCTCCCATTCGACGACGATCGCGCCGGCGGCGGCGTCGGCTGCTTCCTTCGTCTCGGCGACGACGAA
>JAGQSS010000702.1 GCA_020439405.1 Ilumatobacter sp. | reverse complement strand
CGGGGCGAGTCGGCCCTTCGCGTTCCGGAACGCCTTGATCGGCACGAGCACGGCCGCTTCCACGCCGCGAACCCTAGGCCGCGCGTCGCCTGTTCGCGACGGTCGGCCCAGAACTACAGTGCCTGCATGCGCGCTCCCGAGATCAGGGTGGCCGTGATCGGGGCCGGTTCATGGGGGACCACCGTCGCATCGCTCGCCGCCGTCAACACGCCGACCACGCTCTGGGCCCGGCGCACCGACCTCGTCGACACCATGCGCGACACGCGGGAGAACCCCGACTACCTGACCGGGTTCAGGTTGCCCGACCAGCTCGACGTGACCGATTCGATGGAACACGCGGTCGGGTCGGCCGACGTGCTGGTGATGGCCGTTCCGTCGCACGGCTTCCGCGACATCGCGGCCGAGGCGGCTGCGTACATCCGTCCGTGGGTGCCGGTGGTCAGCCTCTCGAAGGGGCTCGAGCGCGGCACCCTCAAACGGATGACCGAGATCATCGGTGACGAGATGCCGGGCCGTCCGGCGGGGCTCATGACCGGCCCCAACCTGGCCAAGGAGATCATGGCCGGACAGCCGGCCGCCAGCGTGGTCGCCATCCCCGACACGACGATCGCCGTCGAGCTCCAGCGGATCCTGAGTCAGCCCAGCCTGCGCGTGTACACGAACCCCGACGTGGTCGGCTGCGAGGTCGCCGGTGTCGTCAAGAACGTGATCGCGATCGCAGCGGGCATGATCGAGGGCATGGAGTTCGGCGACAACTCCCGCGCCACGCTCATCACTCGTGGGTTGGCGGAGATGTCGCGCCTCGGTGTCGCGATGGGCGGCGATCCGTACAC
>JAGQSS010000701.1 GCA_020439405.1 Ilumatobacter sp. | reverse complement strand
CGACGCCTGCGGGTCGCCATCGCCGACGCCTTGAAGGAGATCGGCGAACCCGCCTGACCGCTCGGGTACGGTCGACCAGGTGAAGATCGACGTCGACGAACGCCGGCGCCGATTGGCGGTGCGCCACCTGCTGACACCGACGACGCGGGTCGCCTCGGTCGATGTGGTGGTCGACGCGCTCGTCGCACTGCACTCCTCCGACCCGGTGACGGTCTACCTGTCGGCGGCGCTGCGCATGCACGAGCCGACGATCGAAGCGGTCGACCGGGCGCTCTACGACGAACGACGACTGCTCCGCCACCACGCGATGCGGCGCACGCTGTGGGCGATGTCGCCGCCGACGGCCCGTGCGGCACACGCCGGGTTCACCCGCAAGATCGCGGCGGCCGAGCGGCGGCGGACGATGAAGTTGTTCGACCTCGACGAGGCGGAGGTCGACGAAGCGGTCGAGCGGGTGTCGGCCGTCGTCCACGACCACGGCGGCCCGATCAGCACGCGTGCCGTCGGCGAATTCGTCCCCGACCTCGCCGTGCCCGTGCCGGTGGCACAGGGCACGAACTACGCCGGGCAGATGGCAGCCCACACGCGGGCGCTGCTCCTGGCTGCGTTCGAGGGGCGGATCGCCCGCGGCCGACCGGCCGGGACGTGGATCGGGTCGCAGTACGAGTGGTGGCCGATCGGCGCCTGGGCCGACGACGACCTCGACAGCGACCTGAGTGACACCGACGGCGCCATCGCCGTCGTCCGAGCCTGGTTGACCGCGTCAGGTCCGGCCACCCTCGACGACCTGGTCTGGTGGACCGGCGCGACGAAGACCCTCGTGCGCGCCGCGCTC
>JAGQSS010000700.1 GCA_020439405.1 Ilumatobacter sp. | reverse complement strand
CCCACCATGGACCGTTTCCCCCTCGAAGGCGCTTCCGCGATCGTCACCGGCGGTGCGTCCGGCATCGGTGAGGCATGTGCCCGCCAGCTGGCCGCCCTCGGCGCTCGCGTCGTCGTCGCCGACCTCCAGGCAGAGAAGGGTCAGGCCGTCGCATCCGACATCGGCGGCCTCTACGTCAAGTGCGACGTCTCCAGCGAGGAAGACGGCACGACCGCCGTCGCCGCCGCGACCGAGATGGGTCCGCTGCGTGTGCTCGTCAACTCGGCCGGCATCGGCTGGGCGAACCGCACCGTCGACCGCAACAACGACCCGATGCCGCAGGAGCAGTTCGACTTCGTCATCAAGGTCAACCTGCTGGGTTCGTTCAACATGCTGCGTCTCGCCGCCGCCCAGATCGCCAAGAACGATCCGGTCGACAGCGACGGCCAGCGCGGCGCGATCGTGAACCTCGCCTCCGTGGCAGCGTTCGACGGACAGATCGGTCAAGCCGCCTACTCGGCGTCGAAGGGTGGCGTCGTGGGCATGACCCTGCCGATCGCTCGCGACCTCGCCGCGGCCGGTGTGCGCGTCAACACGGTGGCCCCTGGCCTCATCGAGACGCCGATCTACGGCGAGGGAGAGGCCTCCGACCAGTTCAAGGAGAACCTGGGCAAGAACGTCCTGTTCCCCAAGCGCCTCGGCACCGCCGACGAGCTGGCCTCGATGGTCGTCGAGCTCGTCACCAACAAGTACATGAACGGCGAGGTCATCCGCGTCGACGGCGGCATCCGCATGCCACCGAAGTGACCTGAGTCCGCGACCAAGGGGTCGGATACGTTTCGTCGGGACCGACGAAA
>JAGQSS010000006.1:14783-44677 GCA_020439405.1 Ilumatobacter sp. | reverse complement strand
CCGGATGCGACCCGAGTGGGACGAGCTCCCCGTCAGCGAGCAGGCGGTGCGGTTGAACAAGGCGGGCGCGCCGGTGGTCGGCTGCACGATGGACGTCAGCCCGAGCGGCGAGATCATGGCCCGCGGCAACATGATCATGGAGGGGTACTGGGAGCAGCCCGACCAGACAGCGGCCGCGATCTACGACGGCTTCTTCCACACGGGCGACGGTGGCACGATCGACGACGCCAACTACGTCACGATCGCCGACCGCAAGAAGGACGTGATCATCTCGGGCGGCGAGAACGTCAGCTCGATCGAAGTCGAGGACGCCATCTTCCAGCACCCCGAGATCACCGAGGTCGCGGTGATCGGCATCCCCGACGAGAAGTGGGGCGAACTCGTCACGGCGCTCGTCGTCACGGTCGAGGGATCCGACCTGACCGAGGCCGACGTGATCGCGTGGACGAAGCAGAAGTTGGCCGGCTACAAGTGCCCGAAGCGGGTCGAGTTCCGAGACGAGCTGGCACGTACCGCCACCGGCAAGCTCCAGAAGTTCAAGCTCCGCGCCCCGTTCTGGGAAGGGCGCGAGAAGCTGGTCAACTGACGTGGCGATCCAACAGTCGTGATCGACCACGACGACGCCGTCGAGGCCTACCTGCGTGACCATCCGATCGGCTGACGCGGTCGTCATTGGCGCCGGCGTGATCGGCTGCTCCGTCGCGCTCGAACTCGCCCGTGGCGGTCAACGCGTCGTGGTCGTCGACCGCGGACCGGCGGCCGGCGCCGGTTCGACGAGTGCCTCGGCGGCGATCATCCGGTACAGCTACTCGACGCCCGACGCCATCCTCACCGCCTGGGAGGCGGCCGCCATGTGGCGCGACTGGGCCGGTCATCTCGGCGGCGTCGACCCCGACGGCATGGCGACGTTCGTCGACTGCCCGAACCTGACGTTCCGCACAACGGGCTACGAACCCGACGCGATGCTCGCCCACTGGCGCGAGTTCGGCATCGACTACGAAGAACTCGACGCCGCCGACCTGGCTCGGCGCTTCCCGGCGCTCGACATCGGGCGGTACTTCCCACCGAAGCCCATCGACGACCCGGCCTTCGCCGACGATCCGGCGGGCGAGCTGTCGGCCATCCTGTCGCCCGACTGCGGGTTCGTCGACGACCCGATGCTGGCCGCTCGCAACCTGGCCTGGGCCGCCCGGCAGCACGGCGCCGAGTTCGCGTTCCGGGCCGAGGTCGTGGCGATCGAACGCGACGAAGCAGTGCGGGGCGTCACCCTCGCCGACGGCACCTCGATCGCCGCGCCGGTCGTCGTGAACGTCGGCGGGCCGCACTCGTCACTCCTCAATCGGCTCGCCGGCGTCACCGACGACATGACGATCGGCCATCGACCCTTGCGACAGGAGGTGTTCGTCGTGCCGGCCCCCGCCGGTACCGGTCTCGACGAGGGCGGCGCGTTCGTGGCCGACCTCGACCTCGGTCAGTACTTCCGTCCCCAACCCGGTGGGTCGATGATGATCGGCAGCACCGAGCCCGAGTGCGACGAGTTGGTGTGGGTCGACGACCCCGACGAGAACTCGCCGTACCCGACCGTCGACGTCTGGGAGACGGCGATGCTCCGGTTCGCTCGCCGCGTGCCCGAGTTCCGCGTCCCGAACGCGCCGACCGGCTTGGCCTCGCTGTACGACGTCGCCGACGACTGGGTGCCGATCTACGACCGTTCGACGCTGCCGGGCTACTTCATGGCGTGTGCCACGAGCGGCAACCAGTTCAAGAACGCGCCGATCGCCGGGGCGTTCATGCGCGCGATCATCGACGCCGTGTCCGCCGGACACGACCACGACGCCGAACCGGTCCGGTTCGTCGGACCCCGAACCGGGCGCGAGATCGACCTCGGCGCCTTCTCGCGCCGGCGCTCGCGGGCCGTCACCACCAACTCGGTCCTCGGCTGATCGCACCGGTCCACGCCGGTCCGCAGGGGTCTACACGGTCCGACTGCTCGCGGCTACCCTCCGTCGGAGGCGGACGGACAGGGGGCGAGATGGAGTTCCGGGATCGGATCGAAACGCTGGAGCAGTTCCGGGAGGTGATGCGACCTCCGAGTCGGCTCGTCACCGACAAGGAGTTCGACACCTTCGACGACGAGTGCCGCGAGTTCATCGCCCGGTCGCCGTTCGTGCTGGTGTCGTCGACCGACGGCTACGGCAAGATCGACATCTCGCCGAAGGGCGACGCACCGGGGTTCGTCCGCGTCCTCGACGAACGCACCCTCGTGATCCCCGATCGGTTCGGCAACCACCGCACCGACACGTTCCTCAACGTGCTCGAGCACCCGTACGTCGGGCTGATCTTCCTCGTGCCCGGCCACAAGAACACGCTGCGCGTCCGCGGTCAGGCCGAGATCGTCCGCGATCTCGACGTGCGCGAACGGCTGAGCGCGAACGGGTCGGTGCCCGAGCTCGTGCTCGCCGTTCACCTCACCACCGGCTACTTCCACTGCGGCAAGTGCATCATCCGGTCGGAACTCTGGGAGCGCGAGCGGGAGCACCGTTCGGCCGACGACCGGCTGCTCGCACGCGCCATGGTGCGCCACGGTCACCTCGACCTGAGCGTCGACGCGATGCAGGAGATCATCGTCGACGACGAACGCACCCGCCTCTACTGACGCTCCGACCACGGCGCCGCGCCCTCGCTGTGACAGGCTGCCGACGTGGGGGATACCGCAGTCATCAACGCGTCCACGGTCGATGCCGACTGGCTCACCGAGGCACTCTCGACCCGCTGCGGCGGCGCCCGGGTGACCGGCTTCACCGCCGCGTCGATCGGTACCGGCCAGGTCGGCGAGAACGTCCGGTTCCGGTTGGAGTGGGACCGGGACGACCCCGACCTGCCGGCGAGTGTGGTTGCCAAGTTCCCGTCGGCGAGTGAGCTGAGCCGGGAAGCCGCCAAGCTGACCGGCACCTACGTCCGCGAGGTCGGCTTCTACCGCGACCTGTGCGACGCCGTCACCATGACAGTGCCCGAGGTGCACCGGGTCGAGTGGGACCCCGACACCCACGAGTTCGTGCTCCTGATGACCGACCTGTGCGAGTCGGAGCAGGGCGATCAGCTCGCCGGTTGCACGGTCGACGTCGCCCACGCCGTCATCGACGAGGCGGTCGGCCTCCACGCACCCACGTGGGGTCGGACCGAACAGTGGCGTGGGCTCGACTGGCTCGGGTTCCCGAACCCCGAGCGGACGATGCAGATGACCGGGCTGTTGCACATGCTCCTGCCCGGCTACCTCGAACGGTTCACCGGTCGCATGTCCGACGACGATCTCGACGTCGGCCGCCTCCTGGTCGAGCGGTACGGGCGCTGGACCGAGCTGGTGACGGCGTGGGCGGAGGGGCCCGGCGACTGGTGCGTCACGCACGGCGACTACCGCCTCGACAACCTGCTGCTCGGTCGCTCGTCCGGTGCGCCGGCCGTCACCGTCGTCGACTGGCAGACGGTCGCCGTGGGCATCGGCCCCGCCGACGTCGCCTACTTCGTCGGCGCCGGCCTCCTCGCCGACGACCGCCGCCGCCACGAGCGGGCACTCGTCGAGCGGTACGCAGCCGGGCTCCGCGAGCACGGCGTCGACGTCGACGACGAGACGGTGTGGGAGGGCTATGTGCTGGGCACCGCGTCGGGGTACCTGATGGCGGTCATCGCGTCGCAGCTCGTCGAGCAGACCGAGCGCGGCGACCTCATGTTCATGGCGATGGCCGAGCGCCCTGCCGAGCAGATGCGCGAACTCGGCCTGTTCGACCGACTCTGAGGCGAGCACCATGCTCCACCCCCACGACGACTTCCCGCTCCACCAGACGCCGGAGCCGTTCCTCCACGTCGGTACCGACTCCCCCAACGCCTACGACCGATTCTTCTTCAACGGCTTCGACCGGGCGGGCGAACGCTTCTTCGCCGTCGCACTCGGCGTGTACCCGAACCGCCGGGTGATGGACGCCTCGTTCAGCTGCATCGTCGACGGTGTCCAGCACAACGTGCGCGGCTCGCGAGCCTGCCCGACCGACCGGACCGACACCACGGCCGGCGGCGTCCGCGTCGAGGTCCTCGAACCGATGCGGACGCACCGCATCACGGTCGACGGTCGGCACGGTGTCGCGGCCGACCTGACCGTCACCGCGTTGTCGCCCGCCATCGAAGAGCCGCGCTTCCGCCACGTCGTCGACGGACGGGTCGTCCTCGACTACACCCGACTGACCCAGTTCGGCTCCTGGTCGGGTTGGTTCGAGATCGACGGTGAACGCTTCGACGCGAGCGGTTTCGTCGGCGTCCGCGACCGGTCGTGGGGTGTTCGCCCGATCGGCGAACCGATCGCCGGGCCGCCCGCCGTCCCCCAGTTCTTCTGGTTGTGGGCACCGACGGTCTTCGACGATGCCTGCACCCACTTCGCCCTGAACCACGAAGGGTCCGGCCGCCCGTGGCACCAGAGCGGTGCCGTCGTCCCGACCATCGACGTCGCCGACCCGACGATCGACCCGGGACGCGTCCAGCGGGCGCACACCGCGGAGTTCGACGTGACGTGGACGCCCGGCACCAGATGGGCCGAGCGCATTACGACCCGGCTCGGCATGTGGCACGCCGAACCGATCGAGGTGACCTACGAGCCGGTGCTGCGGTTCCAGATGAACGGCATCGGGTACCGGGATGCGGTCTGGGGGCACGGCAAGTGGGTCGGGCCCGACGAGTCGACCCGCGATCAGATCGTGCTCGCCGACGTCGAGCCGCTGCACCCCGACATGCTCCACATCCAGGCGATCGCTCGCGCCCGCTGGGGCGACCGCGAGGGCATCGGCCTCGTCGAGCAACTCGTCATCGGCCCCCACGAACCGAGCGGCCTCACCGGCATCATCGACGGCGCCTGACGAATGGGGTCGGATACGTTTCGTCGGGACCGACGAAACGTATCCGACCCCATTCGTTTGGCAGACTGATCACATGGCTGGGGAGCTGTACGGGGACGGGGCACGCGCGCTGCAGGACGAGTTCGACTCGCGGCGACTGGCCGACGCGCTGCAGGCGTTCACGGTGCATCCCGAGCTGACCGACGACGACATCGCGTTGATCCGAGCCCAGTCGACGGTGTGGGTGTCGACGATCGACGCCGACGGCTGGCCCGACGTCTCGTACAAGGGCGGCGATGTCGGCTTCGTCGAGGTCGTCGACCCGACCGAACTCCGCATCCCCAGCTACGACGGCAACGGGATGTGGCGCACGCTCGGCAACGTGCGCGACACCGGGCGGGTCGCGCTCTTGTTCATCGACCCGAACCGGCCGTGGCGGATGCGGCTCCAGGGAACGGCCCGGGTGTCGACCGAGGCGGCCGACGTCGGACGACACGTCGGCGCACAGGCGGTGCTGATCGTCGGGGTCGAACGGGCCTTCCCGAACTGCGGCCGCTACGTCCACCGCGGCGACGAGATCTCGAAGTTCGCACCCCGGCTCGACCACAAGCCGCCGATCCCCGACTGGAAGCGATCGGAGGCCGTGCGGCCGGTGCTCCCCGAGCGCGATCAGGCTGCCCTCGAACGCCTCGACCCGACGACCGACGGCTGGGACGGGAGTCAGTCGACCGTCGAGTAGTTGGTGCTGCGGTCGTCGGTCGTGGTGCTCCCGACCTCGGCGACGCACTCGGCCAGGTCGGCGAGGTACTGGTCGATCATGCCAGTGTTGGTGTTGCTGACCGTCGAGTGGAGGGTGTCGGGCGGGCCCTGACGGTCGTGGTGCCAACCTCGCCTCGCGAGCGCGTCACCGAGTGCGAACACGTCGATCGGCACCTCGGCGTCGGGGTCGGAGGCCATCGCCACCAGGTGGTAGCGCCCCTCCCCCAGCACGCGCACCCCGTCGATCTCGGCGATGCCGTCCCGCATCCGGTCGGCGTTGTCGAGCACGGTCCGGGTGAGTTCGACGTACCCGTCGACACCGAGATGCTGCATGACCGCCCACGCGCAGGCCATCGGGAGCCCCGACCGGGTGCCCTGCAGGTTCGGCGAACCGTAGAAGCCCCCGAGCCACTGGTCGAACATGAACGTCTGGTACTTCCGGAGTTCTTTCGTGCGATGCAGGATCACCGACACCCCCTTGGGGGCGTAACCGAGCTTGTGGATGTCGGCCGAGATGCTGTGCACCCCGTCGACCCGGAAGTCCCACACCGGGACCTCGCGCCCGAGCATTTCGACGAACGGGAGCACGAAGCCACCCATGCACGCGTCGACGTGACAGTTCGCCCCCACCGTCGCCGCGAGCGCAGCGATCGCCGGGATGTCGTCGACGACGCCTTGCGGGTACTGGGGTGCCGAACCGACCACGAGCACCGTGTTCTCGTTAACGAGATCGGCCATGGCGTCGACGTCGGCGGTCCAGTCGTCGCGCACGGGCGCCGAGTGGATCGGCATGTCGTACATGTGGGCCGACTTGTGGAACGCGGCGTGGGCCGACTCGGCGACGACGATCTCACCCGAGTGGATGCCCTGCTCGGCTCGTCCGCGTTCGCGGGCCGCGAGGACAGCGCACTGGATCGACTCGGTGCCGCCGCTCGTGAGGAATCCGGCTGCGCTGTCGGGCCCGTGCAACAGGCCGGCGGTCCAGTCGACGACCTCGCTCTGGATCGATCGGAGCGACGGGAACGCCATCACGTTCAACGCGTTCTCGTGCAGGTACATCACGGCCGCACGTTCGGCGACCTCGTGGACCGACGGGCCGCCGTCGTACACCATTCCGAACGTCCGGCCGTCCTGCCACCGTGCGTCCCCCGTGCGCTTGTCGGCCAGATCGGCGATGACGTCGTCGATCGCCCGTCCCTCCTTGGGCATCTCCATCCGGCCACCGTACCGAAGGGCGAACCACTCGGCTGGTTCAGCCGAATGCTTCGGCGAGTGCGCTGCGGACGATCGAACGGAGGTTGCCCGACTCGCTGGGCGAGTTCCCGGCGACCGTGACCGCCCATGTGATCCCGTCGGGCTGGTGCAACACCATCGCGTGGGTGTTCTGGATCGTGCCCGTGTGGCCGAACGTGTCGTTCTCGTAGTTGATGATCCCGAGGCCGTAGCCACCCGGGAGCCCGCCGGTGTCGACCCGGAACCGCATCGAGCGCGCCGTCTCGGCCGACACCGCCTTCCAACCGGGCGTGGCGTGATCGATCGAGTTGAGGATCGTCACGAGATCGGCCGGCGTGGCGTTCCACGATCCGGCCGCGCCGAGGACCTCCATGAAGTTCCGGTTCGGCGTCGGGAAGTGCGACACCTCGTCAGGGCCGAGCTCGTACGTCGACGTCAGCCGCATCCCCTCGATACCCAGCGGCTGGAGCAGCCGATCGTCCACGACCCGTTCGTATGCCTGCCCGGTCACGGCCTCGATCAGGATGCCGAGCACGCAATACGACATGTTGCTGTAGCGGTAGCCGTTCCCGGCGTTGACGTTCGAGCTGAGACCCTTGATCGCCGCATCGGTGCACGAGGTCGCGCCGTTCTGGAAGAACGTGCCTTCGTGTTGCGGGAAGCCCGCCGTGTGGCTGAGCAGCTCGCGGACGGTGATCGACGCGACGTCGGCGTCGGGGCTTGCGAGTGACAGGTGGTCGATGAGCAGCTGTCCGATCGGGTCGTCGAGCGTGAGCACGCCGTCCTCGACGAGCTGCATCACCACGATTGCCGTCACCGTCTTGGAGATGCTGGCGATCCGGAAGCGGTCGGTCGTCTCGACGGGGTCGCCGCCGGCGACACGGACACCGAAGGCCGCCTCGTGGACGACCTGTCCGTCGATCATCACGGCGACCGACGACGCCTGGTTGCCGCCGAGGCGTCGTTCCATGGCGGCGTCGAACCGCGCCCACCCCGACAGGTTCGGCGACGCGTTGCCGGCATCGTCGAGCACGACCATGTCGGACACGTCGAACTCAAGACCCATGTCGTCGAGCCCCGTCGTCCCGGTCTCGACGTCGTCGGGCAGGACGATGTCGCCTTCGGTGGGCATCGGGGTCGACACGACGGTCGGTTCGGCACGCTCGCCGCTGGTGAACTCGGGCTCGGGCGGGGCCGCCGCACGTGCCTGCCCACACGCCGCCGTCAGCATCGCGACGACCGCGAGCGTGGCGCCGAGGCGCGCCGGTGACGCGACCGCGTCCCGTGTCCGTGGGCTCGACCTGAACATGACGTTCACCATCATGCCTTCATCGTCAGGATTCCCACAACGCGTGAGTGATTGTTCACGCTGTGCGCCCACCAACGGTGGCGGAACCGAGATCCGAGCGACGCACCGTGACCCTCCACCTGAACCTGAGTATGCGGCACGGATGTGGTCAGACCAGGTCCGTGCCGTCGATGGCTGGGTGGCCGGGGCCCTGGGCACGGACCTGGTCTGACCACATCCGTGTATCAGCCGGGGGTCGGGAGTTCCTGTTCGAGGGTGAGGACCGGGGCGAACAGGTCACCGTGCTCGTCGACACGGGCGAGTACCTCGTCACTGGTGAACCGGAGTTCGATCTCGCCGCCGGCACACTGCTCGACCTCGTCCCACGACACCGGCGTCGAGACGGTCGGCTCCGGACGTGCCCGGAGCGAATACGGCGCGATCGTCGTCTTGTGGAACGCGTTCTGCGACCAGTCGATGAAGATCTTCCCCGGTCGCTCCGCCTTGGCCATGATGGTGGTCACCTGCTTCGGGAGCTGGCGTTCCATCACCTGCCCGACGGCGAGCGCGAAGTCGGCCGCGCCCTCGTGGGTCGCACCGGGCGTGTTGAGCGGGACGTACATCTGGAGGCCCTTCGACCCGGACGTCTTGCACCATCCGCGGAGACCGACCGCGTCGAGCACGTCGCGCACGCCGAGCGCCACGGTGCAGCATTCGGCGATCGCCGCGGGCGCCCCGGGATCGAAGTCGAACACAAGCGCCCGCGGCACGGCGAGATCGTCGGCGCACGCCATCGGTGCGTGGATTTCGATCGCCGCCATGTTGGCCGCCCACACCATCGCGGCGGTCTCGTCGATCCTGCAGTACTCGATACCGCCCTTGCGGTCGCCCGGGCCGAGCGCGACGTCGACCCACGGCGGACGGTGACCCGGACAACGCTTCTCGAAGAAGCCGTTCGTGTCGGTGCCGTCGGGGAACCGCTTGAACGTGAGCGCCCGTCCGGTCAGGTGCGGGATCGCCACCGGAGCGATGCGCGCCATGTAATCGATCACCTGCGACTTGGTGAAGCCGCTCGGGTACAGGACCTTGTCGAGATTGCTGAGCGAGATCGTCCGACCCTCGATCTCGACGTCGACCCCCGCCACGTTCGATCGCTCCGGGTCAGGCCGACTTCTTCTTGCGAGACTTCGACGTGTCGCCGCGTGCTTCCTTCGCCTTGGCGACGCTCGCCTCGAGCGCTGCCATCAGGTCGACGACCTTCGGCTTCTCGAGCGGCTCGTCGGGCACGGTGAACTCCTCGCCGGCCGCCTTCTTGTCGATCAGTTCGCGAACCTGTTCGCGGTACTCGTCGCGGTACTTCTCGGGTTCGAACGCCGCGGTGAGCGAGTCGACCAACGACTCCGCCATCGCGAGTTCCTTCTTCGTCACCTCGATCTCGTCGAGGCCGTTGAGCTCGTCGATCGACGACGGGTCGAGGACCTCGTCGGCGTACGCCAGCGTCGACATGACGAGCCGCCCCTCCTCGGCACGGATCGCCGCGGTGTACTGCTTGTTCCGCATCACGAACCGGCCGATCGCGACCTTGCCCGCCTGCTCCATCGCCCGTGCCAGGAGCGCATACGGCTTCGGGTCGGACCCGGGCGCCACGTAGTACGCCGAGTCGAAGTACACCGGGTCGATCTCCTCGAGATCGACGAACTCCTCGAGGTCGATGGTCTTGGTGGCCGACGGCAGGAACGGTTCGAGTTCGTCCGGGTCGACGACCACGTACCGATCCTTCGACACCTCGTACCCCTTGACGATGTGCTCGTCGGGCACCAACTCGCCGTCGGAGGCCGACACCTTCTGGTAGCGGATGCGCGACATCGTCCGGTCGTCGAGCTGATTGAACGAGATGTTCTGCTTGCGGACCGCGTGGAACAGCTTGATGGGGATCGCCACCAAGCCGAAGCTGATCGTGCCGTTCCAAACGGGTCGTGCCATACCCCCATCATGCCCGCTCGGCGGGCACCTCAACCAGGGGGCCGGCGCTCAGCCGGCGTCGAGGACGGCGCGAGCGACGAGATCGGTACCGAACGCGGTCAGGATCGCGAGATACAGCAGCCCGGTCGCCGCCATCACCGCTGCGTATTCGCGCTCCTTCAACGCCGCCTTCGTCACGAACACCAACACGATCGTCGTCACCGCGCACGCGGCCCAGAACCAGCCGAGCGTGCCTCCCCAACCGTCGTCGACGGTGCCGCTGAAGACGCTGAACATGCCGACCGGCAGCAGCAGCGACAGCACCTCGACCGGCCAGATCCAGGCGAGTGCTGTCACGATCTCGTTGAGCAGCTTCCGCGGCAACCCGGGCTGCACGAGGTACCAGTGACCGAGCAACATTGCGTCGGTGACGCAGCCGAGGAAGGCCGCGCCCGACAGGGTGCGCAGGATCGACAGTGCGATGTCACTGCCGCCGTCCGGGGCGGCGTCGACGGCCGCGGCGAGCAACCCGATCACACCGATCAGTGCCGGGACCAGGTCGAGGATCGGCGGGAACTCCGGCCCGGCATCGGTCACCTCGACCACCCGCGTCCCGCGCTCGATCCCGGTCATCGCCGCGACCCGCTCGGACCGCCGGTCGTGTTCGGCCCGTTGACCGCTCACGCCGGCAGAGCGCCGCAGGATCGACACGGTGAGGGCCACGCCGATCGCCACGATCACGCCGACGGTCGACGCCTCTCGCACCGGCACGGTGCCGTACCGCAGCGCGAGTGCGAGCGACAGCACGGCGAGACACAGGTACGTGCCGCGCAGCAGCCAGCCGTAGCCCACACCGATCAGCCGCCGGCGGGTGGTGAACCAGCAGAACGCCATGCCGCCGACGGCCCACTGCAGGAGCACGGTCGCAGCATCGAGATGGATCACGTCGGAGCAGGGTACCGGCGCGGCTCGTAGGCTGGCGCTCGCATGTCGCGTCCCGCCGTCACCTTGTCCGCACTCGTCGCGCTCGTCACGCTCTCGACCGCCGGGTGCGCACTCGGCGAACGACCGACCCTCCAGGCGGCCGACGTCGTCACCGACCCCGCGGTCGAGACGGTGGTCCAACGCCTCGACCGGACCCCGGTGGCCGATTTCACGGCTACGTACGCGGTCACGCCCTCGTCGGTGACCGACTCGACGATCGCGACCGTGACCAGTGTCGACGGCACCGTCACGACCCAGATCGGCGACATCGTCTACACGACCGACCCGTCGGGCACGAGCACCACGTGTGGTGCCGACGGCGCCGAGTGCACCGAGGGTGCCGACGACGCCCGGATCAGCGACCTGGGCATCACCCACCGCTTCTGGAGCGGATCGACCCGGCAACGTCTCGTGACCGATGCCGCCCGGCGGATCGGCACCAGCACCGGCACGACCGACACGATCGCCGGCCAGTCGGCGGTGTGCGTCGCGATCAAGCTGCCGAGCTCGATCGAGGCGGTGGGCACGGTCAGCTACTGCGCGCTCGATCAGGGCCTGCTCGGGCGCTACATCGGCGCCGACGGCACGATCGAACTCACGTCGTTCGACGCGACACCGGCGCCCTGACGCTGACCCCCGAGGCGACGCCGATCAGGCGTCGACGGCGTGCAAACCGTGGTCGACCGTGTTCATCGCGATCGGACCGTCGGTGCCGGCGACGACGATGTCCTCGAGGCGCATGCCCCACGTGCCCGGCACGTAGATGCCGGGTTCGATGCTGAACGCGTGCCCGGCCTCGAGCGGCGTGGCGTTGCCCTCGACGATGTAGGGGTCTTCGTGCTCCTCGAGCCCGATGCCGTGTCCGGTGCGATGGACGAAGTACTGGCCGTAGCCGGCGTCGGCGATGACGCGCCGGGCGGCACGATCGACGTCCTGACAGGGTGTCCCGACCGTGGCGGCGGCGACAGCGGCCGCCTGCGCCTCGTGCAGCACCGCGTACGCCTCGGCGACGTCGGGGGCGACGTCGCCGGTGAACACGCAGCGCGTGATGTCGGAGCAGTATCCGTTCATCGTGCCGCCGAAGTCGCACAGCACGATCTCGTTCTCGCGGATCACGCGCGAACCGGCGTGATGGTGCGGACTCGCCGCGTTCTCCCCCGCCGCGACGATGGCGAAGTTCACCTTCTGGTGACCCTCGGCGATGATGCGTCGCGACAGCTCGGCGGACACCTCGGCCTCGGTCCGCCCGACGAGCGCGATCTCGCCGGCGTGCAGCTCGGCGGCGATGCGGTCGACGGCGGCGCCTGCCGCAGCGAGTGCGTCGATCTCGGCCTGGTCCTTCACCATCCGCATCGGACCGACGACGTCGACCGCACGCCGGTACGCAGCGCCGGGCAGGTGCGGGAGCAACTCGACGAGGAAGCGAGCCCACATCTGGTCGCCGACGGCGATGGTCGACGCTCCGGGCAGCAGCGCCGCCGCGAGCGCGGTCGGGTCGTCGGTTTCGTCCCACGGTTGCAGCTCGAACACGCCCGGTTGGGCCTCGACGCGCGGCGCCTCCAGACGCGGGATGAGCATGGTGGCGTCGCCGTCGCGCGGCACGACGAGCATCGTGAGCCGCTCGAGCGGCATCGCCTCGTAGCCGGTGAGGTACGGCAGGTCGTGCCCGACGGACAGCAGCAGGGCGTCGACGCCCTGTTCGCTCATCGCTGCACGGACCCGGTCGAGACGGTCGAGGTAGATCGCAGTCACGCGAGCGAGCGTATCGGCGCCGTCACCGTCGCCAGTGCGGGCCCAGCACGGCGTCGACCAGCGGGCGGACGTCGTCGACCGGGAACGGCTCGGCCGCCATCATGCGGCGGAAGAAGATCGGCGCGATGAGCCGCTCGGTCATCGCGAACGTGTCGATGTCGGCGGCCAGGTGACCGGCGTCGCGTGCGGCGTCGAGCACCGACGCCCCGTAGGCCTGGCGCTCGGCCGACGACCGGACGTGGAACTCGTGGACCGCCGGGTCGCTGACGCTCGCCTCGATCAGCGCCGGGACGCACGCTGCGAATCGACCGTTCGCGATGTGGTCGGCGATCGCCTCGACGAACGCGATGATCGACTCGTACGGGTCGTCCGACTCGACGTAGCGGGGCATCGCCTTCAGCGTCGAGACGGCGTCGGCGAACAGGTCGAGCTTGCCGTCCCAGTGGCGATAGATCGTCGCCTTGCTCGCGCCGGCGCGCCGAGCGACGGATTCGATCGTCATCGCCCCGTAGCCGACGTCGGCCAGTTCGTCGAGCGTCGCCTCGAGGATCGCGGTGCGCGTGCGATCGACGCGCGGGTTGTCGGTGTCGGGTGCCGGCGTCACGGCCGGCGACCGATGAGGAAGACGACCGCACCCGTGAGGATGGCGATCGCCGCCGAGACGAAGAAGGCCACGTTGACGGCATCGGTGAAGGCGACGCCCGCCTGGTCGATGAGCGCGGCACCGGCCTCGCCCCCGAGCTGACTGCCGACGCCGACCGCTGCGCCGACCGACTCGCCGGCCACGTCGGCCAGTTCGCCCGGCAATCCGGTCGTGTCGAAGTGCGAGCGGTACTGCGAGGCGACGATGCTCCCGAGCACCGCGATGCCGAGCGCGCCGCCGAACTCACGGGTCGTGTCGTTGACCGCCGAACCGACCCCGGCCTTGTTGAGCGGCACCGACGACATGATCGCGCCGGTCGCCGGCGCCAACGTGATCGCCATCCCACCGGCGAGCAGCACGAAACCGCACGCGATCACGAGGTAGTGCGTGTCCGGACGGATCAGTCCGAGCAGGACGAAGCCGGTGGCCATCGACGTGAACCCGCCGGCGACGACCCGATTGAGTCCGAATCGCCGGACGAGCGGCTCACTGCGCGGCGACATGATGATCATCGTGAAGGCGAACGGCAGGGTCGCCACGCCGGCGCGCAGCGGCGTGTACCCCTTCACGAACTGGAAGTACTGCGTGATCAGGAAGAAGAAGCCGAACATCACGAGGAAGCCGAAGGTGATGATGCCGGTGCCGGTCGAGAACGGGCGGGCCCGGAAGTACTGCATCGGGAGCATCGGGTGTTCGGCGTGTCGCTCCCAGAGGACGAATCCCGCGAGCAGGCCGATGCCGAGCACGAACCCACCGACCACGTATGCGTCGCCCCATCCGCGTTCGGGACCCTCGATGATCCCGAACAGCAGTGCGGCGATGCCGATGAGCGACAGCACCGCGCCGACCGGGTCGAGTGGTGTCGCCTCGTCGTCCTTGCTGCGCGGGGCGTAGATCGCGACCACGGTGAGCACGATCAGCGGCGTCACCGCGTTGACCACGAAGACGGCACCCCACCAGAACGACGGGAAGATCCACCAACCGGTGAGGAGGAACCCGACGAGCAGCGGCCCGAGCGCACCGCCGGCGCCGGCGAACCCGGCCCAGACGGCGATCGCCTTGCCGCGTTCGTGCGGCGGGAACACGGCCGTCAGCAGCGACAGCGTCGCCGGCATGACGAACGCGGCACCGATCCCGGCGATCGCACGCGACGCGATCACCTGGGTCGAACTGTCGGCGAGCGCTCCGATGAACGAGCCGACGGCGAACACGGCGAGTCCGGCCATGAGCGCCCGCTTCCGGCCGAACCGGTCGCCGATCGCGCCGGCGCTCAGCAGCAATCCCGCGAACACGATCGCGTACGAGTCGACGATCCATTGAAGGTCGGTGGCCGACGCGTCGAGGTCGCGCTGGAGCGACGGGATCGCGACGTTGAGTCCGGATACGGCCATCACGACCATGACGAGGCTCAGGCACATCACGCCGAGCAGGAACCAGCGTCGGGCGTGGATCTCGGGGCGCTCGTGGAGCGGGATCTCGGACAGGGTGTCGGCCATGGGCCCTCCGGATGGTGGGAGGTGGGTGGGTGCCGGGAACTCACGCGTCCACGGACCCGATCTCCCCCGACGAAACGCTGACGTTTCGATCGAAACGGTACCGTTTCGTCAGTCGGTCCGCAAGGACCGGGCCAGATCGACGATCTCGTCGAACGCGGCCGGATCCTTCAGCGCACCGCGGCTGGCCGCCTCCCCCGGATCGACCCCCTGCAGGACCTTCTTGACCGGGAGCTCGAGCTTCTTGCCGCTCAGCGTCGTCGGCACCGCCCGGATCGCCACGACGCGGTCGGGGACGTGCCGCGGCGACAAACCCGATCGCACGGTCGACCGGATCGTCGCCACGAAGGCGTCGTCGCACACGACGTCGGGGTCGAGCGCCACGAAGAGCACGAGTTCGCCCGGATCATCCGCACCGTCGCCTTCGAGGTGGACGACCAGGCTGTCGGCGACCCCGTCGACCGCCTCGACGACGCGGTAGATCTCGGCGGTACCGACCCGGACACCGCCCCGGTTCAACGTCGCGTCCGATCGCCCGGTGATCACACAACTCCCCCGATCGGTGATCGTCACCCAGTCGCCGTGTCGCCACACGCCGGGGTAGTCGTCGAAGTACGCGGCCCGATAGCGCGACCCGTCGTCGTCACCCCAGAAACCGACCGGCATCGACGGCATCGGCTCGGTGACCACCAGCTCGCCCTGGACGCCGACGACCGGCGACCCGCCCTCGTCGAACGCCGCCACCGCAGCGCCCAGGTAGCTGCACGGGATCTCGCCCTCCCAGACCGGCGTCAGAGGGCTGCCACCCACGAACGCCGAACACACGTCGGTCCCTCCCGAGATCGGCGACAACAGGACGTCCGGCGACACGTGCTCGTACACCCAGACGAACGCATCGGCCGAGAGCGGCGCACCGGTCGACCCGACCGCGCGGAGGCGCGACAGGTCGAGCTCGTCGGACGGCCGGACGCCGGCCCGCTCGCACGCCGCGAAGTACGGCGCTCCCCCGCCGAACCAGGTCACGTGCTCGTCGGCCGCAAGACGCCAGAGCGTCATCGGGCCGTCGTGGTTCGGGTCGCCGTCGAAGAGGACGAGCCGGGCACCGTGCAGGAGGCCGGACACGAGGTAGTTCCACATCATCCAGCCGGTCGTCGTGAACCAGAAGAAGACGTCGTCCGATCGCAGGTCGGCGTGCAACCCGAGCGTCTTGAGGTGCTCGAGCAGGATCCCCCCGTGCCCGTGCACGATCGGCTTCGGCAGTCCGGTCGTGCCGGACGAGTAGAGCACGTAGAGCGGATGGTCGGGGGCGACCCGGACGAACGACAGCGGCTCGTCCGTGTCGGCCGACAGGTCGCTCCACGCGACCACACCGTCGCGCACGCCGTCGCCGAGGTACGGCACGTGCACCGTCGCCGCCAACGACGGCAGTCCGGCCCGGATCGCAGCGAGCTCGTCGACCCGTGACACGTCGCGCCGCCCGTACCGATAGCCGTCGACCGCGAGCAGGACGGTCGGCTCGACCTGCCGGAACCGGTCGAGCACCGCCTGGACACCGAACTCCGGTGCGCACGAGGTCCAGACCGCGCCCAGGCTGCTCGCGGCGAGGAACGCGACGACGGTCTCGGGGATGTTCGGCAGATACGCCGCCACCCGGTCACCCTGTCCGACGCCCAGCCGTTGCAGGCCGGCGCGCACGCGCCGCACCTGGTCGACGAGATCGGCCCACGTCAGCTCGACACGGTCACGCGACTGCGAGACGCCGACCAACGCCGTCTCGTCACCTCGACCCTCGGCCATCCGACACGCGTGCTCCGCATAGTTCAGCCGGGCGCCGCCGAACCACGTCGCGCCGGGCATGACCCGACGGTCGAGCACCTGCTCGTACGACGGGTCGGCGACGACGTCGAAGACGTCCCAGACCGCCGCCCAGCAGTCCTCGAGCCCGTCGCCCGTCGACCACCGCCACAGCGCCTCGTAGTCGGAGAACTCGAGACCCGACCGCCGTTCGCACTCATCGGCGAACCGACCCAGCGCCGTCGCGGCCCGGGCATCGTCGGACGGATTCCAGAGCACGCGCGGCGTCGACACGTGCTCGAGCTTCGCACGCGCGATTCCACCCCGCACATCCGACCGAGCGCTCGACGCCGGGCCGGTCGCCGTCGTAACGTTCGAGGCATGGGAACGATGGTGGAATTCGCGAGCAACGGATCGACGGCGGGCGGCTATCTCGCCACGCCCGAGGGTGGCACCGGGCCCGGGGTGATCGTCGTGCAGGAGTGGTGGGGTCTCGACTCGGGCATCAGGGAGATGGCCGACCGACTCGCCGCTGCCGGGTTCGTGGCGCTCGCGCCCGACCTGTACCACGGCGAACTCGCCGGCCACACCGAGATGGACAAGGCCGGCGAACTCATGACCAACATGCCGATGGATCGTGCCGCTCGCGACATGAGCGGTGCGGTCGACTTCCTCGCCGACCACGACGCCACGACCGGCAGAGGCATCGGCGTGATGGGGTTCTGCATGGGCGGCATGCTCACCTTCGTGCTGGCCGCCGCTCGTCCCGACAAGGTGAAGGCGGCCGTACCGTTCTACGGCTTTCCGTCCGGCGATGCCCAACCCGACTACAGCCGGATCACCGCGGTCATCCGTGGTCACATGGCCGAACACGACGACTTCTTCCCGCCGTCGGGCGCCAAGGCGCTCGAGGCCGAGTTGCAGGGCCTCGGCGTCGACGCCGAACTGACCGTGTACCCCGGATCGGGCCACGCCTTCATGGCACCGCACAACGCGCTCGGCACCCAGGACCAGGGGCTCTACGACGAGATCTGGCCGAAGGCCACCGCGTTCCTCCACGACCAGCTCGGCTGACGAGGCGGTCGACGCCGAATAGCACCTCTCTGCAGGGCGTTGTCGGTCAAGTTCGGACCTTCGGCGGCCGATGAACCGGGTGAGACATTCCCGCCGTCACACCACCGCCCGCCATGACCTCGACGACCGCACCGAACCGCCACCCCGCCCTCCCGGCCGACCCGCGCTTCTACGAAGCCGTCCTCGACCTGGTGCCGACACCGATCCTCGTCGTCAACCGTGACGGCCGCGTCTCGTACGGCAACCAGGCACTCCTCGAACTGTCGGGCTGGACGTACGACGACGGCATCGGGCTCCAGATGCTCGACGCGATCCATCCCGACGACCTGCCGAGCGTGCTCGACGCCTACCAGTCGGTCGTCGAAGTCGCCGATGCGCACGAGACCACGCAACCCTGGCTCCCGATCCGATTCCGGATGGTGGCCAAGGACGGACGCATCATCCCGATGGAGGCGACCGGCGTCGGTGCACTCGGCGACGGCGCGGTCGACGGGATCGTGTACCACGTCCGGAACTGCCGTGACGACGAACTCCTGGCCGACGTGTTCGCCGGGGTGGCGTCGCACGACCCGGTCGCACGCGGGTGCGCACCGCTCGTCGAACGGCTGGCCCTGCCCCCACATGCCATGGCGGTCGCCGTGTTCGAACAACACGCCAACGGCTCGGCGCACTGCATCGTCGCCAGCGACGACGTGGTCGCCAAGCTCCCGGCGACCTCGGCATCGCCCGTTCCGTGGGCCGGACTCTCGACCGAGCCGACCCGGAGCGAACTGAGCACCCTGCCGCCCGACATCGCCGCGACCTTGCGCCAGGCCGGCTTCGGCGCGGTCTTCCACGCCGGCGCCCACGCCCCCGACTTCGACACCACCCTCCGGTTGGTGGCGTGCACACCCGCTGAGCACGCGTCGGTGCAGGGCCCGATCAGCCAGATCACCCAGGCGCGGGAGCTGCTCAGTCTGATCGCCACGAAGGCACACAACGACCGGGCCATCGCGAGCAACGCGATGCGCGACGACCTCACCGGCCTCCCGAACCGACTCGGCCTCAGCCACCGATTCGAGCGCATCAAGGCGACGGCCGACGACTGTGCCGTCATGTTCGTCGACATCGACCGGTTCAAGCCGATCAACGACGAACTCGGTCATGCGGCCGGCGATCACGTCCTCGCCACCGTCGCCGACCGTTTGGTGCGTGCGGTTCGGCCCGACGACTTCGTCAGTCGCGTCGGCGGCGACGAGTTCGTCATCGTGCTGACCGATGCCGCCGGCCGACTGAGCAACACCGTGGTGCACCATATGGCCGACCGGATCGTGAGCATCCTCAGCGAGCCGTTCACCTGGGAAGGTGAGACGGTCCAGCTCGGTGCGAGTGTCGGCGTCGCGCTCGGGAGCCACCGTGAGCTCGACGACCTGATCGCCGTCGCCGACGGCGCCATGTACCGGGCCAAGCGCGCGGGCGGCGACCGCCATCACGTCAGCGTCGACTCCGCCGCCTGACCGCCGACCGCACTGCGGCGACTCCCGGACTCGGTCACTCGACCGCGTCGCGGCCAGACTGGCGCGATGAGCGATCGCGATCCCATCTTCGGCTGCATCGACCGCTGGTTCGATCACCTCCGCGGCCAACTCGACGGCGGCCTCGATGCCATCCTGCACCCCGACGTCGTCTTCTTGTCGCCGATCGTGTTCACCCCGCAGGAGGGTCGCGAGATCACCAAGATGTACCTGGCGGCCGCCGGGAGCACGCTCGCCGACGTCGACCCCGACGCCCACGGCGAGACGACGTCCGCACTCGAGACGAGCAGCAAGTTCGGCTACACGAAGATCATCCGCGAGGGCCACCACGCGATGCTCGAGTTCGAATCGACCGTCGACGGCAAATACGCCAACGGCGTCGACATCATCACGTGCGACGACGACGGCATCATCACCGAGTTCAAGGTGATGATGCGTCCGCTCCAGGCGATCAACGCCGTGCACGCACAGATGAAGGCCACGCTCGAGAAGATGTCGGCCGGCTGACGCTGCTTCGTGTCCGGCCCGGTTCGTGTCGGGCGTTTGAACAGTTGGTGCATTGACGCCACCACCCCGTCGGGTGGCGTACGGTGCGCGCGTCCCCGTTCCACGACGACGTCGAGGTGCACGATGATCAAGCGCTCCACCGCCACGACCTCCACTGCCACGACCACCAAGGTCACGTTCTCTCTCCCCACGACCGACTGCGATCAGCCGGTGTCGGTCGTCGGAGACTTCAACGGATGGGACCCACTCGCCCACCCACTCAAGAAGCGCAGCAACGGCACTCGTTCGGTGTCGGTCGAGCTCGAGCCGGGTCGCAGCTACCGGTTCAAGTACCTGACCGACGACGGGTCGTGGCTGGTCGACCCCGACGCCGAGATGGTCGGCAACGACTACGCCGGTGTCGACTCGCTGATCGCCGCCTGACGACGGCGGTCGCTCAGCCGACCGGTAGGCCGAGCGACCGGGCGATGACCAGCCGCTGGATCTCGCTCGTCCCCTCGCCGATCTCGAGGATCTTGGCGTCGCGATAGAAGCGCGCCATCGGCGTCTCTTCCATGAAGCCCATCCCGCCGAGCACCTGGGTGCCGAGCCGGACGGCGTCCATCGCCGCCTCGGTCGAGTACAGCTTCGCCATGGCGGCGATCTGCCCGATCGGGCGACCCTGATCCTTGATCCACGCTGCCTTGTACGTGAGGTTGCGGGCGTTCTCGACCTGGACGGCGAGATCGGACAGCTGGAACGCCAGGCCCTGGTTGGCGCCGATCGGCTTGCCGAACGCGATCCGGTCCTTTGCGTACTCGAGCGACATCTCGAGCGCCGCCTGCGCACAGCCGACGGCGAGCGCCGAGATGGCGATCCGGCCGTCGTCGAGGATGGTGAGGAAGTTGCGGAACCCTTCCCCCGGCTTGCCGAGCAGATGGTGTTCGGGCACGCGACAGTCGTCGAGCGTGATGCCGTGGGTGTCGGAGGCGTGCCAGCCGAGCTTGTGATACGGCGGTTCGATGATCATGCCCGGGGTACCGGCGGGCACGACGAACGCCGAGATGCCGTCGTCGGTGCGGGCCGTGACGGTGGTGAGCGACGTGATGTCGGTGCCGCAGTTGGTGATGAAGGCCTTCGATCCGTTGATCACCCAGTCGCCGTCGACCAGCTCGGCGCGCGTCTTGGTCGCCCCCGCATCGGAGCCGCCGTCGGGCTCGGTCAGTCCGAACCCGCCGAGGGCGCGACCGGCGACGAGGTCGGGCAGCCAGCGCTCCTTCTGGTCGGCGGTGCCGAACTGGAAGATCGGGTTGGCGCCGAGACCGACGCCGGCCGACAGGGTGATACCCATCGACTGGTCGACGCGGCCGAGCTCTTCGATCGCGACGCACAGCGAGGTGAAGTCGCCGCCGGCGCCCCCGTACTCCTCGGGGAAGACGATGCCGAACAGGCCGAGCTCGCCCATCTGGCGCACGACGTCGACCGGGAAGTGGTGATCGACGTCCCACTGCGCGGCGTGCGGTGCGATCTCGCCCTCGGCGAACTCACGGACGGTCGAACGGAGCATCTCGTGCTCATCGGTCAGCTCCCAGGCCATGCCGCCCAGCTTAACGCAGCCTAAGTTCCCGGGCGAGACCAGAGGGGGTCTCGCCGGTAGGGTCCGCCGACGTGCATCCGTTGTTCCGGGCGTTGCTCGATGCGACCGAAGGTCGGTTCCCGCCGGTCGATGGTGGGGTGACGCACGTCGAGCCTCCCGGACGGGTGCAGGGCGTCGTTGCGTTCACCGGACATACGTACGTGATGGCGCCGGCACCGATCCTGCCGACCGACGACGACGGCGTACCGGCACCCGACGGGTACGGCGGTTCGCACGATCCTCGCTACGTCGCCTGGCTGGCTCGCGACGCGGCCGAGATCGGCGTGCTCGATGCCGTCTTGTTCGCCCGGGGCACGGGTGCCGGATCGGCGGGCCTCGAACCCACCGACCGACACGATCAACACCACCGGGTCGAGCACGCCCGAGCGATCCGCGACGACGTCCGCGTCTTCGGCGACGAACGCGGCTTCGTCACCCTCTCGACCGGCCTCGTCGGCCGGACCGAGTTCGGTGTCGAGGCCGACCCGGCCGGTCACAACCGGGGGTGGGGCCGCTCCCTCGTCGCCGACGCACTCGGTCTGATCCCCGACGGCGAGCCCGTGTTCGCCGCCGTGTCACCCGGCAACGCCCGCTCGATGCGAGCGTTCCTGGCGCTCGGGTTCGTGCCGATCGGCAGCGAACAGCTCTGGGTGGTCTGATCAGCCGGCGATCGCTTCGTCGGCGGTGATCGTGACGATCGGTTGGTCGAGGGCGACCCGGCCCCCGGCCGCGACGTGCACCGTCTCGACGACGCCATCGGCCGGCGCGGTGAGCGCGTGTTCCATCTTCATCGCCTCGACGATCGCCACCGTCTGACCGGCTGACACCGTGGCCCCCTGTTCGACCGCAACGGCGATGACCGTGCCCGGCATCGGGCTGCGGACGACGCCGTCGCCGTGGGTACCGACCGCCGCGTCGTCGTGGCCACGATGCACGACCTCGTCGAAGATCCAGGTGTCGCCGCCGACCGTGACGTACCACGTGTCGCGGCGACGATCGACGGTGACGTTCGATCGCACACCGTCGACGACGATGTCGGCCGGGCCACCGAACGGACCGGCGAACTCGACCATGCGCTCCCCCACCGATACACCGGCGACGCGCCAACGACTCTCGCCGATCGGCGAGACGCTGACCTCGATGCGATCAGCACCGGGCTGGTCGAACTCGCGACGAACCGACCGCTCGACGCCGTGACGCCAACCGACGAGCGCGGACCATGGGTCGGTCGACGATGCCCGCTCGAGAAGCGGTGCGATCGCCGCCGCAGCCAGGGCGGCCACCGCATCGGGACCGCTCCGCTCGGCCACGTCGTCGAGGTGGCGTTCGACGAGCCCGGTGTCGAGTCGTCCGGCGCGAACGTCGTCGAGCGACAGGAGTCGCCGCAGGAAGCCGACGTTGGTGGTGACCCCGGCCAGCACGGTGTCGGCGAGACCGCGGTCGAGCGTCTGCAACGCCTCGGTGCGGTCGGCGCCCCAGGCGATGATCTTGGCGAGCATGGGGTCGAAGTCGCTGCCGACGACCGTGCCGGCGGCGACGCCCGAGTCGACACGGACACCGTCGATCGCGGGTTCGCGATACGCGACGATCTCGCCACCGGTCGGGAGGAAGCCGCGGGCCGGGTCTTCGGCGTACACGCGCACCTCGACGGCGTGACCGTCGAACGTCAACTCGTCCTGCGCCTTCGGCAGCGGCTCGCCGGCGGCGATGCGCACCTGCCACTCGACCAGATCGACACCGAAGATCGCCTCCGTGACCGGGTGCTCGACCTGGAGCCGCGTGTTCATCTCCATGAAGAAGAACTCGTCGGGCCGGTCGGACGACACGATGAACTCGACGGTGCCGGCGCCCACGTAGCCACACGCGCGGGCGGCGTCGACGGCCTGCTGCCCCATCGCGGCCCGCGTCTCGGGCGTCAGCAGCGGCGACGGCGCCTCCTCGACGATCTTCTGGTGGCGCCGCTGGAGCGAACACTCGCGCTCCGCGAGGTGCACGACGTTGCCGTGGGTGTCGGCGACGACCTGGATCTCGATGTGGCGCGGGTTGGTCACGAACCGTTCGACGAGCAGGGTGTCATCGCCGAAGCTGTTCGTCGCCTCACGTCGGGCGGACGCGATCGCGTCGGCCAACCCGTGCTCGTCGTCGACGAGCCGCATCCCCTTGCCGCCACCGCCGGCTGACGGCTTGAGCAGCACCGGGAAGCCGACCTCGCGAGCCGCTTCGGCCAACGCTGCGTCGTCGAGGCCCGCTCCGCTGGAGCCGGGCACGGTCGACACGCCGGCGGCGGCGACGGTGGCCTTGGCGGCGATCTTGTCGCCCATCGCCTCGATCGCCGACGCCGGCGGACCGATGAAGGTGACGCCCGCATCGACACACGCTCGCGCCAGGGCCGGGTTCTCGGACAGGAAGCCGTAGCCGGGGTGGATCGCCTGTGCGCCGGTCGAGCGAGCGGCGGCGATCACGTCGTCGACCGACAGATACGAACCGATGCGGACCGACCGGCCGGCCGCCCGGCGATGCACGCCGTGCTCGTCGGCGTCGGTGTACACGGCGACCGACGCAATGCCGAGCTCGCGGAGTGTGCGCGCCACCCGGACGGCGATCTCGCCACGGTTGGCGATCAGGACGGTGTCGAACGTCATCGTGATCACATCCGGAAGACGCCCCAGGCGACGTCGTCGAGCGGGGCACCGCCGACGGTCGACAGGGCGAGGCCGAGCACGTCGCGGGTCTGGTCGGGTTCGATGATGCCGTCGTCCCACAGGCGGGCGGTCGAATAGTACGGGTGGCCCTGGTGCTCGTACTGGTCTCGGATCGGCGCCTTGAACGCCTCCTCCGCCTCGGGCGACTCGAAGTCGCCGCGCACGGTGGCCAGCACCGAGGCCGCCTGTTCGCCGCCCATCACCGAGATCCGCGAGTTCGGCCACATCCACAGGAACCGAGGCGAATACGCCCGCCCGCACATCGAGTAGTTGCCGGCTCCGAACGAGCCGCCGATGACGACGGTCAGCTTCGGGACTCGACACGTGGCGACCGCCGTGACCATCTTGGCGCCGTGCTTGGCGATGCCGGCGTTCTCGTAGTCGCGTCCGACCATGAAGCCGGAGATGTTCTGGAGGAACACGAGCGGGATGCCGCGTTGGTCGCACAGTTCGATGAAGTGGGCGCCCTTCTGCGCCGACTCACCGAACAGGATCCCGTTGTTGGCGACGATGCCGACCGGATGACCCCAGATGTGGGCGAACCCGGTGACGAGCGTGCTGCCGTAGTTCTCCTTGAACTCGCTGAAGCGAGAGCCGTCGACGACCCGGGCGATCACCTCGCGCACGTCGTACGGATGGCGGCTGTCGGTCGACACCACGCCGGTGAGCTGTGTCGGGTCGACCACCGGCGGTTCGGGTGCGAGTACCTCCCACGGCGGCGCCGCCGATGCCGGCAGCGTGGCGACGATGTCGCGCACGATCTGCAGCGCATGTCGGTCGTCCTCCGCGAGGTGATCGACCACGCCCGAGACATGACTGTGCACATAGCCCCCGCCGAGATCCTCCGCCGACACCTCCTCACCCGTCGCCGCCTTCACCAGGGGCGGTCCGCCGAGGAAGATCGTGCCCTGATCGCGGACGATGATCGCCTCGTCGGACATCGCCGGCACGTAGGCGCCTCCGGCGGTGCACGACCCGAGCACCGCGGCGATCTGGGCGATGCCCTTCGACGACATCTGCGCCTGGTTGTAGAAGATCCGACCGAAATGTTCGCGGTCGGGGAACACCGAATCCTGTTCGGGGAGGAATGCGCCACCCGAATCGACGAGATAGATGCACGGCAACCGGTTCTGGAGCGCGACCTCCTGGGCCCGGAGGTGCTTCTTCACCGTCACCGGGAAGTAGGTGCCGCCCTTCACGGTCGCATCGTTGGCGACGATCACGCATCGGCGGCCCGACACCTGACCGACGCCGGTGATGATGCCGGCCGCGGGCGCCTCGTCGTCGTACATGCCGTGGGCGGCGAGCCCGGACAGTTCGAGGAACGGCGTGCCCGGATCGAGCACACCGTCGACCCGGTCGCGCGGCAGCAACTTGCCGCGCTCGACGTGACGCTGACGAGAACGCTCGGAGCCGCCGAGCCGGGCCGTCTCGGTGACCGCGCGGAGGTCGGCCACGAGGTCGGCGAAGCGGGCACGGTTCGCGTCGAACACGTCGGCGTTCGGGTCGCAGCGGGTGGTGAGGATCGGCCAATCCGGCACGGCTGCACCTTAACGCAGCCTAAGTTTCGCGTCGAGACCGGACCGTTCGACAGGGCCGGTCCGAACTGAGGCCGGGTTAAGGTCGCGGCGATGATCCGCATCCGCGATGTCGGCCCACGCGACGGCCTCCAGAACGAGGCGCCGGTCGATCCGGTCGAGCGCGCCCGGCTGGCCGAGGCCCTCGCCGCAGCCGGCCTGCGCGACGTCGAGGTGGCGTCGTTCGTCTCGCCCAAGGCCGTCCCGTCGATGGCCGAGGCGGCGACGGTGGTGGCACGACTGCCGTCGACGCCCGGCACGACCTGGTGGGCTCTCGTGCCCAACGCACGCGGCGTCGAACTCGCCCGCCAGTCGGGCCTCGGCCATCTCACGGTCACGATCTCGTCGTCGGAGGGCTACAGCCGCAAGAACGTCGGACGGAGTACCGACGAGGCGATCGACGGGCTCGCCGACATTGCTGCGGCGGCGCGCGGCGCCGATCGGGTCGACGTCGTCGTCTCGTGCGCGTTCGGGTCGCCGTTCGCCGATGTCACCGACCCCACTCCCACGGTCGCGATCGTCGAGCGGACCCTGACGGTGCTGCCCGGCGCGTCGATCACGCTGGCCGACACGACGGGGACGGCGACACCGCGCCGGATCGCCGCAGTCGTCGGCGCCCTCCCGAACGACGCCCGGGCCGACCTCGGCCTCCACCTCCACGACACCCGCGGCACGGCGCTGACGAACGCGTTGGCCGCGATCGAACTCGGGATCGACCGGTTCGACACGTCGGTCGGTGGGCTCGGTGGTTCGCCGTTCGCCCCGGGCGCCGGCGGCAACCTCGCGACCGAAGACCTCGTCCTGATGTTGCACGATCTCGGATACGAGACCGGCGTCGATCTCGATGGAGTGCTCGAGGCGTCGCGACAACTCGCACACCTCGTCGGCCACGACGTCGCGAGCAGGGTCAGCGCGGCGGGTCCCCTCCCCGAGTTCGGTGGCCGGACGTGAACGCTCGGCGTCGGCAGCTCCTCGACATCGCTGCCGACCTGTTCGCCGAGCACGGGTACGCCAAGGTGACCGTCGACGAGATCGGTGCCGCCGCCGGCATCAGCGGCCCGGCGATCTACCACCACTTCGACGGCAAGGAGGCGTTGCTCGGCGAGATGCTGATCGGCATCTCCGAGTACCTGCTCGAGGGCGGACGCCGTGTCGTCGGTGAGCGCGACGAGAGCGACACCGTCGAACGTCTCATCGCCTTCCACGTCGAGTTCGCGGTCGACCGACGGTCGCTGATCACGGTGCACTTCCGCGACCTGCTGTACGCCCGCCCGGACGACGTCGCACGCGTCCGGGCCGTCCAGAACGAGTACGTCGAACTCTGGACCGACGCGCTCCGCGACCGGGTCGACGTCGACACCGACCGCGCGCTGGCGGCCGTCCATGCGACGTTCGGCCTGATCAACTCGACGCCCCACAGCGGCCGCCTGCCGCGGACCGACATGGTCACCCTGCTCACCGCCATGGCGAGCGACGCACTGCTGGCCACCATCCGCTCCTGAGACACCACGCTCCGCGTCCACTTCGGCAAAATCTTCACGGAACGTTGCAATAATGTGGACCGCCGACCCGTCCACCCGCCAGAATCGGGGGACCGGATCAGCGCCGCAGACATCGCCGACACGGACGGGGCATGGTGCCCTTCCGACCTGGGACACGGACGATCGCACGGCGCCGACCGACGGTGTCACCCCTTCTCGGCGGAGGGGTGACCGCGTCCCCGTTCAGACCACGGGTTCGGGGACCCGACCGCCCATCAGATCGACGAAGTTGTCGTGGTAGAAGGCGTGGCGGACGGCCTCCGAACACCCCTCCATCGACCGCTCGAACCGCTCGATCGGGCGCCGGCCACCCTCGACGTGCGGGTAGTCGCTCGAGAACAGCACGGTCTCGGCGCCCGCCTGCTCGATGATCCAGCCGACGTCCTCGGTCGGGTACGGCGTGAACTTCATCTGGCGTCGCACGTAGTCGCTCGGGCGCATCGACAGAGCCTGGAGTCGCTCTTCGTGGCGGGCGAACGCATCGAACGCCGACTCCATCTGCCGCATCCACGACGGCACCCAGATGGCGCCCTGCTCGATGACGCCGACCTGCAGGTCGGGGAACCGCTCGAAGACGCCGTCGAACAACATCGTAGCCAGGGTCTGGGCGGGCGGCGCCGGGATCGCCATGTAGTCGACCGAGCGGAAGTTCTCCTCGCCACCGTGGAAGTCGGGCGGCACGGGCAAGCCGTTGCGGAAGTAGTTCGGGTCGAGCAGCTGCCCGGTACCACCGACGTGGAACACGATCGGGACCCCGGCTTCCTGCGCCGCGGCCCACACACCGTCGAGCCCGACGTGGCTGGGCGAGTGGCCGGCCGGGCAGCCCGACGCGACGAGCAGCGCGCCCGCGCCCATGTCGATCGCCTCGGCGGCCAGGTCGGCAGCTCGATCGAGGAACGACAGCGGCACGTACATCGTCGACAACAGCCGGGCGTCGACCGAACAGAACTCGGCCATCGCCCGGTTGTGGGCGCGCGCGGCGCCGACGGCGAGCTCGTCGTCGCCCGAGTGCTCCCAGTCGTGCAGCCGCGAGTTGTGGAACGTGTTGAACACGAGCTGGCTCGCGAACCCGAGCAGGTCGAGCGCACGCGGGCGATCGTCCGCGAGGAACGAACCGGTTGCGGCGAAATTCTTTCGGAGCATGATCTCGTCGGCCTCGACCGCCCGGTACTCGTCGGACCGGTGCCGGTCGGCGAGCCGGTCGAACGCCGCGGTCAGATCGTCACGACGTTCCAGCAGGTCGTCCGACTGCTGCAGCTCGTTGCCACCGGGGTAGCTCAGGATCTCGATCCGGTCCCGGATCGCCGGGTCGGCGTGGTCGTACAGCCACGTCGGCGTTTCCATGATGTGGGCGTCGGCGTCGTGGACGACGAGCCCGGTCGAGTTGTAGGCCATGTCCGATTGTCGCGCCCTGCGGCGGCGCCCGTCGGGTCGGGCGATCAGGGGACGTCGACGCCGACCGCCGCGGCGACCGACCGCCGCGACCGTTCGGCCGCCTCCCAGCAGTCGCACCCGGCGACATGGTCGTTGACGACCCCCATCGCCTGCATGAAGGCGTACATCGTCGTCGGGCCGACGAACGACCAGCCGCGTCGCTTGAGCTGCTTGGAGAGCGCGGTCGAGGTGTCGGTCGTCGCCGGGACCACGATGGTCGGCTCGTCGAGGAACGTCGCATGGGGCCAGAAGAACGCTGCGAGCGACCCGTGTTCGTCGATCAGTTCGAGCGCGCGCTGCGCATTGTTGATCGTCGAACGGATCTTGCCCTGGTGCCGAACGATGCCAGCGTCGCCGAGGAGACGTTCGACGTCGGGTTCGTCGAACCCGGCGACGCGCGCGATGTCGAAGCCGGCGAACGCGGCACGGAAGTTGTCGCGCTTGCGCAGGATCGTCAGCCACGACAAACCGGACTGGAACCCCTCGAGACAGATCTTCTCGAACAACCGCGTGTCGTCGTCGACGCCGACACCCCACTCGTGGTCGTGGTACGCGAGATAGTCGGCGGGTTCGGCGCCCCAGCCGCAGCGTGTGATCCCGTCGTCGCCGGTGATGACGTCCATGCCGCTCAGTCAACCACGTGCGCGAACGGGGCCGGGCGCCCAGCGGGCGGCCCGGCCCCTGCCTCCCCCATGTGAGGGTCGCGTCGGCGGATCAGGCGGCGATGCGGCGGAGTGCGCCGTTGATCAGTTCGCGGGCTTCTGCGGCCACGGGCTCGACCGACGCCTCGCCGGTCATCGTCGCCATCAGTCCGGGGTCCATGGCGTCGACCGACACCTGACCGTCGACCTCGCGCACGATCACGTTGCACGGCAGCAGCACGCCGATCAGCGGTTCGGCATCGAGCGCCGCCGCGGCGAGCTTCGGGTTGCAGGCACCCACGATGACGTATCGGTCCATCTCCTTGCCGATCTTGTCGTGCAGCGTCCGTTGGAGATCGATCTCGGTCAACGTCCCGAATCCTGCGGCGGCGAACTCGGTCTTGACCTTCGCCAAGACCTCGTCGAACGGCCGGTCGAGTACGACCGATTCCTCGAACACCATGGCAGCACCTCCTGCTCCGAGCGGTTGTGGACCATTGT
>JAGQSS010000006.1:9970-14683 GCA_020439405.1 Ilumatobacter sp. | reverse complement strand
GTCGCGACATTGACGAAGAGCTTTTCCCACATCATCGCCCGGATGTCGTCCGAGATGTCGGTGTGCATGCCCGCCGCGGTGAACGCGGACGCGACGACCTCGATCCGTTCCGACCTGGTGCCGTCGAGTTCGCCGATCGTCGTGGCCCGTCCGACGATGCCGTATTCGACGCGTCCGGGCTCGACGATCCGACCGCCGACGAAGGTCCGCCCCGCCACCACCCGGTCGGCCCCCACGACGTCGGCGATCGTCTCCTCGCACCCGACACCGTTCTGCAGCGTCAACACGGTCGTGTCCGGACCGATCACGGGCGCCGCGGCGCGAACGGCCTCCTCGGTGTCGAACGACTTCACGAGCACGATCGCGAGGTCGGCAGGGGTGCGATCGGCGTACCCCGTCGCGGCCTCGACGCGCGCTCGACGCACACGCCTACCGTCGTCGAGCGCGAGCCCGTCACGTGCGACCGCCTCGACGTGGTCGGTGTTGCGCGTGACGAGCAGGACGTCGTGGCCGTCCAGGGCGAGTGTCCCACCGATCGCCGACCCCAACGACCCCGCTCCGATGACGACCACGCGCATGCGGGCACCGTACCGCGCCGGGCTCCGCACCGATCCCGACCGTCCCGCACGGAAAAGCATCGGGATAACAGCTGCGTTTCGTCAAGACGGCGGCAGCATCGACCGATGAATTCCCGAATCCCGGCGCGGTCGACCACCACGGCCGCCGACCCGTCGGTACCGCCACGACGATCATGACCACACTCCGCCTGAACTCCCGCCACGCCACCTGGATGGTGCTCGTCGCGTTCTCGGGCGCGATCGCGGCGTACTTCCTCCCGAACGCCGTGGCCGAAGACGCGATCGAGATGCTCGCCGTTGCGATCATCATCGGTGTGGCGGCGGTGGCGACCGGACGACTCACGCAGCACCGTCGCGCCTGGCGTTGGATCGTGGCGGGCAACGCGATGTTCCTCGCCGGCGACGCCATCTACTCGCTCCTCGAGCGGGTCTTGGGGTACGACCCGTATCCGAGCGTCGCCGACATCGCCTACATCGCCGGGTACCCGATGATCGGACTGGGCCTCGTGATGATGGGCCGCACCGGGAGTCCTGAACGCAACCGCGGCGCCTGGGTCGATGCATCGATCGTCGCGCTCGGCGCGACGGCGCTCATGTGGGCGCTCGTCATCGCCCCGACCGTGGCCGACGCCACCGCGACCGCGCTCGAACGATGGGTCGCGCTGTCGTACGCCTCCGGCGATCTCGTCCTGATCGCGGCGCTCGCCGTCCTGTTCGGGCGTCAGATCTCCCCGACCCGGTCGTCCGGGCTCCTGATGGCCTCGTTGGTCACGATGTTGGTGGCCGACGTGCTGTACGCCGTGGCCGAACTGGGTGGCTCGTTCACCGCCGGCAACCCGGTCGACGCGCTCTGGCTCGCCTCGTACGCGACGATGGCGCTCGCGGTGATCGATCACGAGTCGGCCGACCGCCCGACACCGATCGAGCTCCGCGGCCCGCGCCTCACCGCCGCCCGTTCGGTGACCCTGATGATCTGTTCGATCGTCGCCCCCGTGGTCCTGTTGTTCGAAGTTCGGGCCGATCACATCGACAACGCGCTCGCCCTGATCGTCGCCACGATCGCCATCTTCATCCTGGTCGTCATCCGCCTCCAGCTCGTCGCCGACGAACTCGAGGCGAGCCGTCGCGAGCTCGCCCACGAGGCCGGCCACGACGGCCTGACCGGCCTCGCCAACCGCAAGCGGTTCCTGACCGAGGTCGAGTCGGCCATCCACGCCGGCCGGCACGAAGCCGTCGTGCTCTACCTCGATCTCGACGACTTCAAGACGGTCAACGACGTCCACGGCCACCCGGCCGGCGACGCCCTCCTCGTCGCGATCGCCGAACGACTGCGTACCGTGACGCGTCACGACGACCACGTCGCCCGGCTCGGCGGTGACGAGTTCGCGGTCCTCCTCGTGGGGGCGCAGGCCCGCCAGTCGTCGCTCGTCGCCGAGGAACTGCTCGCCGTCCTGCGCATGCCGGTCGAGTTGCCCCAGACCGTCGTCCACCCGGCAGCGTCGATCGGCATCGTCGAGATCGACGGCGAACGCGACGTCGACGAACTGATGCGGCGCGCCGACGTCGCCATGTACACGGCGAAGCGGGCCGGCAAGGACCGGTGGCGACCGTTCGCCTCCGACGTGAGCGAGGGCGCGAAGACGTGGCTCGAACTGCGGGCCGATCTGCCCTACGCGGTCGACCGGGAGCAGCTGAGCCTCGAGTTCCAGCCGGTGGTGCTCGTCGACGACGGGCGCATCGTCGCGTTCGAAGCACTCGTCCGGTGGGACCACCATCGCCACGGCCGCATCGCGCCCGACCGCTTCATCCCGATCGCCGAGGAATCGCGCCTGATCGACGAGATCGGCCGGTGGGTGCTGACCGAGGCGACCACCACGTTCGCGAACGCGCCGGGCGACGGGATCGACGTCTCGGTCAACATCAGCCCCCGCCAGCTCGAGCGATGGGGTTTCATCGACGATGTGCGGCGTGCGCTCGAGACGAGCGGCCTCGACCCGGCACGTCTCGTGATCGAGGTGACCGAGAGCGCCAGCATCGACCAGGTCGACCAGGTCGCCGCGGTGCTGACCGCCGTGCGATCGCTGGGGGTGCGCGTCGCCCTCGACGATCTCGGAGCCGGCTTCGCGTCGTTGCGCCACCTCGGCACGCTGCCGATCGACATCGTCAAGCTCGACCGGTCGTTCATGCGTCGCCCGATGCAAGAACGCGATCTCCTCCCGGGCCTGGTCGACCTCATCCGAGCGCTCCACCTCATCCCCGTCGTCGAAGGCGTCGAGACCCGCGCCCACCACGACCTCACCCGACAGTTGGGCGTGCGGCTCGCACAGGGGTACCGGTACGGCGCTCCGACACCGTTCGACCAGGCATGGGCGCTGGTCGAGGCGCAACGGGGTGCGCTCGACGAGTCGGTCAGCGGCTGACGGCGGTCGGCGCGCTGACCGGATCGGTCGGCGTGCCATATCATCGCCGCATGGGGAACGACGACGGCGCGCCCGCGCCCGAGCACGATCCACGGCTCGCACGCTTCGATGCGCTCATCGATGCCGACGAGCGGATCGAGCCGACCGACTGGATGCCCGACCGCTACCGCGACACGCTCGTGCGCCAGATCGCCCAGCATGCCCACTCGGAGATCATCGGGATGCAGCCCGAGGGGAACTGGCTGACCCGGGCACCGTCGTTACGGCGCAAGGCGATCCTGACCGCGAAGGTGCAGGACGAGGCCGGCCACGGGCTCTACCTCTACGGAGCGGCGGAGACCCTCGGGACACCCCGCGACGAACTGCTCGACCGCCTGCACACCGGGCGCCAGAAGTACTCGTCGATCTTCAACTACGCCACCCTCACCTGGGCCGACGTCGGCGCGATCGGCTGGCTGGTCGACGGCGCCGCGATCATGAACCAGGTGCCGCTGTGTCGATGCTCGTACGGCCCGTACGCCCGGGCGATGGTGCGCGTCTGCAAGGAGGAGAGCTTCCATCAGCGGCAGGGCTTCCAGATCATGCTCGAGCTGTCGACCGGCACCGATGGTCAGCGAGCCATGGCACAGGACGCGCTCGACCGGTGGTGGTGGCCGTCGATCATGATGTTCGGTCCACCCGACGCCGAGTCGGTGCACGGCGACCAGAACATGCGCTGGGGCATCAAGCGGTTCGGCAACGACGAGCTCCGCCAGAAGTTCATCGACGCCACGGTGCCCCAAGCCGACCTCCTCGGGCTCACCATTCCCGACCCCGACCTCCGGTTCGACGAGGAGACTGGCCACTACGTCCACGGTCCGATCGACTGGGATCACTTCTGGGACGTGATCAAGGGCAACGGCCCCGCCAGTCGGGAGCGGATCTCCACCCGGGTGGCCGCGCACGTGGAGGGGGCCTGGGTTCGCGAGGCGGCCACCGCCTACGCCGCCAAGCAGACGGCCCGCGTCGGCACCGAGCACGGTGGCGCCGCCGCATGACCGGGAGCACGGCCGACTGGCCGCTGTGGGAGGTGTTCGTCCGATCTCGGCGGGGCGTCAGCCACGTCCATGCCGGCACCGTCCACGCTCCCGACGCCGAACTGGCGTTGCAGAACGCCCGCGACCTGTTCACCCGGCGATCGGAGGGGATCAGTATCTGGGTCGTGCGGTCGTCCGACGTGACCGCCTCCGACCCGGACGACCGTGAGGCGTTCTTCGACCCAGCGGCCGACAAGACGTTCCGGCACCCGACCGACTTCGAACTCCCCGACGACGTCGCCAACATGTGATGGAACCGCTCGTCGCCTACACCCTGCGGCAGGGCGACCGTGCCCTCGTCCTCGCGCAGCGACTCCTGGAGGTCGTGACACACGCCCCGGAGATCGAGGAGGACATGGCGCTGTCGAACCTGGCGCTCGACCTGATCGGCCAGGCACGGAGCCTGTACACGTACGCCGGCGAGATCGACGGCCCGGCACCCGACGGCACCGCACGCGACGAAGATCACTACGCCTATTGGCGAGACCAGCACGAGTTCCTCAATCCGTTGCTCGTCGAACTCCCGAACGGCGACTTCGCCCACGTGATCGGTCGCCAGTTCCTGCACGACGCCTTCGCCCTGCCGTACTGGCAGGCGATGAGCTCGTCGTCCGACGGGACGCTGGCCGCGATCGCCGG
>JAGQSS010000006.1:5887-9871 GCA_020439405.1 Ilumatobacter sp. | reverse complement strand
TAAGGCCGTCAAGGAGACCGCCTACCACCTCCGTCACAGCCGCAGCTGGGTCGTCCGCCTCGGCGACGGCACCGACGAGAGCCACGCCCGGATGCAGTCGGCGATCGACGAACTGTGGCGATACACCGGGGAACTGTTCGAGTCCGACGACGTCGAGCGCACGCTCGTCGAGTCGGGTGTGGCCGCCGACCCGGGCGGGCTCCACACTGCGTGGCGTGCCACGGTCGAGGCTGCCGTCACCGAAGCGACGCTCGCGATCCCCGACGACGGCCCGATGCAGAGCGGCGGACGCTCGGGACGCCACACCGAGTCGTTCTCCTACCTGCTCGGCGAGATGCAGGTCGTCGCCCGCGCCCATCCGGGGGCCACGTGGTGACGAGCACGGCGGCCGAGGCTGCGCTCGATCGGCTGATCCGCGACGTCGACGATCCGGAACTGCCACACGTCACGATCGGCGACCTGGGCATCGTCCGCTCGGTCGACATCGCCGGCGACCGGGCGATCGTCGTCCTCACCCCCACCTACTCCGGGTGCCCGGCGACCGAGCAGATCCGCGACGACGTCGCCGCCGCCGTGATCGATGCCGGCTTCGTCGCCGACGTCCGGATCGCGCTGCATCCGGCCTGGTCGACCGACTGGATCAGCGACCGCGGTCGCGAACGACTGCGCGCGGCGGGCATCACTCCCCCACCTCCGGCGCCGGAACCGGGCACCGTGCCGGTCGACCTCCCGGTTCCGTGTCCGCGATGCGGATCGCGCCGTACCCGGCTGGTGTCGCGGTTCGGTGCCACCGCCTGCAAGGCGAGCTACGTGTGCAACACCTGCACCGAGCCGTTCGAAGCGTTCAAGGCACTCTGACGATGTCGACGTTCACGCCCCTGACCGTCACATCCGCGATCAACGATCCGCACGATTGCCTGATCGTCACGTTCGACACCTCCGAGCACGGCGATCGATTCCGATTCGCTCACGGTCAGCACGTGAACCTGCGGCACGAGTTCGACGGTGTCGACGTCCGCCGGAGCTATTCGATCTGCTCGGCGGCCCCCGACGGCGAGCTCCGGATCGCGATCCGACAGGTGCCTGGTGGCGTGTTCTCCACCTGGGCGACCGACGAACTCCGGCCCGGTTCGGTCGTCGAGGTGACCGAACCCACCGGTCACTTCACCCACGACCTCGACCCGACGCGAGCCCGTCGCTACACGTTCTTCGCGGCCGGCTCGGGCATCACGCCGATCTACTCGATGATGTCGACGATCCTCGCGACCGAACCCGCATCACAGGTCGCACTCGTCTATCTCAATCGCACTGCCCTGACCGCCATGCTGATCGACGACGTGCACGATCTCCACGACCGCCACCTCGGCCGGCTGCGCGTGGCGTTCGCGTTCACACGCGAGGCCACCGGGAGCGAACTGCTGTCGGGCCGACCCGACCGGGCACGGTTCGACGCGCTGGTCGCCGCCGGATTCCTCCCGGCCGACGTCGACGAGGCCTTCCTGTGCGGCCCGATCGAACTGACCGACATCGCACGGGATGCGTTGGTCGCCGCCGGCCTACCCGGCGAGTCGATCCACCGCGAGATCTTCACGACGAAACAGCAGGGCACGGTGACGCTCGCACCCCAGGAAGTGACCGAGACGTCGACCGTCGTCAGCACCGGCACCGCCACGCTCAACGGACGCGTGAGCGAGTTCGAGATGTACGAGGGCGACAGCGTGCTCGACGCCGTCCAACGGATTCGCCCCGACGCCCCCTACTCCTGCCGCAGCGGCGTCTGCTCCACCTGTCAGGCCGTGGTCCGTGACGGCGAGGTCGAGATGGCCGTCAACTACGGACTGACCGACGACGAGGTTCTCCGCGGTTACGTGCTGACGTGCCAGTCGACCCCGACGACCGACACGATCGTCGTCGACTTCGACGCCTGACCGGCGAGTCGCTCAGCCCCGACCTGCCGGCAGACCGAACAGTGCTCGGGCATTGTCGCCGATGAAGCGACGCTGGTCCTGCTCGGGGAACGAGGCCACGAGTTCGTTCAGGTCGTGGACGTACTCGGCGGTGTGGTCGGCATGGGGGAAGTCGGAAGCCCAGAGGAAGCGATCGGCGCCGAAGCGCTCGGCGAGGTGCGGAATGGTTCGCTCGTCGGGGTCGCAGCTGATCCACACCCGCTCGCGCACGTAGTCGCTCGGCTTGTGCTCGAGCGGCACCTTGTTGCCGATGAAGGTGTGGCCGTACACGGCGTCGATCCGGTCGAGCCAATAGCCGAGCCAGCCGCCGCCCGACTCGAGGACGAGGACCTTCAGTCGGGGGAACCGATCGAACACACCGAAGTCGAACAGCGTCGTGAACTGTTGGCGGACGCCGTCGGACGCCGTCACCGAGGCGAGCAACCGGAGTTGCTTCACGTGCTCCCAGGTGCCCATCCGCTCCCCCTTCGTCCATTGCGGTTCGAAGGTCGGGTGGATCGCGAACGGCACGTCGAGATCCTGGGCGGCGGCGAACACGACGTGGTGGTCGGGGTGGCCGAGCGGCTTGGCGTCGTGGGTGAACGGGCACACGTACGCGCCTTTCGCACCGTCGCCGACCGCGCGTTCGAGTTCGCGGGCCGCGGCCTCCGGGTCGCCGAGCGACAGATGCGCGGTCGGGACCAGCCGCGGCGAGTCGGCACAGAACTCCGTGATCCAACGGTTGTAGGCACGCGTGTACGCCTGGGCGAGCTCGGGGTCGTCGAGTTCGGCCTCCCACAGCAATCCGACGGTGGTGTAGAGGATCGCGATGTCGATGTTCTCGGCATCGAGCAGTTCGAGTCGCTCGTTGGGATCCATCGACCCGTACGGCGCCTCGCCGAGGTACGTGCGGTCGGGATCCTTCTGCATCGCCGGGAGGTCGGCAGCACCCATCGCGCCGAGTGTCGCCGGGAACCCGCGCCGAGCCATCTGCGAGCGCCGCCCACCGATCTCGAGTTCTTCGAGGCCGTGTTCGTCACGGACGATGCGGAGTGCGCGGTCGCGGTACGGCGGGTCGATGTACTCCTCCCACAGGGTGGGCGGTTCGAGGATGTGCGCATCGGCGTCGACGGCGCCGTCGACGGCGATGCGGTGGGTCTCGTGGATCGGCTTGGTGGCGGCGACCGTGAGCGTCATGCGTCGATGCTGTCACCGACACGATGACCGGGACGAGGCGCGGACGCCGTCGCGATCAGCCGAGCTTGACGGCTTCGTAGCGGTCGAGGGCCTCTTGGCGTTCGGCCCGGTGGTCGACCATCGGGTCGGGGTAGTCGTCCGTGCCGAGCTCGGGAATCCACCGGTGCACGTACTCGCCGTCGGGGTCCCACCGCTCCTGCTGCGACGTCGGGTTGAACACCCGGAAGTACGGCGCGGCGTCGGTGCCGGATCCGGCCGCCCACTGCCAACCGTGGTTGTTCGACGCCAGGTCGCCGTCGAGCAGGTGGCGGAGGAAGAAGCGGGCGCCCCACGTCCAGGGCAGGTGGAGGTCCTTGACGAGGAAGCTGGCGACGATCATGCGGACGCGGTTGTGCATCCATCCCGTCCGTACGAGCTGACGCATCCCGGCATCGACGATCGGGAAGCCGGTTCGGCCCTCGCACCACCGATCGAAGCGATCCCTGGCCGCGGCGTCGTCGTCGTAGGAGATCGCGTCGAACTTCGTGTTCCAGTGCTCCCACGCACTCTCGGGCCGCTGGAACAGGACGTCGGCGTAGAAGTCTCGCCAGGCCAGCTCGGACTGGAACGTCGCGCCGGCTTTCGACCGTGCGTCGCTCTCGGCGAGGAGTTGACGCGGGTGGATCACGCCGTACTTGAGGAACGGTGAGAGGCGGCTCGTGCCGTCGATCGCCGGCAGGTCGCGACGCTCGTCGTACTCGGCCAGACCGTCGTCGCGGAACCGCCGCCAGCGGGCGATGACGGCGTCCTCGCTCGCGGACGGGATGTCGATCTCGACGTCGGGTCGGTCGGGCAGCCCGTC
>JAGQSS010000006.1:0-5791 GCA_020439405.1 Ilumatobacter sp. | reverse complement strand
ATCCGACGGCGCCTCGATCCAGTCGGGGTCGCGTGGGGCGGCGATCGGCTCGGCCCAGCCGCACGCCCGCCACTTCCTCGAGAACGGGGTGAAGACCGAGTACGGGTCGCCGTCGTCCTTGCGAACCGTGCCGGGCTCGACCGCATACGGCGACCCGATGCCGCGCAGACGGCGGTCGGCGCCGCGGAGCGCATCGGCGACCGATTCGTCGCGGCGTCGTCCGTACGGTGCGAAGTCCTTCGAGACGTAGACGGTCGAGGCGTCGATCTCGTCGGCGAGGGTCAAGGTGACCGACTGGCCGTCGATCGCCTCGTCGAGGTCGCCGTCCATCGTGACGATCCGGTCGACGGTGCTGGTCGTGCCGGCCGGCAGCACCCGCACGGGGTCGCCGGGGCGGATCGTGCCACCCACGATGCGACCCGAGAAACCACGGAAGTCGAGGTTCGGACGGTTGACCCACTGCACCGGCATGCGGAACGGACCCGATGCGGTGTCGTCGTCGACCTCGACCGTCTCGAGGAACCCGAGCAGGGTCGGGCCGTGGTACCAGTGCGTGTGCTGGCTGGGCGCCACGACGTTGTCGCCCTTGAGGGCCGACATCGGGATGAACGTGATGTCGTCGAGACCGATCCGTTTCGCGAAGTCGCGGTACTCCTCCTGAATCGTCTCGTACACCTCCTGCGACCAGTCGACGAGGTCCATCTTGTTGACGGCGACGACGACGCGCTGGATGCCCAGCAGCGACACGAGGAAGCTGTGGCGACGTGTCTGGGTCAGGACACCCTTGCGGGCGTCGACCATCAGGACGGCGACGTCGGCGGTGGAGGCGCCGGTGACCATGTTGCGCGTGTACTGCTCGTGGCCGGGTGTGTCGGCGACGATGAACTTGCGGTGCTCGGTCGAGAAGAACCGGTAGGCCACGTCGATCGTGATGCCCTGTTCGCGCTCGGCCGACAGGCCGTCGAGCAGGAGCGCGAAGTCGAGGTCGCCGCCCTGGGTGCCGACCTTGGCCGAGTCGGCCTCGAGCGCGGCGAGGTGGTCCTCGAACACGAGGTGCGATTCGTAGAGCAGTCGCCCGATCAGGGTGCTCTTGCCGTCGTCGACCGATCCGCACGTGATGAAGCGGAGCAGCGACTTGTACTGGTGCGAGACGAGGTAGGCCTCGATGTCGTCGGCGATGAGGTCGGATGCGTGCGCCATCAGAAGGTCCGTCCGTCGGGTCGTGCGGGTGCGTGGTCGAGCATCAGAAGTAGCCCTCCTGCTTCTTCTTCTCCATCGAGGCGGCGCCGTCGAAGTCGATGATGCGCCCCTGCCGCTCGGAGGTGGTGGCCAGCAGCATCTCCTGGATGATCCCGGTCAGGGTGTCGGCGTCGCTCTCGATCGCACCCGACAGCGGGTAGCAGCCGAGGGTGCGGAACCGGACGTTCTTGATCATCGGGACCTCGCCGTCGTCGAGCGGCATGCGGTCGTCGTCGACCATGATCAGCACGCCGTCGCGGTCGACGACGGGCCGCGGCGCCGAGAAGTAGAGGGGCACGATCGGGATCTGCTCGAGGTGGATGTACTGCCAGACGTCGAGTTCGGTCCAGTTGCTGATCGGGAAGACGCGCACGGTCTCGCCGGGGCTCCGACGGGCGTTGTAGAGCGACCAGAGTTCGGGCCGCTGACGCTTCGGGTCCCACTGGTGTTGCGGCGACCGGATCGAGAACACGCGCTCTTTGGCACGCGACTTCTCCTCGTCGCGACGGGCGCCGCCGAAGCAGAGATCGAACTTGTTCATGTCGATCGCCTGCTTCAGACCCTCGGTCTTCCACATGTCGGTGTGGAGCGCCGAGCCGTGGTCGAACGGGTTGATGCCGCGTTCGACGCATTCGGGGTTCTGATGGACGATCAGCTCCATGCCGGCGTCCGCGGCGGCCGTGCCACGGAACTCGTACATCGCCTGGAACTTCCACGTGGTGTCGACGTGGACGAGCGGGAACGGGGGCGGCGACGGGAAGAACGCCTTGCGTGCGAGGTGCAACAGGACCGAGCTGTCCTTGCCGACGGAGTACAGCATCGCGGGCCGTTCCGACTCGGAGACGGCCTCGCGCATGATGTGGATCGCCTCGGCCTCGAGCCGTTGGAGATGGGTCAGGCGCCCGGACGTCAGGCCGGGCGTCGTGGTGGTGGTCTCGGTCATCGTTGCTGCCTCCCACGGATTCACCGCAATGCCTACGGAGAATACAACGATTACGTCGAATCGGCGACATCCGCACGGTGTTCCCCCGGGCGACTCGCGCCGCCGAACGTCAGGAGAACGTCAAGATCTGCCGCAGAGGTGCCGATGACCAGGCACGACACACGTGCCCGGACCCCGCATGACTCGACCCACCACGCTCGCAATCGCGCTCGGCGCGACGGTCTTCGGCTCGTTCGCCGCGCCCGGGGCGACGGTCGGCGCCGCGCCGGCCGACGAGGTGACGAACGAGCACGGGTGCGGCGGGATCGTCTTCGACGACGTGGATCTCGACGGTGCGCTCGGCGAGCTCGAACCGGGTGTCGCCGACGTCGCGATCCGGGTGACCGACCGGGTCGGACGCGCCACCGACACGACCACCGACGACGACGGCGTGTGGCACACCGACCTCGACGACGACCGCTTCCCCGTCCGACTCGAGTTCGAGGTCCCGGCGGGCTACGAGCACGGGACCACAGGGGCGAACAACGGCTCCAGCGTCCAGTTCGTCGACGACCCCGCCGACTGCGACGGAGCACCGACCGGGTCGTTCGCGCTGTTCGTCCCGGGCGCCTCCTGCGCACACACGGTCTCGATCGTCGCCGGCTGCTACCGGTCGGCCGACCACCCCGAACTCGGCGCGTCTCCCGCGATCGAACTCGTCGACCCCGCCACGATCGACGACGGCTCGGTCGACGGCACCGACTCCGCCGACTGGCTCACCCTCGTGCCGACCGAGCGGGCCACGGTCGATCAGGTCGGCACGATCCACGCCCTCGCCGGCGACTGGCGCGGCAACCTCTATGCGGCGGCCTTCGTGAAGCGACACACGACGCTGCGCTCGTCGCTCAACCCGGCCGGCAACCCGACGACGATCTACCGACTCGCGCCGGGCGCCGAGCCGACCGTGCTCGTCACCCTCGACCCCGACGCGACCGACCCGCACGATCCCGACGCCGACCCACGTGACGACCCGTCGGTGTTCGGCGCGGTCTACCGGTCGGGCATCGGTGACATCGAGGTCTCCCCCGACGGCACCCGACTCGTCGCCGTCGACCTCGGGCGGCGCGAACTCGTCACGGTGGCGCTGCCGAGCGGCGACGTCGTCGACCGGACCGCCCTCACCGCAGCCGCGCTCGGCATCGACGGGTGCGCCGCCACCGAGACGAACCCGTTCGGCGACCTCCGCCCGTTCGGTCTCGGCGTCACCGACGACGAGCGTCTGCTCGTCGGCGTGGTGTGCTCGGCCGAATCGACGGTGCCCGACGACGTCGTGATCGACGACGACGCCGACGGCGCCGCCCCGCTCGGTGACCCGTCGCGACTGCACGGCTACGTCGTCGAAGCGGGCGGCGACGGCTTCACGGTCCGGCTCGACTGGCCGCTCGCCGTCGAACGCGGGGTGACCTCCGACAACGGCCTGTTGTCGAACGAGGCGACGTGGCACCCGTGGGTCGACGGCGTCCCGTTCCGCGACGAACGTGCCGTCGTGTCGTATCCGCAACCCGCGATCACCGATCTCGTCCTCGACGACGCCGGCAACCTCATCGTCGCACTCGGCGACCGGTGGGGACACCAGACGATGCCCGACAGCACCGCTCCGACACTCACGGGTGACACCTATGAGATCGTCGAGTCGGTGGTCGCCGGCGACCTGCAGCGGGCGTGCGCGAACGGTGACGGCTGGACCATCGAAGGAGCCGGCGACTGCGCCGGCGGATGGGGCAACGGCTTCGAGTGGTTCGACGGCGACTCGTACGGTTGGCACGCCGAGACATCGCTCGGCGCCGTCGTCAACCTGCCGACCGAGGAGGGCGACATCGTCGTCGCCACCCAGATGGACCCGTTGGTCGGTCGGCCCGACCCGTGGCGGTCGGGTGGGCTCGCCTGGCACGATGCCGCCAACGGCGACTACGTCCGTGGCGTCCGGTTGTTCGACGGGCGCAACGCCGAACCCGACCACACCTTCGAGAAGTCGTCCGGTCTGGCCGGGCTCGCACTGCTCTGCGAGACCGCGCAGGTCGAGGTCGGTGGGCGCGTCTGGCGCGACGTCGACGGGGACGGCGACCAGGATCCGGCCGAGCCGTCGATCGGCGGCGTGGTGCTCGAGCTGCGATCGACCGACGGGGTCTTCCTCACCGAGACCGTCACCGACCGCGACGGCCGCTACGTCTTCCGCGACGACGGCGAGCGACCCCTCGTCGACGGCGGCGCCTATCTCGTCACCGTCGCCCACCGCAACGCCACGTCGGGGCCGTTCGGCCGCTGGGGGGCGCACACCGGGTTGCGACCGTCGATCCCGCACGCCGACATCGACGGCGCGCCCGACGCCCGGCTCGACTCCGATGCCGAGGTGGCGTCCGCGGACACTCCGGTGTCGGGCATGACCGTCGTCTCGGTCTTCGCCGGCGACGATCCGACGACACCGGGGTTGGAGCCGCTCGTCGACCACACGATCGATCTCGGTTTCCGGGAGCAGTTCGACCTGGCGATCGCCACCCGCTGGGTGCGCCACGACGACGTGCTCGGCGTGCTCGCGTTCGAGGTCATCGTGCACAACCAGGGGTCCGAGCCGTCGGGCCCGTTCGAGCTCCTCGACCGGCTGCCGTACGGCACGTCGCTGCTCGCCGCCAGTCACGGCGCCGAGAGCGGTCCGGCCGGGACGAACACCGTCACGTGGCGGATCGACGGCGACGCCGAACTGGTCCCGGGCGAGACGCGTCGGCTCACGGTCATCGTGCACGTCGACGACGCCACGATGTCGCCCTACGTGAACGTCGTCGAACTCACCGACTACGCGGACCGCGACGACGATTCGACACCGGGCAACGAGACACTCGACTCGATCCGCGACCGACCGAACGCCTACACCGCCGACGGCGGCATCATCGACGACAACGGTGCGTGGGCCGAGGAGGACGATGCCGACATCGCAACCGTGGATCTCCACCAGGTCGCCGGGCGGGTGTGGGTCGAACCCGACCGCGACGGCGACTACGAGCCGAACGACCTCGTCGGCGACACCGAGTGGGAGCGAGCGGTATCCGGGGTCGCGGTCGTGCTCCGCCACGTCGACGGCAGCGAGATCGAACGGCAGTGGACCAGCCACGACGGCACGTACCGGTTCACGATGGTGCCGTCGGACGAGTACGTCGTCGAGATCCAGCCCGACGAGTTCACCGACGCCCACCCGCTCGGGCCCTACCGCTGGGTCACCTCGCCGTACCGCACCGGTTCGGTCGATCCGCTCGACGGGGTGACGGTGCCGGTCGACCTCCGACCGGGCGACGAGGCGACGATGGTCATCGATCTCGCCTTCGCCCCTCGCCCCGGCCGGGACTGGTTCGGCTGGTACCGGACCGAGTTCGTCCTCCCGATCCTCATCGCACTCGCGATCGGGCTGCTCCTCGCCCAACGGCGCGCCCACCGCCTCGCGACGGTGACCTGACCCCGGACCGCTCGCCGTTCAGGCGAGCACGTCGCGGACCGCGGCGACGACCTCGTCGTGGAAGCGGCCGTCGGTGGCGACGATGCCGCGGTTCTGCTCGAGCCGACGACCGTGGCGGAAGTCGA
>JAGQSS010000069.1:3181-13600 GCA_020439405.1 Ilumatobacter sp. | reverse complement strand
TGGTCCATCTGTCCGAGGCCCCGGAACGCCGCATCCGAATGTCCGACCTCGCCGATCGGGTCGTGCAGTCCCGCAGCCGGTTGACGCAGCGCATCGATCGCATGGTCTCGCGCGGCTTCGTCGAACGTCAGCAGTGCCCCGAGGACCGTCGTGGCACCTTCGCCGTGCTCACCGACGTCGGGTTCGAGGCTCTGGCCGCCGCCGCGCCCGGCCACGTCGAGTCGGTGCGCCGCCACCTGCTCGACCACCTCGACCCCGCCCAGATCCGTGCCGGAGCCGACCTCTTCCGCACCCTCCTCGACTGACAGGTGGGGTCGGATACGTTTCGTCGGGACCGACGAAACGTATCCGACCCCTAGCTCACGGCGCGGACGCAGTGTTCGAGGAGCCAGCTGAGGTAGCCGTACAGGGCGTACTCGGGTGACTGTTCGAGGCCGGCACGGACCTCGTCGCCGGTCGGGTCGTCGCTGACCTCGAGCATGGTGCCGAGGATCAGGCGGACCGAGTTGATCGACTGCATGAACGCCACCAGACCGACCTCGTCGAGCGGTTCGGCGCCGGGGGACAGTGCCTGCTCGACCACGTCGAGCGCCGCCAGTTTCGACGCCACGAGTTCTTCGCGCATCAGCCGCTGGTACTCGGCCTCGAGCTCCTCGTCGTCGGGGTAGGCAGTCGGGAACAGCCGCGCCATCAGCGCGCGGTCGTCGTCGACGTCGTCGGTCAGCAACGACCGCAACTCGCCGGCGAGTCGGCGGATCAGCGCGGCCTCGTCGTCGTCGACGGCGATCCGGAACCCCTTGCCGGTCGAGCGGACCGGCCCGCGGAAGCGGCTCACTCGTCGACGCCGTCCTTCTCCATCGTCGCCCACAACCCGTGCTCGTGCAGCCGGAACACGTGCATCTCGGCCTGCTCCCGGGTGCCGTTGGCGACGACGGCACGGCCCTTGTTGTGCACGTCGAGCATCAGCTCGGTCGCCTTCTCGAGGCTGTAGCCGAACAATTTCTGGAGCACGAAGGTGACGTAACTCATCAGATTCACCGGGTCGTTCCAGACGAGGACGATCCAGGGATGGTCCTCGGCGACGCGCTCGTCGGCCGCCGGTTCGGCGACACGGGTCGGTTCGAGCGTCGTGGGCACCGACCCATTGTGCCAACTGGACGTGCCGACGACAGCCCCGTCGCCGCGACGGTGCCGCGCGAAGTGGGTTGGCCGCGCGAGCCGGAACGGCCGTACCATGGAACCGCTATGGCCGTCGGCAGTCGCCCCCTCGTTCCGTCCCGGCTGGCACCCGGTGGCGTGGCGCACGGCAGCCGCAAGCCGGCCACCTCCAAGGTCGGGTCCTACATCGCGCTCACGAAGCCGCGGATCATCGAGCTGCTCCTGATCACCACGGTCCCCACGATGGTGCTCGCCGAGGGCGGCTGGCCGTCCACCTGGCTCGTGATCATCACCCTGATCGGCGGCACGCTCGCGGCGGGCGGCGCCAACGCCATCAACATGTACGTCGACCGCGACATCGACCGGCTGATGGAGCGGACCCGCAACCGCCCCCTCGTCACCGGGGCGATCGGACCGCGTCAGGCCCTGGTCTTCGCGCTCTGCCTCGAGGTCGCTGCGTTCGTGGTGTTGTGGGCGGGCGCGAACCTGCTGTCGGCGGTGCTCGCGCTCTCGGCCACGGCCTTCTACGTGGGCGTCTACACCCTCTGGCTCAAGCGCACCAGCCGCCAGAACATCGTGATCGGCGGCGCCGCCGGAGCCGTGCCGGTGCTCGTCGGATGGTCGGCCGTCACGGGGAGCCTGTCGCTCACCCCGTGGGTCCTGTTCGGGGCCATGTTCTTCTGGACGCCGCCCCACTTCTGGGCGCTCGCGATCAAGTACGCCGACGACTACCGCGCGGCGAACGTCCCGATGCTCCCGGCCGTGGTGCCGTTCGAGCACGCCGTCCGCCAGATGATCGGTCACACCATCGCGATGATCGTGTGCACCCTGCTCCTGATCCCCGTCGCCGACCTCGGGCTGATCTATTCGGTCGCCGCCGTCGTCCTCGGGGCCGGCTTCCTCGCCTCCACCATCGTGCTGGCGAAGCGGCCGACCGCCGCCATGTCGATGCGGGTGTTCGGCTTCTCGATCACCTACGTCACCGTCCTGTTCGGCGCGATGACCCTCGACGTGCTCCTCTGATCGGATGCCGTCGAGAACACCGATCACGATCGCACGCAGGCCAATTTCCTCTCGCGAGGGGCTCGGCCAGTAGTGTTCGGTCGGTAGTGTCGTGTCGACATTCCGCGCCTGCGACGTCGACCGAACGAGCAGCGAAGTGCAATTCAACGTGCAGCCAGACTTCCAAGGAATCAGCCACGTCCCATGACGACGATCGAGACCCATCCTGACGACTCCGTCGCGGCCACCACGGCCGGCGACTCGACGGTCCCGTCTTTCATCACGGGTGTTGGCGACTGGGTCACCACCACCGATCACAAGAAGATCGGGCGCCTGTCCACCGGCTTCGGTCTGCTGGTGCTGCTCGCGGCGGCTGTGCTCGCACTGCTGCTCGACATCGAACGTCTCGGCGACCCCGGCAGCTTCATCGACACCGGTGCCCAGCTCCAGCTGATCCAGATGTACCGGATCGGCCTCGTCGTCGGCGGCATCGCCCCCCTGGCGCTCGGCCTCGCCGTCGCCGCGGTGCCGATGCAGCTCGGCGCCCGCCAGATCGCGTTCCCCCGTGTCGCCCTCGCCGGCTTCTACACCTGGCTCGGCGGCACGGCGCTCGTCTACGTCAGCCTGGCCCTCAACGGTGGCGCCGGTGGTGGCGACGCCGACATGGTCGACCTGTTCCTCACCGGCCTCGGCCTCGCCGTGCTCGGTCTGTGCGCCACGGCGATGAGCCTCGGCACGACCGTCCTCACGACCCGGGCGCCCGGCATGACGATGCGACGCGTCCCCGTGTTCGCCTGGTCGTCGCTGATCGGTGCGATCGCCACCGTGTTGGTGATGCCCGTCCTCGTCGGCGTGCTGATCTACCTCTACGTCGACCACCGCCTCGGCTCGCAGGCCAACTTCATGGGCGTCGAAGGCATCGGTGCCTGGATCGGCTGGGCGTTCACCGTCCCGACCGTCGTCATCTTCGCGATCCCCGCCGTCGGGTTCGCCGCCGAACAGTTCGCGGTCGCCTTCAAGTCGCGTCAGCCGATGCGCGGGTTCCTGTTCGCCGGCATCGCCCTGATCGGCGTCACCGCCTACGCCGGTGCGACCCAGCAGTTCGTCCACGACGTCACGTTCGACGCCAGCGGCGAGACGTTCATCCGTGGCGCCGTGCCGTTCCTGATGTTCGCCGGTCTGCCGCTCCTCGGCGTGCTGCTCGTGCTGATGCTCGTCCTGCTCACCGCCAAGGACGGCGCCAAGCGCGGCCCGTCGGTGCGGGCGCCGTTCGTGTTCGGTTTCCTCGGCCTGCTGCTCGTGGCCGTCGGCATCGCCGCCAACTTCGTCCAGGGCATCACCGACCTCGAACTGATCGACCCCCTGACGAACACGGCCACCACCTTCGAAGAGGGCGCCACCCTGTTCGTGGTCTATGGCGCGGCGCTCGCCATGCTCGGCGGCCTCGTCTACTGGGCACCGAAGTTCCGCGGCAGCCTGATCCCCGACAAGCAGGTCCTGCCGTTGGCACTGCTCGGCGCCCTCGGCACCGTGCTCGCCGGTGGCGCACTGCTCGTCGCCGGGTTCCTCGACCAGATCGGCGGCTTCCCCGCCAGCCAGGCCGAGGTCGACCAGATCATGACCGCTGCCGACGACGCCGACATCTGGATCACGCTGTCGCTCATCGGCCAGGGCCTCGTCGCCCTCACACTGCTCGCGTTCGGCGGCCTGCTGCTCAAGCCGGCAGGCGACACCGACGACGACACCGACGACATCAACCCGTACGGCGGTCAGACGATCGAGTGGAGCGCTGCCTCGCCGGCGCCCGCCTACAACTTCGAGCACGTGGCGACCGTCGCCTCGGCCGAGCCGCTGTTCGACACCGACTCCGAAGGGAGCTCATCGTGAGCGCTGGTCCGGCCACCGTGGCCCTGCCTCCCGCCGCCGCACCCGCCCCGCGTCGTCAGGTCCTGATGGGGACCGCCCTGGCCTGCGTCGCCGGCACGATGCTGATCGGCGGCATGCTCGCCGTCTGGGTGCTGTTCCGTGAGCGCGTCGTCGACGCCGGCGAGCGGTTCCCGCTCGACTACATCATCCACGAGGTCGCCACCAACGTGATGTTGATGACCCTGTGGGCGCTCTGCATCTTCGCCCAGTGGGCCGTCTACGCGGCCAAGCGGGGGGATCGCGCCCACACGGCGCTCGCGCTCGGGGTGACCGGGCTGTTCGCCCTCGCCTACATCAACGCCCAGGCGTTCGTCTGGTCGCAGATGGAGGTCGAGATCGCCGACGAGTACTACGGCGCCCTCTTCTACGCCGTCACCGGCACCATGGTCGCCGTGGTCGCCGCCGGCCTGATCTACACGGTCGTCGCAGCGTTCCACTCGTTGTCCGGCCGTCTGCAAGAAACCGAAGTCCTGTCCGGACACGCCCTGTACTGGTACTGGACCGCCGCTGCCTACAGCGCCGTCTGGTTCGTCGTCTACGTCACCAAGTGAGATCAGCACCGAGATGTTCACCACCGGCACGAAACTCCTGATCGGCTCCGCCGCCCTCGCCTGGATCGGCGCGGCCGTCTACGGCGTCGCGCAAGAAGGCGCACTCGGCACGATCGGCCTCGTCTCCGCCGCCGTCGCCCTGTCGCTGCTCGCCGGCATCAACACCTTCGTCCGCGACTCCAACGTGTCGGCCACCGACACCGAGTCGTTCGAGACGTCGGCCGCCGCCCAGGCGACCGCACGCAACTCGCTGTGGCCCCTGCTCAGCGCCCTCGGCATCACGATGATGGCGCTCGGCATGGCGACCCTGCCGGCGATCTTCATCCTCGGCATCGTCGTGACCGCCGCCGGGCTGCTCGAGTGGCTCGTCCAGGGCTGGAGCGAGCGTGCGTCGGCCGAGCGGGCCTACAACGACGAGGCCCGCGAGGTCCTCGCCGACCCGCTCGAACTGCCCGTCGCCGGTGCGATCGTCTTCGCCGTCATCGTGTACTCGTTCAGCCGGGTCATGCTCGGCATGAGCACCAAGGAAGCGACGGTCGTCGTCTTCTCGGTGCTGGCCGCCGTGGTGCTGGCCATCGGCACGATGATCGCCCTGAAGCGCAATATCTCGACGCCGGTCATCACCGGCGTGTTCTCGATCGGCATCGTCGCCGTCATCGCCGGTGGCGCGATCGCCGGTCTCAACGGCGAGCGCGAGGTCCACGAGCACGAGACCACCGCCGACCTGGCCGAGGAGAACGAGTGCGGGCCCGAGGAGACCCACGCCGACGACAAGGCCAGCCAGACGGTCGCCGCCAAGTCGAACCCGGCCGCGACCCTGATCTTCGACGGTGCGGCGCTCGAGATCGACCAGGCCGGTGACGACGGCAACAGCGAGACGCTCACGCTGCCCCGGAGCAACCCGTCGAACATCATGTTCCTCAACGAGTCCGACGGTGAGGCCCGCCTCGTCCTCGAACTGCATCCGCCGGTCGACGAGAGCGGCGTTCCCATCAGCATCGAGCGGATCTGCACGACGCTCGTCGAAGAAGGCGGTCGCCAGTTCATGACCGCCGAGTTCGACCGTCCCAGCTTCGCACTGGAGGACGAGGGCGTGGCGTACGAGTTCGTCGTCGCCGGCACCGACGCCTCCGTCGAGGTGGTCGTGCCGTGAGCCGATCGTCTACCCTGACCCCGAAAGTACGGACAAAGCCGATGACCGAGTCCTCCCCGCTCCGCTCCCGTCTGCGCACGGCCGCTCTGGTCGGCGTCGGCGCGGTCGTCCTCGCCTCGTGTGCGCAGGACGCGCCGCAGGACACCTGGGACCCGGCGGGCTCCGAAGCGCAGCGGATCCACGATCTGCAGTGGCCGATCTTCATGATCGCCGGCATCGTCGGCCTGATCGTCATGGCCGTCGTCGCGATCTGCGTCGTCAAGTTCAAGGACCGTGGTCAACCGATCCCCGAGCAGTCGCACGGCAAGGCGTGGCTCGAGTACATGTTCATCGCGCTCCCGGCGGTGCTGCTCGCCGGCATCGCCGTCCCGACGGTCGCCACGATCATCGAACTCAACGACACCGACGACGCCGACTGCGTCATCAACGTCACCGGTCAGCAGTGGTGGTGGGAGTACGACTACCCGATCGCCGGCGACGGCAGCATCTGCGGCTACATGCCGACCGGCGAGACCGGCACCATCGTCACCAGCGGTCAGATGGTCATCCCGACCGACGCCAAGGTCGTCATCCGCGGCACGAGCCGCGACGTCATCCACTCGTTCTGGGTGCCCCGACTGAACGGGAAGCGCGACATGGTGCCCGGCGGTGTGCACACGTGGAACTTCAACGCGAACGAGCCCGGCATCTACGCCGGCCAGTGCGCCGAGTTCTGCGGTCTGTCGCACGCCAACATGCGCATGGAGATCGTCGCCCTCGACGCCGCCGACTTCCAGAGCTGGATCGACAACCAGCTCGAGCCCTACCAGCCGCCCGAAGAGGGCACGCTGGCTGCCGAGGGCGAAGCCGAGTTCGTCGCCCAGTGCGCACGCTGCCATCAGGTCGACGGTCTCACCGACGCCGACGGCAACCTCGTCGTCGCCCACCCCGAAGACCAGGTCTACTCCGGTGCGGCACCGAACCTGACCAACCTCATGACCCGCAACACCTTCGCCGGCGCCACCTGGGACCTCCTGGTCGAAGATTGCCGCGACGAGGTGTGGGACGCACCCGCCGACGAGTTCGGCCCCCTCTATCTCGAGGGCGTCACCGACGAGTGCCTGAACGAGACCCAGTTGAAGCAGTGGCTCCGCAACGCCCCTGCCATGAAGCCGATGTACACCGACGCCGAGCTGCTCGAGCCGACCGACGGTCTGGTTCGCGGCATGCCGTACCTCGCCCTGTCCGAAGACCAGATCGACAAGCTGGTCGCCTACCTGCTCGAGCGCAAGTGAGGAAGAACTGAGATGGCGCTGATCGAACGACCCCGCACCGGCGACCTCACGCCGGCCGTCGCGACCCCCGAGGCCACCTACGGCGCGTTCCGGCGCCCCGTCGAGTCGACCGGGTGGAAGTCGTGGCTGTTCACGATCGACCACAAGAAGATCGGCATCATGTATGGCGTCACCGCCATGTTCTTCTTCCTGGTCGGTGGCCTCGAAGCGTTGCTGATCCGGGCCCAGCTCGCCGGCCCGAACGGCACGATCCTGTCGGCCGACAAGTACAACCAGATGTTCACGATGCACGCCACGACGATGGTGTTCCTCTTCGTGATGCCGATGGCGGCCGCATTCGGCAACTACTTCGTCCCGCTCCAGATCGGTGCACGCGACGTCGCGTTCCCACGCATCAACGCGTTCAGCTTCTGGTGCTTCCTCGCCGGCGCGATCTTCATCAACACGTCGTGGCTCCTCGGTGGTGCCGCCGACGGTGGCTGGTTTATGTACGCCCCGAACTCGTCGGTGCCGTTCTCCCCGACGAACGGCATCGACTTCTGGGGCCTCGGCCTGCAGATCACCGGTATCGCCTCGCTGACCGGTGCGATCAACCTGATCGTCACCGTCATCAACATGCGGGCACCCGGCATGACGTTCATGAAGATGCCGATCTTCACGTGGATGATCTTCGTGGTGCAGTTCCTGCTCGTGTTCGCCATCCCGGTGATCACGGTGGCGCTGTTCCTGCTGATGTTCCAGCGCTCGTTCGACGCCACCTTCTTCAGCGTGGAGGCGGGCGCCGACCCGTTGCTCTGGCAGCACCTGTTCTGGATCTTCGGTCACCCGGAGGTGTACATCCTGGTCCTGCCGTCGTTCGGCATCGTCTCCGAGGTCCTCCCGGTCTTTTCGAAGAAGCCGCTGTTCGGCTACCCGTTGGTCGTCTTCTCCGGCGCGGCGATCGGCTTCGTCGGCTGGGGCGTGTGGGCCCACCACATGTTCGCCTCCGGGCTCGGCCCCATCTCGGTCGCCGTGTTCTCCGTCGCGACGATGGCGATCGCGATCCCGACCGGCGTCAAGATCGTGAACTGGGTGATGACGATGTGGGGCGGCAAGCTCCGCTACACCGTCGCCATGCTGTTCGCGATCGGCCTCATCGTGCAGTTCACGATCGGCGGTCTGTCGGGCGTCACCCACGCCGTCGCGCCGTCCGACACACAGCAGACCGACACGTACTACATCGTCGCCCACTTCCACTACGTGCTCTTCGGCGGGGCCATCCTCGGCATCTTCGCCGGTCTCTACTACTGGTGGCCCAAGATGTTCGGCCGCATGCTCTCGGAGAAGATCGGCATGTGGAACTTCTGGCTGATGATCATCGGCCTCAACATGGCGTTCGGTCCGATGCACATCATCGGCCTGCAGGGCCAGCCGCGCCGCATGTACGTCTGGACCGAGGCACGCGCCGGTGAGGGGTTCTTCAACCTCGGGTTCTGGAACCTGATCTCGTCGATCGGTGCGTTCGTCCTCGGCTTCGGCGTGTTGCTGTTCTTCTACAACGCATGGCGCACCCACTTCGGCAAGCACAAGGCACCGCCCGCTCCGCTCGACCCGTGGGACGCCCGCTCGCTCGAGTGGCTCACCACCAGCCCGCCGAAGGAAGTCAACTTCGACCGGACCCCGGTCGTCAGCCACCTCGACGAATTCTTCCACCGCAAGTACGAAGACCGCGGCGAGGGCGACCGTCACGACTTCGTCCAGGTCGCCACGGCCGAAGAGCTGCTCGCGATCGAGGAAGCGAACGCCGACGCCGACATCCACCTGCCATCGCCGTCGTTCTGGCCGATCCTGCTGGCGTTCTCGCTGCCGATCATGGCCTACGGCGTGATCTACAACATCATCATGATCGCAGTCGGTGCCGGGATCGCCCTGCTCGCGATGTACGGCTGGGCGCTCGAGCCCGCCACCGCACCTGCATCCGATTACGACCCGCCCGAAGACGGCGGTACCGACCTGGAGCTCGCTACCAATGGCTGATACCGCAGTGCACACGGCCGCCGGTCACGACGACCATCACGACGACCATCACGGGGGTCACTACACCTCGACGGGGCTGTCGAACAACAAGCTGGCGATGTGGCTCTTCCTCGGGTCCGAATGCCTGCTGTTCGGCGGGCTCATCTCGACCTACATGCTCTACCGCGGGCGGCACACGTCGAACCTCGGCCCCGACCAGGTGTGGGACATCCCGTTCACCTCGGCGTCGAGCTTCGTCCTGCTGATGTCGTCGCTCACCATGGTGTTGGCCGTCACGGCGGCCAAGCGCCACGACGACCGCACCACCAACGTCTGGCTCTCGATCACCGCGATCCTCGGTTCGCTGTTCGTCGCCGGCCAGGTGTACGAGTTCACGACCTTCTACCGTGAGGGTCTCGGCTTCACGACGAGCCTGTTCTCGTCGAGCTTCTACACCCTCACGGGCTTCCACGGCGTGCACGTCACGGTCGGCGTGATCCTGCTGTTGTCCGTGGTCGGCATGATCATCCGGAACCGCATCCCGGGCGACAAGGCCGAAGTGGTCGAACTGGTCGGCCTCTACTGGCACTTCGTCGACATCGTGTGGATCCTGATCTTCACCCTCGTCTACCTCATCCCGGCCTGATCGAGAGACTGCGCATGAGCACCGAAACCGAAAACGCCACCACCGACGACGAGATCGACTTCCGCGAGGCCGACGACCACGTCGACCACTGGACCGACCTCCAGTTCGTCTACCTCGCGATCGGCCTCGCCATCGTCACGGCGATCGAGGTCGCACTCAGCTACATGGTCGACGACCTCGGCGCGCTGTTCCTGCCGCTGCTGTTGATCCTGATGTTGATCAAGTTCTTCTCGGTCGTCTTCTACTTCATGCACCTGAAGTTCGACAATCGATGGTTCAGCATCTTGTTCTACATGGGGCTGGTCCTGGCGGTCGGCGTCTACATCGCCGCCCTGCTCACCTTCCAGTTCTTCAGCGCCTGACCGACCCGGCGCCACGCGCCGACCGGTCGGTTGATGTCAGACCAGAACCGACCACGTCGGATCATGGCTCACAGGCCGAGGGCTGGTCGGCTCTGGTCTGACATCAACCGACCTCGCTCCCATAGGCATGGGGCGAGCGGCCGGGCCGACGTCTAGCCTGTGGCGACGTGATCGACGTACGCCTCATCCGGAACGATTTCGACGCCACGCGGGCGTCGCTGGCCCGCCGTGGTGACGAGTCCGTCCTGGTGTCGCTCGAGCGGGCGCGCGATCTCGACGCCCGCGTCCGCGAGATCGTCGCCGAACGCGACGCACTCCGTGCCGAGGTGAAGTCGATCTCGAAAGACGTCGG
>JAGQSS010000069.1:0-3081 GCA_020439405.1 Ilumatobacter sp. | reverse complement strand
GCGCGCCCGACGGCGCTTCCGATGCCGACAACCCGGTCGTCAAGGGCCCCTTCGTGCCCGACGAGTTCGCCGATCACCAGCGGGTCCCGCACTGGGAGACCGCCACCGACCTCGGCATTCTCGACAACGAACGCGCCACCAAGATCGCCCAGTCGATGTGGACCATGCAGCGCGGCGCCGGCGCCACGCTCGCCCGAGCCCTGTGCCAGTACGCGCTCGACCGCAACGCCGACGCGCACGAGGAGATCCGTCCACCCACCCTGGTGTCGTCGGCCACGCTCACCGCGACCGGCCAGCTCCCGAAGTTCGCCGACGACGCGTTCGCGATCGAGCGCGACGACCTGTGGTGCATCCCGACCGCCGAGGTGCCCCTGACGTCGATCTACGCCGGTGAGATCCTCGACCAGGCCGACCTGCCGTATCGGTTCATGGCGTACTCGCCGTGCTATCGACGCGAGGCGGGGTCGGCCGGACGCGACACCCGCGGCATGCTGCGGTCGCACGAGTTCGACAAGGTCGAGATCCTCGCGCTGTCGACGCCCGAGCAGGCGCCGGCACTCCTGGACGACATGGTGAATCGGGCCGAGCAGTTGATGGCGGCCCTCGGGTTGCCGTATCGGATCATCGAGATCTGTACCGGCGACATGGGTCAGAGCCATCACCGCAGCTTCGACGTCGAGGTGTTCGCGCCCGGCGCCGACGCATGGCTCGAGGTCTCGTCGGTGAGCTGGTTCGGCGATTACCAGGCGCGGCGCGCCAACATCCGCTATCGGCCACTCGACGCCGACGGCAAACCCCAGAAGGGCACCGAGTTCGTGCACACGCTCAACGGGTCGGCGCTCGCCGTGCCGCGTGTCTGGGCGGCGATCGTCGAGAACTACCGGAACGCCGACGGCTCGGTCACCGTGCCCGACGTCCTCCGCCCCTACATGCGCGGCATCGAGACGATCACGGCGGGCTGACGTGGCCGTCGACCCGATCCGTGACCGTCGCGTCCAGTACGAGACCGACGGTCTCGACGTCGCCGACGTCGACGCCGACCCGGTCGTGCAGTGGCGTCGATGGCACCAGGACGCCCTCGACGCCGGCCTGGTCGAACCGAACGCCATGACGCTCGCCACGGTCGATACCGACGGCGTTCCGGATGCGCGGATCGTGTTGGTTCGCGGTGCCGACACCGACGGTCTCACCTTCTTCACGAACTACGACTCGGCCAAGTCGCGCCAGCTCGACGATGCGCCGTTCGCGGCGGCGACCTTCGGGTGGCTCGACCTGCACCGCCAGGTCCGCGTCCGCGGCGCCGTCACCCGCATCCCCGAGGCCGACAGCGACGCCTACTTCGCGACACGACCCCGAGCGAGCCAGATCGGCGCGTGGGCGTCACCCCAATCGCGGCCGATCGCCTCCCGCGCCGAACTCGACACGCTCGTCGACCGGCAGAGCCTCCGGTTCGCCGACGTCGAGACCGTCCCTCGACCGCCGCACTGGGGCGGATGGCGTCTCGTTCCCGCCGAGTGGGAGTTCTGGCAGGGGAGGCCGAGCCGCCTCCACGACCGGATCCACTACCGGCTCACCGCCGGCGCCTGGCAGATGACGCGCCTCGCCCCCTGAAGCCGCCCGCGGGTTATTCGAAGATCGCCGGAGGCACGTTCCGTAGGGTGTCCCACGTTCCAATCGACGGGAAAAGGAGCGGAACATGCGACGATGGTGGAAAACGGCGGTGGCTGCGGCGGCGGTCATCGGTGGGAGCGTGGCGATCGGAACGCCCGTACAGGCGGGTGACACGGCGACCGGCAGTGTCGACGTCACACTCGAGGTTCGGGGCCCGAACGCCCTCGACGTCCTCAACGGTCTGACGCTCGAGTTGTTCGACGAGTCGACCGGACAAGATGTGGCATCGAACTGCACGGTGCCCAAGCTGGGCGGTCCCGAACCGCTCCGGATGAGCTACGACGTCGGATGTACCGGCCTCGCCGCAGCGACGCACACCTTCGGACTCCTCGGTGTCCCGGAGGGGTGGGAGGCCTACGTGACCGACTGCGGCCCGCTCGTCCAGCAGCCACCGCCGGAGCGGATCACCAACGGCGATGCCTCGTTCACCGTGTCGCCCCAGGCGCCGATGTGGGAGTGCACCATCGTCGTCGGGACGAGCGTCGTCGCGATCGACAAGATCGTCACCGGCGAGGGCGCCGCCACGTTCGCCGACTTCGAGTTCGAGATCTTCGACGGCGAGGGTGCACCGGTCGACACGGCCGGCGCGATCGTCGACCCGTCGGGCGACGTGTGCGACGGCACCCTGAGCGACTGTGTGCTCGTCGCGGTGACCCCCGGCGACTACTCGCTCGGTGAGGTGCCCGAGTACGGGTACGAGGTCTCGTCGGTCGACTGCACGAGCAATATCAATATCGAGAAGTACTTCGGTGAGGAGCAGCCGAAGGAGATCATCGAACTCGAAGGTGCTGCGTTCAACACGGAGGACGGCGACGCCTACTGCATCGTGACGAACGAATACCGCGAGGGCCGTCTCATCGTGACGGCAGCGGTCAACAACGACGACGGTGGGACCGCAGGCGTCACCGACGTCTCGATCGAGGTCTACCAGGCCGACGGCGACACGCCGGTGGTGCCCGCCACAGCGTGTGCAGCGGACGGGACGTGCCTCGACACGATGCTGCCCGTCGGCGATTACGTGATCGGCTACATCGGACCCGACGGTTACACCCACGCGGTGACCCAGTCCGTCTCGCTCGAGGTTGCAGAGAAGCTGGCCGACGCCGAAGCGGCGTTCACGGCGGCGTACGGCGCCGTCGTCGAGATCGAGGTGACGATCGACGACCCCGAACCGGAGCCGACGACCACGACGACGCTCCCGGCGACGACGACCACGGCGTTCGATGCCGGGGCGGGCACGCTGCCGCCGACGGGTTCGTCCGATACCAACACCCGGTTGGCGATGGTGGCGATCGCGTTGATCGCCGCGGGCGGCGCACTGCTGGCGGTTCGACGCCGGCCCGCCTGACCGCGCAGCCGACGGAACGTTTCCGAAACAGCGCGGCCCCGGGTTGCCCGGGGCCGCGCCGT
>JAGQSS010000699.1 GCA_020439405.1 Ilumatobacter sp. | reverse complement strand
GACCGCATCTGCGCCGAGCACGGGTTCAGTCGGCTCGACGATCTCACGATCGACGGTCTCGCGTCGCTCGAACGCGAGCTGACGGCGTACGAACGTCGTGTCTCCGACGACCGGCGTGAACGCTTCGATCGCCTCGATGCGCTCAGTGCCGAACTCGTCCGCCGTTACCGCGACGGTGAGGCGTCGGTCGACGGTCTCCTCGGGAGCTGATGCGATGACCGACGCCGACGGCGGCGCGACGCCAGCCGACGGCGATCCGGTCGATCCCACCGACCCGTTCGGCGTCGGCGCGTTCATCCGGCGCCAACGCGAGCAGGCGGAGATGTCGGTGCGGCGACTCGCCGAACTCGCCGACGTGTCGAACCCGTACCTGTCGCAGATCGAACGCGGCCTGCGCAAGCCGTCCGCCGAGATCCTGCAACAGGTCGCGCAGGCGCTGAAGATCAGTGTCGAGACGCTGTACGTGAAGGCCGGCATCCTGCCCGACGACGAGCACCGCACCGCATCGGTGCGCGAGGCGATCGACGCCGACCCGTACCTGACCGACGACCAGAAGCGTGCGCTCCTGAACGTCTACGACAGCTTCCTCGCCGGCTGACCCCATCTGGTCCCACCCGGTCTGGTTTGGCGGGCCCGAACTCGGGGAATGTCGACCGCATCGCTAGTGTTTGAGGTCCTGATGCGCCGAGTGGCCGTGATTTCCCTTCACACGTCGCCGTTGCTGCAGCCGGGTTCCGGCGACAGCGGCGGGATGAACGTGTACGTCCGTGAGCTGGTCTCGTCGTTGGCGCAGGCCGGCGTCGAGTGCTTCACCTACACGCGCGCCGACCGCGAGGG
>JAGQSS010000698.1 GCA_020439405.1 Ilumatobacter sp. | reverse complement strand
CGTCATCGTCCAGCTCGGCGAGTTCGTCATCGACGACGTCTGCGCCACATTGGCCCGCCATCCCCAGCTGGAGTACGTCACGATCAACGTGTCGGCCCGACAGTTGGCGACGTCCGACTTCGTCGAGACGATCGTCGGCGCGCTCCGACGCCACGGCGTCGCTCCCGAGCGACTGGCGATCGAACTGACCGAGAACGTGCTGATCGATGCCGTCGGATCGTCGCTCCGGCAGCTCGACGATCTCCGGGCGATGGGCGTCGGCATCGGCGTCGACGACTTCGGGACCGGCTTCGCGTCGCTCACGTACCTCAAGCGGCTCCCGGTCACGTTCGTGAAGGTCGATCGATCGTTCGTCGACGGTCTGCCCGACGAGGCCGACGACCGCTCGATCGTCGAGGCGGTCGTCGGGCTGGCGCACGCGCTCGACCTGCTGCCGATCGCCGAGGGCGTCGAGACCGAGGCGCAGGCGGCGTTCCTCACCGCACTCGACTGTCCGATGGCGCAGGGATACCTCTACGGGCGTCCGGTGCCGATCGACGAGCTCGACTTGTCGACGAGCTGAGCGTCAGTCGCCGGTGAACTCCGGCTTCCGCTTCTGCGCGAACGCGGCGATGCCTTCCTGCCCGTCGTGGCGGCGCATCGACTCGGCGATCACCACACCCTCGAGTTCGCCGGCGGCGGGGAGCGACGCGTCGACGCCGTGGTACACGACCCGCTTCGCGTGGCCGAGCGCCCAGGCCGGTCCGTCGGCGAGTTGCTGTGCGAGTTCGGCCGTCGCACGATCGACGTCGTCGTCGGCGACGACCCGGTTGACCAGCCCCCACCGTTCGGCCTCGGC
>JAGQSS010000697.1 GCA_020439405.1 Ilumatobacter sp. | reverse complement strand
ACGTACTCGGCGCCTTCGAGATCTTGTTCGAGGAGGATGTCGGTGACCCGCGGGATCAGCTCGACGACGGTGGCGCCGAGGCGGGCGATCTCGTTGCGCAGATCGTCGAGTTCGCTGTGGAACCCGGTGCGGAGGTCTTGTTGTTCGGTCATCAGCCGAACCGCCCGGTGACGTAGTCCTGGGTGGCCTGTTCGGACGGGTTCGAGAAGATCCTCGACGTCTCGTCGATCTCGATCAGCCGGCCCGGCTTGCCGGTGCCCTCGATGTTGAAGAAGCCGGTGCGTTCCGAGACGCGGGCGGCCTGCTGCATGTTGTGGGTGACGATCACGATCGTGAATCGCTCGCGGAGTTCGAGCATCAGCTGCTCGATCGCCAACGTCGAGATCGGGTCGAGCGCCGAGCAGGGCTCGTCCATCAGCAGCACGTCGGGTTCGACCGCAGTGGCGCGTGCGATGCACAGGCGCTGCTGCTGGCCGCCCGAGAGGCCCGAACCGGGCTTGTCGAGCCGGTCCTTGACCTCTTCCCAGAGGTTCGCACCACGCAACGACCGCTCGACCACGTCGTCGGTCTCGGACTTCTTCAGCCGCTTGGCGTTGAGTTTGATGCCGGCGATCACGTTGTCGTAGATCGACATCGTCGGGAACGGGTTCGGCCGCTGGAACACCATGCCGACCTTGCGGCGGACCGCGACCGGGTCGACGCCGGGACCGTAGAGGTCTTCGCCGTTGAGCATCACGTGGCCCTGCACGTGCGCGCCGTCGATGACCTCGTGCATCCGGTTGAGCGACCGGAGGAACGTCGACTTACCGCACCCGGACGGGCCGATGAGGGCAGTGATCGA
>JAGQSS010000696.1 GCA_020439405.1 Ilumatobacter sp. | reverse complement strand
GGAACGCGTCGGACGGCACGTCGAGCTTGATCTCGGACGGCTGCTTGATCGGCTCGCCCTTCATCTCCGAGACCGCCTCGGTCACCATCTGGCAGTACAGGTCGTAGCCGACCGATGCGATGTGGCCCGATTGCGACTCGCCGAGCAGGTTGCCGGCGCCGCGGATCTCGAGGTCGCGCATCGCGATCTTGAAGCCCGAACCGAGTTCGGTCGCCTCACCGATCGTCTTCAACCGCTCGTACGCCTCCTCGCTGAGCACCTTGTCCTGCGGATGGAACAGGTAGGCGTAGGCGCGCTGGCCGGAGCGGCCGACGCGACCGCGCAGCTGGTGCATCTGGCCGAGGCCGAGCAGGTCGGCACGTTCGACGACGAGGGTGTTCACGGTCGGCATGTCGATGCCCGACTCGATGATCGTCGTGCAGACCAACACGTCGTACTGGCCTTCCCAGAAGTCGACGACCACCTGTTCGAGCGTGCCCTCGTCCATCTGGCCGTGGGCGACGGCGATGCGTGCCTCGGGCACCAACTGGCGGAGCCGTGCGGCGGCGGTCTCGATCGATCGCACCCGGTTGTGGACCCAGAACACCTGGCCCTCACGCAGCAGCTCGCGGCGGATCGCCTCGATCGCGACCCGCTCGTCGTATTCGCCGACGTAGGTGAGGATCGGCTGGCGTTCGGCGGGAGGGGTCTGGAGCAGCGACAGGTCGCGGATACCCACCAGGCTCATCTCGAGGGTGCGGGGGATCGGGGTCGCGGACAGCGTCAGGACGTCGACGTTCGTCTTGAGCTTCTTGATCCGCTCCTTGTGCTGGACGCCGAACCGCTGCTCCTCGTCGACGACGA
>JAGQSS010000695.1 GCA_020439405.1 Ilumatobacter sp. | reverse complement strand
GCCGCGTTGACCGACGAGCGGATGCGCAGGTTGCGCTGCATCCGCTCGCGGCGCAGGTCGAGGTAGCGGTACTGGAGCCGGATGTTCTCGTCGACGTCGTCGGCCCGGTGGTCGACGGGGAACGGCGGCGGCGTGGCCTTGCGGAGCGTCTCGACCTCGCAGTCACCGACCTCGATCTCGCCGGTCGGGAGACTCGCGTTGACGGTGCCCTCGGGGCGGGCGCGCACCACGCCCGTGATGCGCACGACGTACTCGGACCGCACGTCGACGTCGTCGTTGATCACGCACTGGGTGATGCCCGTGTGGTCGCGGAGATCGACGAAGGCGAGGTGCTCGCCGTGTTCGCGACGACGGCCGACCCAACCCGTCAACGAGACGGTCTGGCCGATGTGTTCGGCGCGGAGCTCACCGCACTGGTGGGTCCGCATCGAGGTGCTGCTCATGATTTGCTTCCTTGCACACGTGTCTGGAGATCGGAGATCAGTGAATCGCGCTCGATGGTGACTTGCTCACCGTTGTTGCGCAGTGGCCGGACGGTCGCCGTGGCCGACTCGAGCTCGTCGGTACCGACGATGACGGCGTAGGCGGCACCGGAGCGGTTGGCGGCCTTCATCTGCGCCTTCATGCTCCGGTTCTCGTACGACCGGTCGGCACGCAGCCCGGCGGCGCGCAGCGCGGCGGTGATGGTGAGCGCCGCCGCTCCCCCGGTCGTGTCGACGACGAACACGTCGACCGACATGTCGGGCGCGGCGAAGACGCCTTCGTCGTCGCAGGCCAGGAGGGTTCGGTCGACGCCGAGCGCGAACCCGACGCCGGCGGTGGCCGGGCCGCCGAGGTCTTCGACGAGACCGTCG
>JAGQSS010000694.1 GCA_020439405.1 Ilumatobacter sp. | reverse complement strand
TGGATGTGGCTGCTGCTGCCGGTGTCGGCCGTCGTGGGCTTGGCCATGAACGAGACGCTGATGCCCATCGAGTCGGCGAGTTCTTTCATGCCGTGCTTCATCACGGTGTGCCGGTCGGCCATCGTCAGTGCATCGGCGAACCGGATGTTCAGCTCGTGTTGGCCGCGGCCGCACTCACCCTTGGAGTTCTCGACCGGGATGTCGGACGCGTTCAGGGCGCGTCGGGCGGCGCCGATGTACGGCTCGACGCGGCTGGCCTGGAGGAGGTGGTAGTCGTCGACGTACCAGCCGGCCGATCGCAGGTCGGTGTAGCCCTTGTCGTGGGCCTCTCGGTAGGTGTCGTCGTACAGGTAGAACTCGAGCTCGCTCGCGGCGCGGGCGACGAGGCCGTGCTCGGCGAGGCGGTCGACCTGGCGTCGCAGCACACTGCGGGGCGCCATCGGGACGAGTTCGTGGGTCGACTGGTCGACGACGTCGCAGAGCACGACCGCGGTGCCGTCGGTCCATCCGGCGCGACGGAGGGTGGCGAGATCGGGGACGAGATGAACGTCGCCGTAGCCGGCGTCCCAGCTCGCGAACTCGAAGCCGGGCATCGGCTCCATCTCCATGTCGACGGTGAGGAGGTAGTCACACGCATGGGTGCCCTCGCGCACCGTCTCGACGAAGAAGCCGGCGTCGAACCGTTTCCCGACGAGGCGGCCGTAGTGATCGGTGAACGCCACCATCACCGTGTCGATCGACGCATCCGCCGCCAGTTCCTCGATCGTCAGCACCCGACTCACCCTACAGAAGGGGTCAGGCACCTTCTGGCGCGTGACGCCGGGGTGGCCTCGACCTGATCTGCCAGAAGGTGCCTGACCCC
>JAGQSS010000693.1 GCA_020439405.1 Ilumatobacter sp. | reverse complement strand
CTTCGCGTTTGATCGCGGCGAGTTCCCACTGGTTCGGATCCCGTCCCTGTCGGCCGACGAACTCGGCCACCTTGGCGGTGACGGCGTGGTCGATCTGTTCCGAGCGCTTCGAGAACAACTCACGCAGCTCCTCGGATACGCCAAGGATCTCGGCCTGCCCGTGCACGATCGGCTCCCAGCCGATGCCGAAGCGGTGGGTGAGTTCGTTGCGCAGCACCGACTGGTAGACGCCGCCGAGCATCCGCTGGTACTGCTTCAAGTAGCGGGCGTCGAGCGCCAACCAGCGGCCGTCGTCGGTCTGGACCTTGGCGGAGATCACGACATGGGTGTGGAGCTGCGGGTCATCAGAACGTGACGTGGTCTGGCGGAACATCGCCATCGTCAACCCCTGCGAGTCCGGATGCAGCAACCTGCCACCACGCCGCACACGCGTCGTCGACCCGAACCGCTCCAGATGCGCCAACGCCGCCCGCACCGCGGTGTCGTGCGCGGCGAGGAGCCGGTCGTCCTGCGTCAACGCCCACAGCACGCTCAACGACTTCGGTGCCGAGAACGTCGCATCGAACCCCGCGACCGCCTTCACCACCCGACCGTTCGCGAGCGTGCGGTCTGTGAGGACTCGTCCGAGCGGTGTCCCCGAACCTGGGTCACGGCCCTCCAACACCGCCAGCAGATCATCACCGTTGACCTCACCGGTGAGACCGAGCCCCACCGCCTGGTCGCCAGTCCACACACCCGGGACCTCGCCGGGCGCATCGGTCAGGTACCTGGTGTAGTACGCCGCCGCCGATTGCGCCGTCGACGCGTAGATGGTCCTCACACGCAGCATCAGCTCACACCCCGCGTTTGTGCACTTGTCTGTTCTCTGGGG
>JAGQSS010000692.1 GCA_020439405.1 Ilumatobacter sp. | reverse complement strand
CGGCCCTGTCGCTTCGCGGCGAGTTTGGCGGTGTGCTTCTTGAACCAGGTCGAGAAGCGCTGTTTGGCGTAGGGCGGGAGGAGGCGCGTGGCCGAGACGCCGGTCGTCTTCGCCATCGCCTTGCGGACGAAGGAGCCCTCGGGCGCCTCGATCGCCTTGTTGGCGATGGGGGCGGCCATCGAGCCGACCTTGCCCAGCACGTCGGTGCGGGCCATCGCCTGGTTGGCGATCTTCTGCTTGGTGGGCTGGTGTCCGTTCGCGTGCCGCATCGCGTCGGCACGGAGCATGAGGCGGGGGAAGTCGAGGGCCCACTCGTGCAGCTCGGGGATGTACGGGCAGTTGATGTAGCAGAGCTTGCACTGGAAGCACTCGTCGACGACCTGGTCCTGTTCGGCCGGGGTCAGTCGGCCGGCGTCCTGGTCGTCGAAGCGGTCGACGAAGTCGAACAGGGTCGGGAACGAGGTGCAGAACTTGAAGCAGAGGCGGCACCCGTGACAGAGGTCGTAGACGCGGGTCAGCTCGCCGCGGACGTCGGCCTCGTCGAGGTAGAGCGGGTGGTGTGGGTCGTACGTCGTGGTCATGTGCGCACCTCCGGGAGAACAGCGTCGTGTGTGCCGGACGGTGCGAGGCACCGCCCGACACACACGACCGAACGGGTCAGAGGGCGTCGAGGCCCTGGGCGAAACGGCCGGCGTGCGACTTCTCGGCGCGGGCGAGGGTCTCGAACCACTCGGCGATCTCGTCGAAGCCTTCGTCGCGGGCGGTCTTGGCGAAGCCCGGGTACATCTGGGTGTACTCGTAGGTCTCGCCGGCGATCGAGGCCTTCAAGTTCTCCTCGGTGTCGCCGATCGGCTCGCCCGACGCCGGGTCGCCGACCTCGG
>JAGQSS010000691.1 GCA_020439405.1 Ilumatobacter sp. | reverse complement strand
AGTTCATGGCGACCTACCACGAGCTTCCCGGCGCGGACGGTGGCCGGCTGGTCTCTGTCGTCAAGGGCGGCCCCGACGTCGTGCTCGAGCGCTGCGGGTCGGTGTACCCGGCCGACGGACCCGCGCCCATCGCCGCGCAGCGGCAGGCGGTGCTCGCCAAGGGCATCACGGTGGCCTTCTACAACACGTTCTTCGGGCTCTCGATCGCTGTCTTCTGCGCGATCACGTTCATCATCATCAACGGGCGCCAGTCCCTCCTGCTCGAGGACATCGAGAACGCGCTCAACCGCATCCGCGAGCGCATCGTGGACCGCAACAAGGCCATGCGCACGGCCCGGGCGGCCTGAGCGAGGTCGACGCATGGCGGGTGGCGGCGGCGGAGAGGCCACTGACTTCGACCTGACGGCCTTGATGGACGTCTTGTCGAACATCATCTTCTTCCTGATGGCGAGCTTCGGCGCGGCGGTGGTCGCGGTGCTGCCCGCCTCCGTGCCCACGATCTCCGAGGCCGGGGACAACGACACGGCGCGCGAGACCGACAAGGTCACGGTCACGATGCTGCTGCGGGCGGACGGCAGCGTGGACATCTCGGCCGCGAACAACGACATGCTGCCCGAGGAGCTCGCGCCGCTCGCGAAGAAGATCGCGGGCAAGGGCGGCAAGCTCGACCACGCCGAGGTCAACGGGCACCTCTGGGCGATCAAGAGCCAGTACAAGGAGTCCAAGAACATCGTCATCGTCCCCGACGACAAGGTGACCTACGAGCTGCTGGTGGACGCGATGGACGTGTCCAGGGAACGGCACATGGTGGCGGACGGCAAGTCCGTCTACCCGCAGATGTTCCCCGCGGTCGTGGTCTCCTCCATGGTGAAGTGAGATGTCGGG
>JAGQSS010000690.1 GCA_020439405.1 Ilumatobacter sp. | reverse complement strand
CGGCGACGGTCAACGGACCGACCGGGTCGTCGGTGCGGATGGCGGCGCCGGCCGCGTCGTCGCCGGCGGTGTCGATGGTGGTGCCGGTGCGGGGCACGACCGCCACGAGCGCCACGCACGCCGCGGTGAGGCCGAGCCCGGCGATCAGCGTGGGACGGGGCGCCGTGCGCAGGCGGCGCACCGGCTGCTCCACCAGCCGGTAGGAGGCGATGGCCACCGCGAGGGTGAGGGCGACCCGCACGGCGAACAGCACGGCGCCGCCGGTCCCGAGCCGGGCCTCGTCCACCACCACGAAGATCGGCCAGTGGAACAGGTAGACGCCGTAGCTGATGGCCCCGAGGGCGACGAGCGGTCGTACCGACAGCGCCCGCCGCACCGGCCCGGGGTGCTGGAGGCCGAGCAGCAGGACGGCGGTCACCGTCGACAGTGCCGGCAGCCATCCGCCGTAGGCCGGGCCGCCGACCGTCGGGAACGCCACGCAGGCGGCGAGCACGGCGACGAGGGCCGCCGGCGTCGCCCGCCGGGTCCACGCCGGGGAGCCGCGGTCGGCCACCAGCGCGGCGGCGGTGGCCCCGGTGAGGATCTCGCCGATGCGGGCCGGGGTGGCCCAGTAGGCGGCATCGGGGCCCCAGGCCGCGGCGATGGCCGGGCCGAGCGCCACGAAGGCCACCGTAGGCACCGCCAGCACCCGCACCAGTGGCCAGCCACGCCGGCGGGCGAGCACGGCGAGGGCGGCGAACGTGGGCGGCCACACCCAGTAGAACTGCTCCTCGATCGCGAGCGACCAGTAGTGCTCGAGCGGGGAACGTGCGCCGCCGGTCTCCTGGAACAGGTCCTGGTAGGAGCCCTCGCCGGCGAGGAACACCCAGTTGGCGACCTGGAGGAT
>JAGQSS010000068.1:9662-13724 GCA_020439405.1 Ilumatobacter sp. | reverse complement strand
CATGACCAGTGCGATCCCGAAGTTCGACGAGGTCGGGACCTGGGTCGGCTCGTCGTACGTGTACGCCACGGCGCGCGACTTCGCCCGATTCGGCGAGCTGTACCGCCACGACGGCGTCACCGACGACGGCGAACGCATCCTCCCCGAGGGGTGGGCCGACCACGGCCGCACCTTCGTCGCCCACGACCCGAGCGACGACCTCCCCACCGGGTTCGACTACGGCCGCCACTGGTGGATGTGGCCGGAGTTCCCCGGCTCGATCGCCGCCCACGGGTACGAGGGGCAGTACATCGTCGTGATCCCGGATCGAGAACTCACGATCGTCCATCTCGGCAAGACCCCTGCGGCGCAGCGCCGCCACGTCGTCGGCCCGATCGCCGACCTCATCCGCAGCGTGCCACCCGCCACGTAACCTGGACGCGGTCGCCCCACGGCGCCCACCCATGACCGATCCGACGACCTCTCCCGACGCCGACGCGTCCGCCGGACCGCCGACCCCTGCCGCCCCGGTGCAACCCGACGAACCGGCCTCCGAGGGCGTCCTCCACGTCACGCCCGACGAGTACGAGACGGGCAACCCCGACGTCCCGACCCGGCGGCCGTTCCGGTTCACGCTGAAGCTGCTGGCGTTCCTGGCGGTCATCTACTACTTCGTCGTCCCGATCGTCCCCGACTTCCGGAACGCGCTCGAGGACCTCCGCCAGGTCGAACCCATCCTGCTCGTGTTGGGTCTCCTGCTCGAGCTGATCGCGCTGTACTGCTACGCCCCGTTGATGAAGGCGGCGCTCGGCGACGCCGGTCACGACATCTCGCGCGGTCGTCTGTTCCGCATCCAGACGAGTACGCGGGCGCTGTCGTCGATCGTGCCCGGCGGCAACGCCGCGTCGTCGGCGCTCGGGTACCGGCTGCTGACGCTGTCGGGCGTGTCGGGTCCCGACGCCGGGTTCGCACTGGCGACGGTCGGTCTCGGCTCCGCGGTGGTGCTCAACCTGATCCTGTGGTGCGGCCTCGTCGTGTCGATCGCGATCCGCGGCGTCAACCCGATCTACGCCTCGGCCGCGCTGGCGGGTGTGATCGTCATGGGCCTGGCGGCGACCCTGGTGTTCGGCCTGATGGAGGGGCAGGGCCGCTCCGAGCGGGCGGTGCGTTGGATCGCCCGCAAGGTCCACGTCGACGAGGACAAGTCCGCCGCCGTCTTGCACCGGGTCGCGGAGCGGCTCGATCAGCTCATCTCCGACCGTCAGCTGCTCGGCCGCGTCGTGTTCTGGGCCGCCCTCAACTGGATCTTCGACATGGCGGCACTGTGGGTCTTCCTCCGTGCGTTCAACACGACCATGCCGCTCGACGCGATCATCGTCTCGTTCGGCATCGCCAACGTGCTGGCGGCGATCCCCATCACACCCGGCGGCCTCGGCTACGTCGACGCCAGCTACGTGGCGCTGCTCGTCGGCTTCGGCGCCACCCGGAGTCGGGCGACCCTCGGTGTGGCCGCGTATCGGTTCGCCCAGTTCTTCTTCCCGATCCTGCTCGGCGGCGTGATGTACCTCACGCTGCGCGTCGGCCCGTGGTCGATCGAGCGCCGCGATCGGCTCATCCGCCTGCGCGACCTCGCCGAGGAGGAGACCCGTCGCGGCGAGTCGAAGATCGACTTCCAGATGCGGTTCCCCACCCGCGACGACACCGGCGAGCTCATCCGTCGCCCTCCCTCGACACGCGAGAAGATCGAGGAGCAGCAGGAGAAGTTCCGGCGCTGGCGCCGGAACCGGCAGGAGTGAGCGACTTCACCGGCGACGTCCTCGCCTGGGGCGTGCCCCGCCTGCGCGACCTGCCGTGGCGACACACCCGCGACCCGTGGGCGGTCCTCGTCAGCGAGGTCATGCTGCAGCAGACCCAGGTGGCGAGGGTGATCCCGCGTTGGCACTCGTTCCTCGAACGGTTCCCGACGCCGGCCGCGTGCGCTGCTGCCCCGCTCGGCGACGTCCTCCGCGAGTGGCAGGGGCTCGGCTATCCGCGGCGCGCTCGCAATCTGCACGCGACCGCCCAGCAGGTCACCGAACTGGGCGGCTTTCCCCGAGATCTGCCGGGTCTGCTCGCGTTGCCGGGTATCGGGGCGTACACGGCGCGAGCGGTGATGGCGTTCGCGTTCGAACTCGACGCGGCGGTCGTCGACACGAACATCGCCCGTGTGTACGCCAGGGTCGCGGGGGAGCGGTTGGCGCCGAGGCAGGTCCAGTCGATCGCCGACGAGCACTGCCCGAGCGGGGACGCCTGGGCGTGGAACCAGTGTCTGATGGACCTCGGCGCCGTGTTGTGCCGCCCTCGCGATCCGGGGTGCGACGAGTGTCCGGTGCGGGGCCGGTGCGACTGGGGTGGCGATGCGACCCGCCCCGACCCGGCTGTCGGCTCCAGCGGGGTCAGCACGAAGCAGGCACGCTTCGACGGCAGCGACCGTCAGGCCCGCGGCCGCCTGATGAAAGCCCTGAACGACGGCCCGGTCGCCGTCGCGGATGTCGCCCAGGTGATGCAACGCGACACCGACACGGCCACACGGTTGCTGCAGGACCTCGTCGCCGACGGCCTCGTCGACCTGCACGCCACGACCGTCGCCCTCCCGGCCTGACGTCCACGCGTTCGCGTGAACAATTCGCAGGACTATCCCGCAAATTGTTCACGCATTGGACGGTGGTGGCGGGGTAGGTCAGCCAGCGGTGACCTGGGCGACGATGTCGTCGAAGGCGGCGTCGGCGTAGGCGCGCATCTCGTCGTCGGTCCGGTCCTGGATCGGGTGCGGGGTGAACACCCGCGCCATCGCCGAGTAGCCGAGCGACTTCGACTGGGCCTCGGCGGCCGTCACGAACTCGTTCGACGCGACGAACACACCCGGTACACCGCGGAGTTCGAGATCACTGATGTCGTGCACACTGCACGACGTGCAACTGCCTCAATCGGCGAGCGCCTCGATCACGACTTGACACTCCATGGCGATCTCGTGGCGGAGGTCGACGGGCGCCGGCTTGGTGAAGGTCGGCTTCATGTAGCGCTTGACGTTCGCCCCGACGCCGACGAGGCGCTCCTCGAGTCGGTCGAGGAACACGTTCCCGCGCGGCTTCGAGATGTCGAGCAGCCCGACGGTCAGCCCGTCGAGCGACGCCGGGCGCGCCAGGCGCGCTCGTTCGGCGACGGTTCGTTCTCCGGTCGGATCGAGGATCGTTCGCGTCATGGCCCCTCCTGGCCGTCAGTATCGCACCGCGCGGGTGACCGGTGTCGAACCCTTCGCGCCGTTGGCCCATCCGGCGATGAGCATCGAGAACAGGCCGGCACCGCCACCGGCGTAGGCCAGCATGAGACCGGACGGCGTGAACTTCGGCAGGTCGCCCTCGAGCCCCACCGGGACGCCCTCGGCGATGTCGCCCGCGCCGCGCTCGAGCTCTGCGGCCGGGGTCGTGAGCCGCGAGTGCAGTTCGAACAGGATCCGGTCGCGATCCCAGCCGGCCTCGGCGAACACCCGGGCGTGCTCCGGGCCCATGACCAAGATGGCGTCGAACGCGATCACGAGCTTGTGGTGGTGCATCGCCTGGAGTTGGTGGGCGAGCGAGTTCGCGAGCGACTCCGGCGTTCGGCTCAGTTGGTCGACGATGCAATGCGGGCCCTCGCCGGCGAACACCGTGATCGCGTCGGTGCCCTCGTCGATGCCGAACTGGCCGGCCAGCGTGCCGTAGGGCGATGCCACGTCGTCCTCGGCGAAACAGAAACCGACCTTGCCCGGGTTGCCGTGCGTCGCCCGATCGACCTCACCCGGCCGGCCCCCGCCGACGTTGCGGACGAGGAGCTGGAGGGCACGTCCGATCGTGGAGTTGGCCCGGTTGCCCTGACCGAGGGCGTTCATGCCGGAGTTCATCCCGATCCGACGAGTGCCGGGACCGCTGCACACGATCACCGGGCTGACCGGCATCGTCGTCGCGAGGAGCCCGTGCATGTTGAACTCGTCGTTGCAGACGGCCTCGACGGCGGTGAGCACCCAGGGGAGGTACTCCGGTTTGCAGCCTGCCATGACCGCCGCTA
>JAGQSS010000068.1:0-9564 GCA_020439405.1 Ilumatobacter sp. | reverse complement strand
ATCGCCACCTTCTCGACCGACACGTCGACGAGGTCGGGTGGCACCGTCGCGACGATCTCGTCGGGAGCGCGAGTGGTGCCGTCGAGCATCGCCATCACCCGCGCCTCGGTCGGTGGCACGACCGGCAGGCCGTCGGTCCACCCGCGCGTGAACATCATCTCGATGTCGTCCTCGGCATCGGCGACCTCGATGCGGCGAGCCCGCAGGATGCTGCCGCCGTGGCGGACACGGAGTTCGTCGACGAGGTCGGGGTCGACGCTCTTGCTGCCGCACCCGGGACGCATCGGCGGCAGGTCGGCGCCGAGCCCCTCGATGCCGGTCAGCTCCTCCCACGCGGTGCGCAGCCAGCCGACGGTTCGATCGACCTCGGCTCCGTCACGCACCAGCATCAGCGTCGGCACGGTCTCGATGTCGTGGTGCCAGCTGATCCCGAGGTCGGTGTCGTGGGTCGCGGCCGGATCGCCCGGGAAGTCGGGGTCGTCCTGGGTGAACACGCTGATGCCGGGGCCGGCGGCGAGCTGTTGCAGCACCGGCACGACCATGCGACACGTCTCGCAGTCACGCTTGACGACAGCGACCAACCCGTCGGGCAACACCGGCTTCCCCATGCCGATCGACGCTACGCCTCGCCCGCCACCCTCGACGAACCCGCTGCGGGTTCGTCAGCGTCTCGCCAGGGTCAGCAGGCGAACGGCACGACGGGGAAGCGTTCGTCGTCGAGCGGGTCGCCGGGCCGGAGACCGTCGGCGTCGAACGGCGGCGACACCTGCCACGGGCGCTCGGCCCACACCGCGTCGTCGCCCACCCAACGGAGGCTGACGACCCGTCGTCGGCGGTCGGCGGAGGTGTTGCCCGGCGCATCGTGCAACGTGCGGTAGTGGAAGGCGACGACGTCGCCGGGTTCGACGGCGAAGGTCACGGTGCGCAGCGACGGGTCGTCGGCGAGCATTGCATCGATGTCGGGGAGCAGTTCGTAGCGACCGGTTTCGGCCGCGTACGGCGTGTGGTCGATGAACTTGCGCGGGATGAACCACCGGTCCCAGCGGTGCGACCCGGCGACGAAACGGACGCCGGCGCCCTCGGGCACCGGGTCGAGGGCGATCCACATCGAGACGTTCTGGTCGCCGTCGACCGAGTAGTAGGGCTGGTCGTGGTGCCACGGCGTCCGCTCGGAGGCGCCGGGCTCCTTGACCAGCACGTGCTCGTGGAAGAACCGCACCGAGGACGAATCCATCAGCTCGGCTGCGAGACCCGCCAGACCGCTGTCGAACACGGCTCGTTCGTACTGGGGTACCGACCGCCACGTGACGTAGTCGCTCCAGAACCCCACCGACTCGTCGGGGTTCGTGTACCGGTGAGACCACGGGCTCGGATGGGTGCGGTTGAACTCGACGCCGTCTCGCAACGCGTCGATCACGTCGGCGGCGACGGCACCCCGGATTACGGTGGCCCCGTCGTCGCGGAACGCCTCGACGGCCCGACGATGGGCGGTGTTCGTGTCGGTTGTCATCACAACCAGGATCGCAGATCCTGGCCCCGGTCCCTAGGCTGCCGGTCGTGGCACCAGGGCTCGAGGGTGGGAACCGGTCCGGCCGCGGCCCGTTGCCGCGGACCCGGGAGCATCGTCGGCAGCGTCGCGCGCTCGTCGGACTGGTGCTCGTCGCCGGTCTGGCGCTCACCGCATGCGGCGACGAGGAGGAGCCACAGGTGGTCGCCCCGGGTCTGCTCCAGTCGTTGCCGACGGGCGACTACGAGGCCGCCACGACGCTCACCGAGCTCGCCGAGCGGTCCGATCGGGTCACGATGGGCACCGTCGTCGACGTCGAGGAAGGGTTCCGGTTCGGTGACGCCGCCGACGACCCCGGTGCCAGCCGGTTCATCGAGCTGATCGTCGAGTCGGGCGAACTCGACGGTCCGATCCACGTCGTGTGGCCGTACGAATACGGCTACGACATCGACGTGATCCGCGAATCGATGCCGATCGGCGCGCCGATCGTGCTCTACCTCACCGACTTCCGGACGATCGCCGCCGAGAAGGGCTGGTACCACCTCGGCCCCGACGACGGCCACACCCATTGGATCCCCACGACGCCACAGGGCGTGATCCTCGCCGACAGCGAGGCGGGCGTGGCGCGACTCGGCGACCCCTCGGCGCCGCTGACCGATGCGCCGCCGGTCGACGGCGACTTCGAGGCGTGGCTGGTCGGCGGTACTCCGACCGAGTGATCTCGGATCAACGCTTCGCACTGGACGACCTGCGCGCGACGATCCTCTCGATCCTGCCGGACGCCGAACAGGGCATCTCCTACAAACTGCCGGCATTCCGGTTCGAGGGGAAGCTGGTCGCCGGGTTCGGCGCCTTCGCCAAGCACCTGAGCTACCTGCCCCACAGCGGCTCGGTGTTGCCGGCGCTCGGTTTGGAGGAGGCGGGCTACGACTGCACGAAGTCGTCCCTCCACTTCACGCCCGATCGTCCGCTCCCCAGGGACCTGGTCGAGCGCCTGCTGCAGACCCGCATCGCCGAGATCCGCGGCGACGACTGACCGTCCGCCGCCGGTTCTCGGCGGCGTGAGTTGCGGTTCGTGCGCCGTCTCCCGCCGAGATCGGTGGTTGCGGTGTCGGGTGTGGGTTCTCGGTGGGTCGGGGCGCAGTGTGTGCACCTGAGTCCGCCGAGATCGTGGTGAGATCTCGGTCGAGGTTCTCGGTGGGGTGAGTTGCGGTTGGTGCATCGGATTCCGCCGAGATCGGCGGTTGCGGTGTCGGGTGTGGGTTCTCGGTGAGTCGGGGCGCGGTGTGTGTACCTGAGTCCGCCGAGATCGTGGTCACGGGTCGGTCGAGGTTCTCGGTGGCGTGGGTTGCGGTTCGTGCATCGGATTCCGCCGAGATCGGCGCCCGTCGTGTCGTCCCCGAGTTCTCGGTGGGGTGGGTTGTGGTTCGTGCAACGGATTCCGCCGAGATCCTGGGCGCTGCGGCGGTGATGGAGTGCCGTGGCATGCTCGGGCGGTGCGTGTCGTCGGGATCGATCTTGCGGCGAGTCCGGCCTCGACCGGCGTCGTCGTGCTCGAGCCCGAGGGGTCACGGTGGGCCGCACGCCGGATCGGCGGCGCGCCCGACGACGATGCGCTCGTGGCTCTGGCCGAGGGTGCGGTCGCGATCGGTGTCGATGCCCCGCTCGGTTGGCCCGACGCCTTCGTCGAGGCGGTCACCGCCCACCACCGGTTCGAACCGTGGACCGGTACGACCGATCGCCGCCCGCTGACCCACCGGCTGACCGACGGGGTGACCAAAGAGGTCACCGGGCGCTACCCGCTCTCGGTCTCGGCCGACCTGCTCGGCGTGGTCGCGATGCGCGCCGCGCTCCTCCAACGCCGGTGGGCGGACGAGGCCTGGGCTGGCGTGGCTGCCCCACGTGACGGCAGCGGGATGCTGAGCGAGACCTATCCGGCGGCAGCGTTCGCGGCATGGGGGATCGAGTGCCGCGGCTACAAGGCGCGTCGACGGCCCGAGGAGTCGACGACGGTGCGCGCCTCGATCGTCCGAACCATCGAGGCGGCGACCGGTCGATGGCTCGACCTCGGCGACCTCCCCGACGACATGGTGGCCGACGACCACCTGCTCGATGCCCTCGTCTGCGCCCTCGTCGCGGTCGCGGTCAGGACGGGCTCGACGTCATGGCCGCCCGGCGACGCCGTCGACGTCGCCCGCCGCGAAGGCTGGATCCACATCCCGACCGATCCGCTCGACCACCTCCGCCCACCCGCCCGCTGACAGCCACCGGTTGGTAGCCACTCGGACGCGGTGTGTCGTTCTGGCTCCGGCTGCCCGGCCGGTGTGGTGTGGTCGGACCGTGACCGATGTTGCGCGACATGAAGCCCAGCGCCGTGTCGTTCTGACGCCGGCACAGGCCTGGCCGTGGTTCCTGATGCGGCCGTTCCGATCTGGGGTGTCGTCGTGGGCTCAGCGGACGTCAGGGGCGGAGGAGGCGCGCGTGTTCGATCTCGAGGCAGCGGTCCTGGACGACGTCGAGTCCGGCGTCGACCGCCCGGGCCGCGGCGACGTCGTCGACCAGCCCGAGCTGGAACCACACCGACGCCGCACCGACAGCGATCGCCTCGTCGACGACCTCCGGGAGGTGATCGGCCCGACGGAACACGTCGACCATGTCGGGCACCTCGGGAAGAGCGGCGAGCGACGGGTAGACCGGCCGGCCCAACACCGTGTCGACCGTGGGGTTCACGAAGTACAGCGTCCAGTCGGCATGGTCGATCAGGTAGCGCGACACCGTGTGGCTCGGCCGACCCGGGTTCGCCGACACGCCGACCACAGCGACCGACCGGGTCCGCAGCATCAGTTCCCGACGATCGTCGGCGGTGTCGATCAGTGCCATGAGGAGGGCCCGGTGAGCAGCGTGGCGTGGCTGGATGGTCGCACGGTGCCCATCTTGTCCGTGCTCGTCTCGCGCCACAACGCGGGACGACCATCGGGACGTCGTGTCCGAAACCGGCGAGCGTCGACGCCGCTCGTCACCATAGGGTCGCCGGTCCCATGACCGTTCCGACGACGCTGCCCGCCCTGACACCCGACGACCTTGTGATGGGACCTGCCGATTGGGTGCGGTGGGCGGCGCCGGGCCTCATCTGGGGGTCGAGTTTCTATCTCATCGCCGAGGGGCTGGAGACGTTCTCGCCGTACCTGGTCTCGTGGCTCCGCATCGGGTGCGGCATGTGCGTCATCCTGGCGGCGGGCGGAGCCCGTGGATCGGTCGACCGGGCGGCGTGGACACGGATCGTCCTGTTGTCGGTCGTCTGGATGGCGCTGCCGCTCACCTTGTTCTCGTTGGCGGAGGAGCGGGTCTCGTCGAGTGTGACCGGCATGTTGAACGGCGCGAACCCGATCTTCACCGCTGCCGTCGCCGCGGCGATCGTGCACGCACTCCCGCCCGCTCGACAGCTGACCGGCCTGGCCGTCGGACTCGCGGGCATCGTGCTGATCGCCGCGCCCACGTGGTCGGAGGGCTCGTCGAGCGCCGGCGGCATCGTCATGATCCTCGCCGCGCTCGCGTGCTACGGCGTCGCGCTCAACGTCGCCGGCCCACTGCAACGCAGGGTCGGCTCGCTCGCCGTCATCGGACGTGCCCTGCCGCTGGCGTTCCTCTGGACGGCACCGATGGGGATCGTCGGACTCGGCGATTCGTCGTTCTCGTGGGGCAGCTTCCTCGCCGTTGCGGCGCTCGGTGCCCTCGGGACCGGCGTCGCGTTCGTCATGATGGCCTCGAACGCCGGCCGGTACGGCAGCACGCGGGCATCGAGCACGACCTACCTGATCCCGGCGGTCTCGATCGTGCTCGGGGTCGCCCTCCGCGACGAGACGACCGAGGCGATCGCGCTCCTGGGGAGTGCCGTGGCCGTGGCGGGCGCCTATCTCGTGAACACCGCTCGGCGGGCCCGAACCGGGCTGCAGTAGGGTCGCGTCATGCTGCCCACCGCACCGTTCGGGTCGACGGGTCACCAGTCGACCCGTGTCATCTTCGGGGCCGCCGCGCTCGGCGGCATGAGCCAGGAACGGGCCGACGCGACGCTCGCGGCGATCGACGACGCCGGCGTCAATCACATCGACACCGCCGCCGGCTACGGCGCCAGCGAAGACCGCCTCCAGCCGTTCCTCGCCGACCACCGTGACCGATTCTTCCTCGCGACCAAGACCGGCGAGCGGACGGGCGACGCCGCACGCGCACAGCTCGAGCGGTCGCTCGAGCGGATGGGCGTCGACCACGTCGATCTGATCCAACTCCACAACCTCGTCGAGCCCGACGAATGGGAAAGCGCCTTCGCGAGCGGCGGTGCGGTCGAGGCGCTCACCGGGGCCCGAGACGAGGGCCTGACCCGGTTCATCGGCGTCACGGGACACGGCCTACGAATCGCCTCGATGCATCTCCGGAGCCTGGCCGCATACGAGTTCGACAGCGTGCTGTTCCCGTACAACCACTCGCTGATGGCGATCGACGCCTACCGGGACGACGTCGCAGCGCTCCGCTCGCTGTGCCGCGAACGGGGCGTCGCCGCGCAGACGATCAAGTCGATCGCACGCGGGCGATGGGACGATCCCGGCTCGCCGCACTTCAGCTGGTACGAGCCGTTGACCGATCCGGCGGCGATCGCCCGTGCGGTCCGGTACGTCCTGGCCGAGGACGACCTGTTCCTCAACACGACGAGCGACGCACGATTGCTGCCGGCGATCTTCGACGCGATCGGTGACACCACGGTGGCCCCCACCGACGACGAGATGGCGATCGACGCGGAGCGGTTCGCGATCACCCCGCTGTTCGACGGGAACGAACTCGAACGAATCTGACCGGCGTCAGCCGGCCTGGACGACCAGCGCGGTGTCGCCCGGACAGACGCCGGCGTCGACCAGGAGCCCGGCGAGGACGAGGTAGCCGTCGTCGTCGTACTCGCGTGGCTCGTCACCCTGCAGGGTGCTGCAGACGGTGGCGACCGCGAGGTCGGCACCCGGGCTGGCGACGCTGTCGGCGAGCCCGGCCTGGACGGCGAGTGCGCGGCCCGACTCGAGTGCCGCATCACACGTCGCGAGCGCCGTGTCCCACGACACGCCGGTGACGGTGCACTGCACCTCGATGATCTGGGCCTCGGTGATCGGGTCGACGATCTGGTTGGCGGGCGGGTCGAGCGCCTCGAAGCCGTCGGACGAGTAGGTCAGACGCTCCCAGCGCCATCCGGTGGCCGGGTCGTCGACACCGACGAGGACCTGCTCGTCGTCGAGCCAGAGGGTGACCCGATAGTTGTTGACATCGTCGGTGCCCGGCAGCGCCGTGTCCTGGAACTCCTGCCATTGGAGCGGGAACGCGTCGGCGAACGATTCGAGTCCGAGCGCCAGTTCGTAGCGGGTGCGGACGTCGTCGTCCTCGCCCTCGTCGACCTGATCGACCAGGTCGATGTAGCCACGCCGGAGTCGGTTCGTGAGGATCGCATCGGCCGTCGTGTCGTCGCGGAGATAGGCGATCGCACGGTCGATCGACTGCACCACCGGTTCGGTGCCGTCGACCGGTACCCAGAGGCCGTCCTCGGTCTGGGCGTACACCGAGACGCCGTCGGGGCTCGTCAGGTTGTCGGTCGCGTTCGGGCTGCCGGCGAGACCGACGAACTCGAACGCCCCGGTGTCGACGTCGAAGGTGAGGGTGCCCTGCAGCGGTGCAGCCTCGGCGGTCGACGTGATCAGGATGCTCGTCTGGCCGATCTCGGGGACGTCGGGTCCGGCGGCGGGGATCTGGTCGCGGTCGAGCCACCCCTGGATGGCCCGAGCTCCGGCGTAGACGCCGATCGCGGCGGCGCCGAACAGGCAGACGGCGATCAGTCCGCGGGCGAGGCGGCGGTACCACGGGTTCGCGCGTCGGTAGACGCTTCGGTTGCGCTCATCTCGGCTGCGGTACACGTTGGCGGCCGCGCCGGCGCCGGCGTTGCGGGTGGCGACGGGTTCGACCGGGGGAGCGGCGGCCGTCGAGGCGCCGAGTCGGGGTTCGTCGGGGTCGAACGCGTCGGAGACGTCGGACTCGGCGTCCGGCGTCTCGACCGCGCCCTCGTGCCAGGCGGCCGACAGGGCATCGAGGGTCGCAGCGGTGTCGGTGTCGTCGGTGATGCGTTCCGGCTCGTCGGCGGGCGTAGTGGCCGCGGGCACCACATCGGCGGGGTCGGGTGCCTCGTCGGCGGACGGCTCGTCGACCGGCTCGTCGACGGCCGTCGCGTCGCCCTCCGACCCGTCGTTCGTCGGCTCGGACACCTCGGGGTCGTCGTCCGGTCCGGACGCGGCTCGTTCACCCACCGTCATAGGGTGACATCGTGCCAGATCGGAGTACCGCGTGTGCGGGACTGCCGGTCGGGGCCCCCCGACGGTCCTGCCACCGCGATCTGTGCGCCCCTTTCGAACACCGGCGCTCACCGCCGGTACGCTCGTCCTCGTGTCTGGCACAGAGACCTCCGGTTCGGCGTTCGGGACCAACTCATGGCTCGTCGAAGAGATGTACGAGCGCTACGTCGCCGATCCCGACGCCGTCGCCGAGTCGTGGCGTGAGTTCTTCGAGGACTACACGTCGATCTCCGCACCTGCCCACCGCGCCGACGCGGCACCTGCGGCAGCCGCACCTGCGCCGGCACCCGCCGCGCCGGCACCGGCACCCGCACCCGCCTCGGGCAATGGCACCGCCGCACTTGCGCCTGCCGCGCCGCCCGCACCGGCACCGTCGACGCCCGCCCCGGCACCCGCAGCAGCGCCGGCACCCGCTGCCGCACCGGCACCGGCCGACGAGCCCGGCGAGCTGATCAAGGGCGTCGGCGCCGCGATCGTGCGCAACATGGCGGCGAGCCTCGAGGTCCCGACCGCCACCAGCTTCCGCAACGTGCCGGCCAAGCTGCTCGAGGTCAACCGCAAGGTCATCAACGGTTACCGCACCCGCGCCGGCCTCGGCAAGGTCAGCTTCACCCACCTCATCGGCTACGCGGTCGTCCGTGCGATCGCCGAGACCGTCCCGAACATGAAGAACGGGTTCGTCGAAGGCGCCGACGGCAAGCCACGACTGGTCCGCAACGATCACGTCAACATGGGTCTCGCCGTCGACGTCGACAAGGGCGACGGCACCCGCACGCTGGTCGTCCCGGTCCTCAAGCAGGCCGACACCCTCGACTTCGCCGGGTTCCTCGCCGCGTACAACGACATCATCCGCAAGGTCCAGAACAACAAGCTGACGATCGACGACTACGCGGGCGCGAACGTGAGCCTCACGAACCCGGGCACGATCGGCACCGTCCAGTCGGTGCCGCGCCTGATGCCCGGTCAGGGTGTGATCGTCGGCGTCGGCAACATCGACTATCCGGCCGAGTTCGAGGGCGCCGATCAGCGCAACCTGTCGTCGCTCGGCGTGTCGAAGGTCGTGACCATCACGAGCACCTACGACCACCGCATCATCCAGGGCGCCGAGTCCGGTCTGTTCCTGAAGCGGGTGCACGAACTGCTGCTCGGTGAGCACGGCTTCTACGAGGACATCTTCCACGACCTCGACATGCCCTACGAGGCGGTCAAGTGGCGGCCCGACACCAACCCGATCGACCGCGAAGAGGCGATGCTCGCCAAGCAGATGGCGGTCGCCAAGCTGATCCGTGTCCACCGTGTTCGCGGCCACCTGATCGCCGATCTCGATCCGCTGCGCTGGAAGGAGCCGGCCACCCCGGTCGAGCTCGACCCGGCCACCTACAACCTGACGATCTGGGACCTCGACCGTGAGTTCCTGACCGACGGCGTCGGCGGCAAGGACAAGATGACGCTGGGCGACCTGCTCGGTGTGCTGCGCGATGCCTACTGCCGCACGATCGGCGTCGAGTACATGCACATCCAGAACACCGAAGAGCAGCGGTGGATCCAGGAGCACGTCGAGACCAAGGCGACCTCGTTCGACAAGGACCAGAAGATGCGGATCCTCGAACGGCTCAACGCCGCCGAGGCGTTCGAGAAGTTCCTGGCGACCAAGTACGTCGGCACGAAGCGGTTCGGCATCGA
>JAGQSS010000689.1 GCA_020439405.1 Ilumatobacter sp. | reverse complement strand
GAGGACGCGCTCGGCTCGGGTGAGATCGGCGCCGAACACGTCGACGCGTTGGCGAACGCGACCGCGAAGTTGGATGACGATGTGAAGGGTCAGTTGTTCGATCGCGAAGACGATCTGTTGGACGACGCCAAGCGACTCTCACCCGAGGAGTTCGGCCGGTCGGTGCGTGACTTGGCCAGGGTGATCGAACGTGACAACGGGATCGAACGTGCGACCCGACAGCGTCGCAGCACGTTCCTGTCCCGCAAGACGAACACCGCCACCGGTCTCGTGGAGGGACGGTTCGCGTTCCATCCGGAGTTGGCGTCGAAAGTGTTCGGACCCGTCGACCGCCACGTGTCCACGCTCATCGCCGACGGCGCGGCGGCGGGTGACCCGGAGTGCGTCGACCGTTCAGTCGACCGGAACCGGTTGGCTGCCGAAGCGTTGGGTGATCTCGTCGCAGCTGGAAGCCAAGAACTCCACCCTGGTCATGCCGATGTGACGGTGATTTGTGATGAACGCAGCCACGCGACGGGTGAGTTCCATGACGGGTCGGTCTGCGAGACCGGCGACGGTTCACCGTTGGCGCCCGCCACGGCGCAACGGATCTGTTGTGATGCCGACATCACCACGATCACGGTCGATGAGCACGGGGTGCCACTCTCCGCCGGCCGCACGATCCGCCACGCGAACCGGCAGCAACGACGAGCGTTGCGGGCGATGTATCGCACGTGTGGGTTCGGGGACTGTGACGTGCCGTTCGAGCGGTGCGAGATCCACCACATCATCCCCTGGGAACAAGGCGGGCTCACCGACCTCCACAATCTGATCCCGTTGTGTTCGAGGCATCATCACGTGGTCCACGAGGGCGGCTGGACACTCGACCTCGCCCCCGACCGCACCCTCAC
>JAGQSS010000688.1 GCA_020439405.1 Ilumatobacter sp. | reverse complement strand
TCCCGACGAAACGTATCCGACCCCATTCGTCGGAGATGCGGGGAGTGCAGGGCCGCGGGCGTAGGGTTCACCCCATGGCTGATGACGATTTCGGGTTCACCGAACTGTTGCCGCTGGGGCCTGATCAGACGCAGTACCGCCTGATCACGACCGAGGGCGTCTCGACCGTCGACACCGAGCTCGGCACCTTCCTCAAGGTCGAGCCCGAGGCGATCCGCCGGCTCACCGCCGAGGCGATGCACGACATCGCCCACTTCCTCCGCCCCGGACACCTCCAGCAGCTGCGCAACATCCTCGACGACCCCGAGGCGAGCGACAACGACCGCTTCGTCGCCACCGATCTCCTGAAGAACGCCGCCGTCTCGGCGGGCGGTGTCCTGCCGATGTGCCAGGACACCGGTACCGCGATCGTCAAGGGCAAGAAGGGCCAGAACGTCTTCACGGGCGGCGGCGACGAACGCGCGATCGCACGGGGCATCCAGGACACGTACGAGACGAGCAACCTGCGCTACAGCCAGATGGCGCCGCTCACCATGTACGACGAGAAGAACACCGGCACCAACCTGCCGGGCGAGATCAAGATCTCGTCGATCGACGGCGACGCCTACAAATTCCTCTTCATGGCCAAGGGCGGTGGCTCGGCGAACAAGAGCTACCTGTTCCAGGAGACCAAAGCGCTGCTCAACGAGGCGACGCTGCTCCCGTGGATCTTCGAGAAGATCCAGACGCTCGGTACGGCCGCCTGCCCGCCGTACCACCTGGCGATCGTCATCGGCGGCACCTCGGCCGAGTTCGCTCTGAAGACGGCGAAGTACGCCTCGGCGAAGTACCTCGACGGGATGCCGACCCAGGGTGACGCGGCGACCGGCCACGGTTTCCGCGACCTGGAGCTGGAGCAGTCCGTGCTCGAGCT
>JAGQSS010000687.1 GCA_020439405.1 Ilumatobacter sp. | reverse complement strand
CGACGTCGCCGACACCTGAGAGGTCGTCGGTGCCGCACGACGCCACCGACGTCCTCCTCGATCGGCTGCTCGCGTCCGACCCACCGTTGCGGTTGTCGCTTGCCCGGGCACGGGACGCGGCATCCGACGCAGTCGAACAGCGCCTGCTCGACCTGGCGACGGCGCGCGCCGCGCTCCTGCTCGGCGTCGATGCCGGGCCCGAATCGGTGTCCCCGGCCGGCGACGACCGCGAGCGGGCGTGCGTGGCGCTCGTGGACCAGATGGTGATCGACGTCACCGGGGTCGACGACGTGCTGGTGCAGCGTGTCGCCGACCACCTGGGCGACGACGGAGCAGCGACGTTCGTCGCGGCCACGCTGGTGGTCGAGCAACGGATCAGGCTGCGGGCCATGTGGCATCACCTCGGGTTGGCACCGTGACCGCACCCGAGCCGCGCCTCCCGGGCGCCACGATCGCGCCGGCCCTGAAGGCTGCGCTCGGTGACTGGCAGCAGCGCGTGGTCGCGCTCGCCGGCATCGACGCGGTCGCGACCGAGCTCGTCCGCCTCCGGGCCGCGAGCCATCACGAGTGCCACACTTGACTGTCGATCCGCGCGGCAGGTGTCGCGCAGCACACCGACGAGCTGGCGACCGCCGAACGGGCGCTCGAGGTGGAACCCGACGGCCTCGCACCGGCACACGCGCTGGCGGTCGCGTTCGCCGACGCGCTGATGACCCGACCCGACACGCTCGACGCCACGACCGTCCGACGACTCCGTGAGACCTTCACCGACGAGCAGCTCGTCGAGCTGACGTTGAAAGTCCTCAAGTTCAACACCCAGAAGATCAACGTCGCCCTCGGCACCCACCGCTGGGTCCCCGCCGACGACGTCGCCACCGCGACCTGGAACACCGACGCCACCTACGTCCCCGCCGACTGA
>JAGQSS010000686.1 GCA_020439405.1 Ilumatobacter sp. | reverse complement strand
ATGGCCACCGTCTGGTTCGGGAGCAGCGACGCCGTGACGAACCCCACCGTCACGATGGCGAGGCTGAGGCGGTGCAGACCCATCCGACCCAGGCGGGTCTGCAGCGAGTCCCCGCCGAATCGCATGGCGGTCATGCCGACCGTGTAGGCGACGAACGCGAAGCTGGCGACGGCGGCGGTGGCGCCGAAGTCGTCGGTGAGCCGGAACGTGGCCCAGTCGCCGCCGGTGATCTCCATCACGACGGCGAACATGCCGGCGGCGACGAGGAGCACCAGCGGCAGGCGTGCGGGTTTACCGTTGCGACCCGGCGCCGGAGCGGCCGGGGCTTCGCCGTGGCCTTCGAGATCGGAAGTCAGGAGGTTGTGGGTCACGAAGCCGAGGACGACCGCCATCACCACGGCGACCGTCGCCAGGTGGGCGAACGTCGACATGCCGGCAGCGTTCGCCGACACGGCACCGAGGCCGCCCGACAACATGCCGAGGCTCCACAGACCGTGGAGTCGGTTCATGATCGGGGCGTGTCGGCGCGCACTGATCCACGAGCCCTGCAGGTTCATGGAGATGTCGACCAGCGCATCGACGAAGACGTAGATGAACATGCCGATCAGCCAGACCGCCGGTGATCGGGCACCGCCGATGATCGGGAGGCTGATCACCATGGCGACGGCACCCGCCTGGAGGACACGTCGGGTCGAGGCGCCGTGGATGATGCGGCCGGCGAAGAAACTGCTGAGCACGCCGACGCTGGCCGCAACCGTCATGAGGAGGCCGTAGCCGTCGACCGACACCCCGATCCGGTCGCGCAGCTGTGGCGCCCGTGCGACGAACGACGCGGTCATCGCACCGTTCACGAAGAACTGGGCCGCCACCGCCACGAGGGCGCGGCGGTCGGTCGGAGAGAGTCGGGGGCGGTCCATTCG
>JAGQSS010000685.1 GCA_020439405.1 Ilumatobacter sp. | reverse complement strand
GCCGGATCGAGGCCGAGGCACTCCCGGGCGACCGGGACACGAAGAATCTCTACGAGCGGGCCGCGATCACGGCCAAGCGGATCACCCTTTCGGCCGCGATCGGCGACGCCGGCACGTGAGGGTCAGCGACCCTGCCAGTTCGGCGGGCGCTTCTCGATGAACGCCTCGAGCCCTTCCTTGGTGTCGTCGGACGACAGGACGCGAGCGAACGCCTTGTTCGTCATGTCGATCAGCTCGTCGTCGTCCTTGGTGTAGGCGGCCAGCACCACCTGGCGCGACTCCCAGACGGCGAGCGGGGCACACGCCGTGATCTGCGCGGCCAGGCGTTCGGCCTCGGCCAACGCTTCGCCGGCGGGTGCGAGGCGGGACACGAGCCCGAGCTCGTAGGCACGCTGCGCCGGGAACGGCTCGCCGGTGAGGATCGCTTCCATCGCGGCCGCCTGGCCGATCGCACGCGGGAGTCGGAACAGCCCGCCCGCACCGGCGATCAGGTTGCGCTTGGCCTCGGCGAGACCGAACGCCGAGCGCTCGCTCGCGACGACGAGGTCGGCCGCCAACACGATCTCGCACCCGCCGGCGGTCGCGAGCCCGTCGACCGCGACGATGATCGGCTTCTTGCGCTCGCGATAGACGAAGCCGGCGAAGCCGCCGCGCTCGGTGTTGAGGTCGAGCGCCTTGCCGCTGTTGATCGCCTTGAGGTCGGCCCCGGCACAGAACACCGGGCGCTCTTGCCCCTCGGTGTTGGCGGTGATGATGCCGACCCAGAGCGAATCGTCGCCCTCGAGCCGGTCGATGGCGGCTTCCAGGCCGCTGGCCACGTCGCCGTTGATGGCGTTGCGTGCCTCGGGGCGGTTGAGGGTGATGATGCCGACCCGCTCACGGGCCTCGAAAGTGACGACGTCGCTCATGGGCGCCGATCGTATTGG
>JAGQSS010000684.1 GCA_020439405.1 Ilumatobacter sp. | reverse complement strand
ACCTCCTGGCGGAGCTCCGGTTCGAGCAGACCCTCTGCGGCCTTGGCGATGTCCTCGGTGATGTGGTAGATGACGTCGTAGGTGCGGATCTCGACGCCCTTGTCGTCGGCTTCGCGGCGGGCCTTGCCCGAGGGGATGACGTTGAAGCCGATGATGATCGCCTTGGACGCCTCGGCGAGGATGACGTCCGACTCGGTGATGCCGCCGACCGCGGCGTGCAGCACGCGGATGCGGACCTCGTCGGTCGAGACCTTCTCGATCTCGTTCTTGAGCACGTCGACCGAGCCCTGCACGTCGGCCTTGAGGACGACGAGGATCTCCTTGACGTCGGCGCTCTCCATGGAGCCGAAGAGCGAGTCGAGGGTGACCTTGGGCTGGGCGAGTTGGGTCTCGCGGTCGCGTTCGCGGCGCTGCTCGGCGGCCTGCTGGGCCTTCTTGAGGGTGTCGACGCAGTAGAACTTGTCGCCCGCGAGCGGGAGTGCGTCGATGCCCGAGATCTGGACGGGGCGGGGCGGGTAGGCCTCTTTGAGCTTGTTGCCGCGGTCGTCGGTGATGTCGCGGACACGGCCGAAGGCGGGGCCAGCGACGATGAAGTCGCCGACGGCGAGCTTGCCGTCCTGGAGCAGGACGTTGGCGACGGTGCCTCGTCCGACCTCGGCGCGGGACTCGATGACGGTGCCTCGGGCGGGGCCTCCGAAGTCGGCGGTGAGCTCGAGAACCTGGGCCTGGAGGTCGAGGATTTCGAGGAGGTCGTCGACGCCCTTGCCGCTGATGGCGGAGGTCTTGATGACTTCGGTGTCGCCGCCCCATTCGATGGGGTTGAGCCCGTGCTCGGCGAGCTGGCCGAGGATGCGTTGGATATTGCCGTCGGTGGCCTCGGGCTTGTCGATCTTGTTGAGCGCGACGACCATGGGCACGCCGGCGGCCTTG
>JAGQSS010000683.1 GCA_020439405.1 Ilumatobacter sp. | reverse complement strand
CACGAACCCGCCCGACACGATCGCGCCGAGGTACGGCACGTAGCTCATCAGGAACGTGACGACGACCGCCGATGCGACGAGCGGGAGCCCGAGCAGTGCCATGGCGACGCCGATCACCGCGGTGATGACCACGCTCGTCACCGTCAGCGCGCCGAAGCCGCGCCGGACGACCGAGACGGCGTCGTCGATGATCAGCACGCCCATCGGCTCGGGCACCCCCAGGTGGCGGGCCAGCCAGCCGCGCACCGTGACCCAGTCGACGAGGATGTAATAGACCATGAACAGCGCGAGGAAGGCGCCGATCCCGAACGCCACGGCGCTGGAGAAGATGGTCGTCGCCCACGACGCCGCACCGGCCACGATCGGTCGGCCCTGGTTCTCGAGATCGGTGACGAACCCGGCGGCGTTGCTCGTGAAGCCACCGTCGGGCAGCCACGAGTCGATCTGGTCGACCCCATCGGTCATCACTGCCCGGATCTCGTTCGCCTCGTCGACCACGCCGTTCACGACGACGACCACCGCGGCGATCCCGATCGCCAACAGGCCGGCGATCAGCAGGAGCGCCGCGATCTGGCGGGGGATGCGAGACGCCTCGAGCCGGTCGATCATCGGCGCGCTCAACATGCCGACGACGATCGCGAGGACGAGCGGCACGACGAGTCCGCTGAACGCGACGACGAGGGTGTAGGTCATCGAGACGGCGAGCAGGATGCCGACGTAGCGCCAGGCGGTCGACCCCCACTCGCGCACCCGGTCGCGCGTGGGATGTCCGCGTTCGTGCGTCATCGGACCCGTCACGCCCACACTCCTCCCGCAGCCATCGGCGGATGTTACGTCAGTGTGGTGACACGTGGCGGTGACGATCGTTCACGCCGCGAGGAGTCCGGCCGTCACGAGGCCGCAGCTGATCGTGAGCGGGAACCCGAGCCGTGTGA
>JAGQSS010000682.1 GCA_020439405.1 Ilumatobacter sp. | reverse complement strand
AGCAGGCAGCGATGGTTCCCCGGCGACCCTCGAGAGGTCGGCAACGACCCCGACTACCGGTTCACCCTCGCGAACGAGCGAACGTTCCTCGCCTGGATCCGGACGGCGCTCGCCCTCTCGGCCGGCGGCCTCGGGGCGGTCACCATCCTCGACGACTTCCCCGGCGAGGAATTCCTCGGCATCGGGTTGCTCGCATTGAGCTTCGCCACCGCCGCGACCGCGTACCGCCGGTGGGCGCTCAACGAGCGTGCGATGCGGCTCGACCAACCCCTGCCTCCCTCCAAGCTCCCGGTCACGATGGCCGTCGGCGTTGCGCTCGTGGCCGTCGCCGCTGCTGTCTTCTTCGTGATCGACACGGTCTGACGCGACGATGCCACCACGTGAGCGTCCGGCCCAGGTCTTCGACGGAGGACTGCAGCAGGAGCGAACTGCGCTCGCATGGGAACGCACGGCGATCGCGTCGATGGTCGCCGGGGTCCTGCTCGCCCGGTACAGCGCCGAGGAGATCCACGTCGCCGTGGCGGCCATCGGCGTCCTGCAGGTGGTGCTGGGCGCGTTGCTGCTCATCTGGGCGGGAGCGCACTACGACGATCTCCACGGCCCCCTTCGAGCCGGCGAGAGTCCGGTCCACCCGCTGGCGACCCGCATCGTCGGGGTCGCGTCGGTGTGTTTCACCGGCGCCGCGCTGCTCGTCGCGATCGCCATCGCGTTCCGCTGACCGACGATCGTGGGGAAGTCGACAACGCTCCGAAGGGTTCCCGACCCGTGCCAAGCTTGCTGGATGCGCCGATCGCGACGCTCACGACCGACGATCATCGGGGCCCGGTGATGGGCGACCCGTCGGCCGACGCCAAGTTCGAGCAGTACGTGCTGCCCGAGATCGAGGTGATGCTGCGGGTCGCCCGATCGTTGACCCGCAATCGCGCCGACGCCGAGGA
>JAGQSS010000681.1 GCA_020439405.1 Ilumatobacter sp. | reverse complement strand
CGGCGTCGACGGGATGGTGCCGGTCGTGTGGACCGACAGCGAGATGAACTTCCGCTTCAACCCGACCCAGCTGACCCTCAACAAGACGGCGACGTACGGCGGGCAGAACAACCGCGAGAGCGAACAGGGCGGTCAGGAGCAGTTCGCGAACACCGGGACCCGAACGCTCGGCTTCACGGCCTTGCTCGACGAGTGGGAGGCACCCGCCGGGGCGGATGTCGGCGACATGGTGTCGAAGCTCCAGAACTGGTGCAACCCCGATCCCGACAGTCCGGAGAACCGGCGTGAGCCACCTCTCGTGATGTTCGTCTGGGGCAAGTTCAGCTTCACCGGCAAGCTCGAATCGGTCAATGCGACGTTCGAACTGTTCCGCAAGGACGGCACACCGGCGCGCGGCCAGGTGGTCGTGAGCATGAAGGAACGTCCCGACGAACAGGTACCGACCAACCCGACGTCGGGCGGTCCGCCCGGGCGACGTTCACGGTCGCTCGTGCAGGGCGACTCGCTCGCCGGGATCGCCCACCGCGAACTCGGCGACGCCAAGCTCTGGCGGGTCATCGCCGACATGAACGGGATCGACGACCCGCTCGCCGTCCCGCCCGGAACCGTCGTGCTCCTGCCGTCGGCCGACGACGCGGCGGTCGAGCTGCGGAGGATGCGAGCACTCGCATGACTGTCCAGGTTCGCGCCCAATTCCCCTTCATCGCCTTCGAGGGAACCGCGCTCCGCGAGGAGGTCCGTCGCGAGATCGTCGAGGTCTGGGTCGACGATCATCTCGTGCTGCCCGACTCCGTGTTCGTCCGCCTCCGCTTCGACGACCCAGATCTGTGGAACCGGCTCGGCGTCAGCATCGGCCAGAAGATCGACGTGCGGGCCGGTCAGCTCGGCGAGGCCGCCGAGTCGACGCTCATCACCGGCGAGGTGACCTCGATCGAAGCCGTCTACGA
>JAGQSS010000680.1 GCA_020439405.1 Ilumatobacter sp. | reverse complement strand
TGAAGCTGTACGTCGACGACGAGCCGCTCCTGATCGCCAACGCCGAGTTGCAGCACTACGAACGTGCGGTCGACTTCCGGACCGGCGTGTCGCACCGCGACCTCGTCTGGCGCACGCCCGCCGGCAAGATCGTCCACGTCCGGTCCGAGCGGATGGTGAGCCTGGCGCATCGCCATCTCGCCGTGCTCTCGCTCGAGGTGACGATCGAGAACGGCGACGCGCCGATCGTGATCTCGTCCCAGCTCCTCAACCGCCAGGACGGCGAGGACGAGTACCACGTCCGCTCGGCGGCGCTCGGCGAGGGGCGCGACCCCCGCCAGGCGCGCAAGTTCGACCATCGCGTCCTCGAACCGCGCGAACAGCGCCACACCGACCCGGACGACCCGTCCGGTGGCGAGGTGAGTCTCGGGTACCGGTGCGTCAACAGCGGGATGACGATGGCCGCCTCGTACCGCCACGACGTCGAGACCGACTGCGAGTGCGAGATCGAGACGAGCGTCGGGCACGACCTCGCCAAGACCGTCTTCACGTTCGATGCCCACGAAGGCCAGACGATCCGCCTCGTCAAGTACGTCGCCTACCACTCGTCGCGAGGCGTCCCGCCGCAGGAACTCGCCGACCGCTGTCATCGCACGATCGAACGCGCCCGCGACGCCGGCCGCGACGCCCTCTACGCCGAACAACACGAATGGCTCGACGAGTTCTGGGCGCGCAGCGACGTCGAAGTCGTCGGCGACCCGGCCGCCCAGCAGGCGATCCGCCTGAACCTGTACCACCTCGCGCAGGCGTCGGCCCGCACGCACGAACAAGGCATCGGCGCGAAGGGCGTCACCGCCGAGGGCTACGACGGCCACTACTTCTGGGACACCGAGGTGTACGTCCTGCCGTACCTCGCCTACACCAACCCCGACGCCGCCCGGAAGCTGCTCCGCTTCCGCTACCGGATGCTCGACAAGGCGCG
>JAGQSS010000067.1:1981-13796 GCA_020439405.1 Ilumatobacter sp. | reverse complement strand
CAGATCCAGGGCTACCTGGGCGACCGCGAGATGACCCACAAGCTCGTCAACGACGTGGCGCCGCGCTACACCGAGCGCAACGGTGGGTACACCCGCATCCTGAAGCTCGGCACCCGTGAGGGCGATAACGCCCCCATGGCCCGCATCGAGTTGGTGTGAGCCAGATTCGCCGATCGCTGCGTTGACATCGTCCGCTCGTTGCCGAAAGGCAACTCGGGACTCGTCTGCCTTGCGCTCGACGAATCTGATCTCACACCAACAACAGTGAGAAGACTTGCGAAGTCCGGTCCTGCGGGGCCGGACTTCTGCGTTTTCCCGTCGCGGCATACTGGGTTCGTGAGCGACGGGGATCCGGGGCAGGTCGTGGACGGCGGTGGCGGCCAGGGCGAGATCATCCCGTTGCGGCGGGCGCGGTTCACGGTGGCGTATCGGGGGGATCGGTTCCGGGGGTTCGCTCCGAACCACGGGGTGCGCACGGTCATGGGCGATCTCACCGCCGCCATGGCGAAGGTGGCGCGCCGACCCGTCGACCTGACCGGGGCCGGACGGACCGACGCCGGGGTGCACGCCTGGGGGCAGGTGGTGTCCGGTGACCTGCCGGCCGACACCGACCTCCACAAGTTCGCCCGACGCATCAACAAGCTGTGCGCGCCCGACGTCTCGTTGCGCGACGGCGAATGGGTCGGCGACGACTTCGACGCCCGCTTCTCGGCCACGTGGCGGCAGTACCGCTACCACGTCTGGAACGACCCCGCCCCGAATCCGCTCCTCGCCGACGTCTCGTGGCACGTCGGCCGGCGACTCGACGTCGACGCCATGCAACACGCCGCCACAGCGTTCCTCGGCGAGCACGACTTCTCGTCGTTCTGTCGCAAACCCAAGGTCGACCCCGATCATCCACTCCCGAGCATGGTGCGCATCATGCACGACGTCGGGTGGACACGGGTCGACGACTCGCCGATGCTGCGGTTCGAGATCCGTGGCAGCGCCTTCTGTCACCAGCAGGTCCGGTCGACCGTCGGCACCCTCGTCGACATCGGACTCGGTCGACTCGGGGCCGACGCGATCCCCGGCATCCTCGCCGCCCGCGACCGCGAGGCGGCCGGCAGCGTCGCACCGCCCCAGGGGCTCGTGCTCTGGGCCGTCGGCTACGACGGTCGTCGCTGGGATGCGGGCTGAACCCGCAGATCGCGCCGATCGTGCCGTCACGCGATCTGCGCGTGCCACGCGTTGTCACTGCGCAACGCGCGCCCGTAGGATTACCCGGTTCATTTTGCAGCCTTCTGCCACTCATTCGACGTGGGGCTGCGCCGACAGAAGCAGTCGAAAGCTCAGAACGATGAAGACCTACACCCCGAAAGCCAGCGAGATCCAGCGTGACTGGTACGTGGTCGATGCCGACGGCATGATCCTCGGCCGCCTCGCCACCGAAGTCGCCCGCGTCCTGCGCGGCAAGCACAAGCCGATCTTCGCCCCGCACATCGACACCGGCGACCACGTCATCGTGATCAACGCCGACAAGGTCGTCATGAGCGGCACCAACAAGGCCGATGACAAGCGGGTGTACCGCCACTCGGGTTACCCGGGCGGCATCAAGTCGCAGTCGTACGCCGAGCTCCTCGACCGCAAGCCGGCCGAGGCCGTGCGCGGCACCATCCGCGGCATGCTCCCCAAGGGCCCCCTCGGCCGCAAGCAGCTGTCGAAGCTGAAGGTGTACGCCGGTCCGGAGCACCCGCACACCGCCCAGTCGCCCACGCCGCTCGAGATCAAGCGCTGAGAGAGAACGAGAGACTCATGACGCACCCGCTCACCCAGACGACCGGTCGCCGCAAGGAGGCCGTGGCCCGTGCCCGCCTGCGCCCCGGCACCGGCACCGTGACGATCAACGGTCGTCCGTTCGACGTCTACTTCCCGACCTCCGCCCAGCGGATGGTCGTCTCCGAGCCGCTCCGTGTCGCCGAGGCCGAGGGCTCGTACGACGTCGATGCGTCGATCCACGGCGGTGGCATCACCGGCCAGGCCGGTGCGCTCCGCATGGCGATCGCCCGCTCGCTCGCCGAGATCGACCCCGAGCTGCGTCCGGCGCTCAAGCACGCCGGCCTGCTCACCCGCGACTCGCGGAAGAAGGAGTCGAAGAAGTACGGCCTCAAGAAGGCTCGTAAGGCTCCGCAGTTCACGAAGCGCTGATCGCTCAGCGCATCCACGAGGCTGGTCGGGCGTGCGGTTCGGCACCGATGGAGTTCGGGGTCGGGCCAACACCGATCTGACCGCCTCGTTCGCACTGGACCTTGGTCGCGCTGCGGCCAAGGTCCTTCGTGCGTCTACGGCAGTGGTCGGCGGTGACAGCCGACTCTCGACCCCGATGCTCGAGGCGGCGTTCGTCGCCGGACTCGCGGCCGAAGGTGTCGAGGTGCATCGGCTCGGCGTGACGCCGACGCCCGCCGTCGCCTTCGAAGCACAGCGGTTGGGCGCGATGGGCGCCGTCATCTCGGCGTCGCACAACCCCTACCACGACAACGGGATCAAGCTGTTCGCCGTCGGCGGAACGAAGCTGCCCGACGAGGTCGAACGGCGCATCGAAGCCGAACTCGAACAGCTCGGGTGTCCGAGCGGCGACCCTGGCATCGTCCACGGACGTGGCGGTTCGGCCGACGCCTACGTCGATCACCTCATCGGCGCGCTCGAGGGCCGCGACCTCAGCGGTCTGCGGGTGGTCGTCGATGCCGCGAACGGCGCGGCATCACACCTCGCCGCCGACGTGTTCCTCCGGACCGGCGCACAGGTCGTCGTGATCAACGATCAGCCCGACGGCCGCAACATCAACGACCGCTGCGGCGCTACCGACGTCGAAGGTCTCCGCGCCGTCGTCACGGCCGAGCGGGCACACGTCGGCATCGCGCTCGACGGCGACGCCGACCGGCTGATCGCGGTCGACGAGCAGGGGAACGTGGTCGACGGTGATCACGTCATCGCGATCTGCGCCGGCGACCTGCGCGATCGGGGCCTGTTGCGCGACGACACCGTCGTCGTGACCGTGATGACGAACCTCGGCTTCCGCCTTGCCATGGAAGCGGCCGGCATCCACGTGGTCGAGACACCGGTCGGCGACCGGTACGTCCTCGAGGCGTTGAATGAGTCGGGGTACTCACTCGGCGGCGAACAGAGCGGCCACGTCATCTTCACCGACCGGGCGACGACGGGCGACGGGCTGCTGACGGCGCTCGTCCTGCTCGACATCGTCCAACGATCGGGCAAGCGACTGTCGCAGCTCGCCGCCACAGCGATGACCCAGCTGCCCCAGGTGCTCGTCAACATCCCGGTCGCCGAGCGCCGACCCGACATCGCCGACGAACTCGCCGACGACATCGCAGCGGCTCAGGCCGATCTGGGTGCCACGGGCCGGATCCTCGTCCGGGCGAGCGGCACCGAACCACTCGTGCGCGTCATGGTCGAGGCGCCCACGGCGGAGCTCGCCCGTTCGACCGCCGACCGCCTCGCCGCCAAGGTCCGCTGACGCGTCATCCGCCGTCGACGTCGATCACGATCGACGCAGTTGCGCGTGCACACGGGACGCCTGCTTGAGCTGGTGCGCTCGTTCGAGCTCGTTCGGCGCCGCTGTGGCCGCCTCCTCGTAGAGCCCGGCCGCGAGGTCGAGATCACCTCGGCGTTCGTGCAGCCGGGCCGCCACCGCGGCGCGGCGCGGCACCGTCGGCGCGACGGCGTCGAGTGCGACGAGTCCGGCGTCGGGTCCGTGCGCCTCGCCGACGGCGACGGCGCGGTTCAACAGGACGATGGGGTGGTCGCCGAAGCGACGGAGCTCGTCGTACCACTCGACGATCTGAGTCCAGTCGGTCTCGTCGGCCCGCTCGGCGTCGGCGTGCAGGGCCGCGATCGCCGCTTGCGCCTGATACGGCCCCAGACGATCGCGTTCGAGCGCGGCGGTCAGGATCACGACACCCTCGGCGATCGCCGCACGGTCCCACCGGGAGCGGTCCTGCTCGTCGAGTGGAACGAGTCGCCCGTCGACGATCCGGGCGGGCTGTCGGGCGTGGTGGAGGAGCATCAACGCGAGCAGGCCGCGGACCTCGGGTTCGTCGACCATCGCCGAGAGTTGGCGTGTGAGTCTGATCGCCTCGGCGGCCAGGTCGACGTCGCCGGCGTACCCCTCGTTGAAGACGAGATACAGCGTGTGCATCATCGTGCCGAGGTCGCCCGGTCCCGCGAACCCCGTGTCGGCGATCACCCGCTTCGCGCGAGCGATCCGTTGGGCCATCGTCGATTCCGGCACGAGATACGCGTCCGCGATCTGACGCGTCGTGAGGCCGCCGACCGCCCGGAGTGTGAGCGCGACGGCGGACGACGGCGTCAGGGCCGGGTGGGCGCACAGGGCGTACAGCTCCAGGGTGTCGTCGCTCGATCTGGCGACGCCTGCAGGCGCCCGTGCGCCGACTCGTTCCTCGCGCGAACGGCGGGCGGCCTCCGACCTGGTCGTGTCGACGAAGCGTCGCCACGCCACGGTCGACAGCCAGGCCCGCGGGTCGTCGGGTGGTGACGTCGGCCAGCCGTCGAGCGCGGCGATCAGTGCTTCCTGCACTGCGTCCTCGGCGCGTGCGAAATCGGCGCCTCGCCGGATCAGACCGGCGAGCACATCCGGGACGAGGCCCCGGACGAGCTCGCTGTCGACGGTCGCTCCGACCTCCACGGCTCGCTCATGCCTCCGTGACCGACTCCAGCCGGGTGAAGAACGGACGGAGCTCGAGCCATTCGTGAATGGGTCGACCGCCGAAGCCCGGTGCCGCCGACAGCTCGCCGGCGAGTTCGATCGCCCGCTCCTCGCTGTCGACGTCGATGATCATCCAGCCGGCGATGAGATCCTTGGTCTCGGCGAACGGCCCATCCGTCTTCGGTGGTCGGCCTTCGCCGTCGTACCGCACCCACATCCCCTCCGGTGCGAGCGCCTCACCGCCGACGTACTCGCCGCTCTCTCGCAACCGGTCTGCGAACTCGTCCATGTATCGGATATGCGCGTCGATCTCGTCGGGCGACCACTCGTGCATCGGGTGGTCGTTGACCGCCTCGGGTGCGCCTCGGTAGTGCTTCAGCATCAGGTACTTCATGTCGGCTCCTCTCGTCGGGCGGCCGCGTCAGCCGCGCTTCACCCACAAGTCGGAGCCGCCGGCGCGTTCTCGACATCCCGACCAGGGATCGTCGCACAGACGGCCTGACAAATCCGTGCGGGGACGGTTGCCCGATGCGACGGGCGGACCGTGTGCTCCCTATGTTCACGGCATGGCCGTCCAGTCGATCTCGTCGATCATCTCGCAGCACGCCGCGGAGCGACCGCACGATCCCGCGCTGACCTGCGGTGACACGACGCTCTCGTGGCGGGAGCTCGACCTCCACACCAACCGTCTCGCCCGTGCCTACGCCGAACTCGGCGTCGGCCAGGACGATCTCGTCACGATCGCGCTGCCGAACTCGACCGAGTTCATGTCGGCGGCGATCGCGGTCTGGAAGCTGGGCGCCACCCCGCAGCCGGTGTCGGCCAAGCTGCCCGGGCGTGAGCTGACCGAGATCGTCGAGCTGGCCGACTCGGCGCTGGTGGTCGGCGCCGACCCCGGCCGGGTACCCGACCACGTGTCGATCCCGATCGACTGGCAGCCCGACCCGTCGATCAGCGACGAACCGCTGCCTGATCGCACGGCGACCCACTTCAAGGCGCCGACGTCGGGCGGCAGCACCGGACGGCCGAAGATCATCCTCGCCCAGAACCCGGGCGCGTTCGAGATCGGTGCCGTCGGCCTGTCGATCCCGGTGCGCGACACCTGCATCGTGCCGGGCGTGCTCTATCACAACGCCCCGTTCACCTCGAGCACGCTCGGGCTCGTGAACGGCAACCATGTCGTCAACTTCCCGCGCTTCGACGGTGAGGCCGTGCTGCGGGCGGTGACCGAGCTGCGACCGAAGTACCTGTATCTGGTGCCGACGATGATGCAGCGGATCTGGAAGCTCCCCGACGAGGTGAAGGCAGCCGCCGACATGTCGTCGCTCGAGACGTGCATCCACATGGCCGCCCACTGCCCGGCGTGGCTCAAGGAGGAATGGATCCACTGGGTCGGCCCCGACGTGCTGTGCGAGCTGTACGCCGGCACCGAGGTCCAGTCGATCACGTGGATCACCGGTCGGGAGTGGCTCGAGCACCGCGGTTCGGTCGGCCGTCCGATCACCGGCGAGATGCGGGTGTTCGACGACGACGGTGTCGAGTTGCCGCCGGGTGAGGTCGGTGAGATCTACATGCGCGCCGATGCCGGAGCGGGGAGCACCTACCGGTACCTCGGCGCAGAGCCGAAGCGGCTCACCGACAGCGAGTGGGAGAGTCTCGGCGACATGGGCTACATCGACGCCGACGGCTACGTCTACCTCGCCGACCGGCGCAAGGACATGATCCTGCGCGGTGGCGCGAACATCTACCCGGCCGAGGTCGAGGCGGCGCTCGACGCCCATCCGGCGGTGCGCAGTTGCGCGGTGATCGGGCTGCCCGACGACGACCTGGGCCAGCGGGTCCACGCGATCCTCGACGCACCCGACGGCGTCGACGAGGCCGACCTGCGCGCACACGTCGCCGAGCATCTCGTGTCGTACAAGTGCCCGTCGAGCTACGAGTTCGTCGACGAACCCGTCCGCGACGAAGCCGGCAAGGTCCGCCGCTCCCTTCTCGCCCACGAACGATCCTGACGGTCGGACGCCGCCGATGGAGGCGTGACCGAATGTGACAGTTCGGTGTCGGTAGCCTGGCCGACATGTGCGGCATCGTCGGCATCCTGAGCCGTCCTGCGACCCGACCGGTCCCCTCGGAGACGGAGGTGATCGCCGCGATCGATGCGGCACTGGCCGCGGCTGATGCGCCCGCGACGGCAGCTACCGAGCTCTCCGTCGCGAACCGGCTGTTGATGGGGGTGCCCGGGCTGCTGAGCCTGCTCGATCGTCGTGAGTTCGTCGTCGAGATCGCGGCTCGCCTCGACCGACTCGACGCGGCGATCGCCGCCTTCGACGCCGATCTCGACGAAGCCGTCGTGGCGGCCGACGAGGTCGAGCGACGCGCCGCGGCGTCGATCGCACTCCGCGACGTGCTCTGGGCGGTGCGCCACGACCGCCTCCGCACCGCTCGCGAGGTGGCAGCGCTCGCCGGGAGCGGCGCCAGCCGCGGCGCGGTGGCCGGCTACCTGGCCGTGCAGCAGGCGCTGTCGGCGATCGACCGGCTCGAGGTGCGCGGCCGCGACTCCGCCGGGATCAACGTGTTCGTCCACGAGCACGCGCTCGATCTCGACGACCCGGCCGTCCGAGCCGCCATCGACGAACGTGCGACCGACCCCATGTACCAGTCGGGTTCGGTTCGCTCCGCCGAAGGCGTGCTCTCCTTCGCCTACAAGGCCGCGGCCGAGATCGGCGAACTCGGCGACAACACCCGCGTCCTCCGGGCAGCCGTCGCGGCCGACGACCTGCTGCGGCGTGCCCTCGCCGGCGACGGCGTCCGCACGTCGGTCCTCGGGCACACGCGGTGGGCGAGCGTCGGTATCATCTCCGAGCCGAACACCCACCCGCTCAACAGCGAAGAACTCGAATCGTCGCCGTCGCTCGGCGAGTCGCCGTACGTGGTCGCGGCACTCAACGGTGACGTCGACAACCACGCCGATCTCCGCATCGAGCACCATCTCCGCCTGCACCCGCAGGTCACCACCGACGCCAAGATCATCCCGACCCTCGTCGCCCGCCACGCCGGGGCCGGCACCGATCTCGTCGAGTCGTTCCGGCGGACCGTCGCCGCGTTCGAGGGGTCGGTCGCGATCGGCGTGATGGCGGCCGGAGACCCCGACCGCATGTTGCTCGCCCTGAACGGCAGCGGACAGGGGCTGTACGTCGGACTAGCCGACGACGCATTCGTCGTGGCGAGCGAGCCGTACGGTGTCGTCGAGGAGACCGACCGTTACGTCCGGCTCGACGGCGAACACGGCGGCGAGATCGTGGTCCTCGACGGCGACCTCGCCGGCGAGGCCGCCGGTATCCGCCGACTGCGGTACGACGGCAGCGAACTGCCGCTCGCCGACGCGGAGATCGCGACGGCGCAGGTGACGACCCGCGACATCGACCGGGGTGAGTCGCCGCACTTCCTCGTCAAGGAGATCGGCGAGTCCCCGGACAGTTTTCGCAAGACGCTCCGCACGAAGATCGTCGAACGCGACGGCCTGCTCGCCGCCTCGATCGGCGACCGGGCGCTGCCGCCCGCCGTTGCCGCCCGACTCGCCGACGGCTCGATCCGTCGCATCCGGGTGATCGGTCAGGGCACGGCCGCCGTCGCCGGTCAGAGCGCGGCCGCGCTCCTCGACGAACTGTGCGACGGTGCGCTCGACGTCGACGCGATCACGGCGACCGAACTGAGCGGTTTCCATCTCCGGCTCGACATGAGCGACACGCTCGCGATCGCAGTGAGCCAGAGCGGCACCACGACCGACACCAATCGCACCGTCGATCTGTTGCGTGCGCGCGGTGCGGCGGTGATCGGGATCGTCAACCGTCGGGCGAGCGACCTCGTCGACAAGGCCGACGGCATCCTGTACACGTCCGACGGGCGTGACGTCGAGATGAGCGTGGCGTCCACCAAGGCCTTCTACGCCCAGGTTGCGGCGGGTGCGCTGTTGGCCTGCGCCGTCACCGAGGCGGCCGGTGTCGGGTCGGCGCAGCGCCGTCATCAACTGCTGTCCGGGCTCCGTTCGATCCCCGATGCCATGCAGCAGGTGCTCGCGAAGCGCGACGAGATCGGCGACGCCGCCCGACGGCTCGCCCCGCCGAAGCGCTACTGGGCCGTCGTCGGCAACGGGCCGAACAAGGTGGCAGCCGAGGAGGTCCGGATCAAGCTCAGCGAACTCTGCTACAAGTCGATCGCCTCCGACTCGACCGAGGACAAGAAGCACATCGACCTGTCGAGCGAACCGCTGATCCTCGTGTGCGCAGCGGGCCTCCGCGGCAGCACCGCCGACGACGTCGCCAAGGAGACGGCGATCTTCCGGGCCCACAAGGCGACCCCCATCGTGGTCGCCGACGAGGGTGAGACCCGCTTCAGCGCTGCTGCGACGATCACCGTGCCGTCGGTCGACCCGGCGCTCGGCTTCATCCTCTCGGCGATGGTCGGCCACCTCTTCGGGTACGAAGCAGCGCTCGCCATCGACGCGTCGGCGAGGCCGCTGCGCGAAGCGCGCGAACTCGTCGAACGATCCGCGGCCGAACACACGGGCGGCGACGCCGTCCTCGACGCGATCCGACGCGACATCCCGCCGCTGGCACAGCGGTTCACCGACGGGCTCCGCGACCGTGTGTACGACGGTCACCTCGAGGCCGGGACCGCCGTCCGGCTCGTCGGACTGCTGCGCGACCTCGAATCGTCGGCACCGGTCGAGTCGTACGCCCGCTCGTCGGGCAAGGTCGGTACCCCGGCGGCGCTCATCGACGAACTCGTCGCCGCGCTCACCGCGGCGATCGAGGAGCTCACGCGTCCGGTCGACGCCATCAAGCACCAGGCGAAGACGGTCACCGTCGGCATCAGCCGCAGCGACGAGGGGATCATCGACCGCATGCTGGTTCAGGTGACGCTCGACGCCGGTGCCGGACGCGACGTGCTCAGCTACCGCACCCTCAAGATCCTCGCCGACCTGAGCCCTGCGGTCGCCGACGTGGTCGGGTTCACCCGGTACGGCATCGACGGCGACACCGTCACCATCCTCGACCGCGGCGGCATCTCGCGCGACCTCACCAGCCGGGTCGACACCGACAACCGGCTCGTCGGTACCAAGCACCGGGTCGCGGACGGGCGCGAGCTCCTGGTCGCACGCGGTCGCCGCGACGGGCGCACCGTGATCTTCGTGCCCGAGGTCAAGGCCGGCGTGTGCACCGGCATCACGCTGCTGCACGTACGGCTGCACGAGCGACTCGACGCGGCCGACATGCGCGGTGTGCTCCAGGGGTACGACAACCGCTACGCCCGCCTCGTCGACTGGGTCACCGAGACCGAGGGCGACTTCGACGAATCGAAGCTCGGCGAACTCCCCGTCGACGTGCTCCTGATCGCTCCGATCTCCGAGACCGCCGACCTCTGGCGTACTCAGTGAGCGGCCGATGATCGGCATCGGCGTCGACGTCGTCGACATCGATCGGTTCCGCCGTTCGCTCGAACGGACACCGACGATGCGTCAGCGGCTCTTCACCGCGATCGAACTCGACTATGTCGCGCCCCAGGCCGATCCGGTCCCGTCGCTCGCGGCCCGGTTCGCCGCCCGTGAGGCGGTGATGAAGTCGCTCGGCCTCGGCCTCGGCGCGTTCGGGTTCCACGACGTCTGGGTCGAACGGGCGACGTCGGGCAAGCCGTCGCTCGTCGTGACGGCGCGTGCGGCCGAGCTGGCGGCTGAGGCCGGGGTCTCTCGGTGGCATCTCAGCCTGACCCACTCCGATCTGGTCGCCGTCGCCTACGTGATCGCCGAGTAGCCGGATGATCACGGTCGTCACCCCATCGCACATGCAGGCGATCGACGCTGCGAGCGACGTGCCGCTCGACGAACTCGTCGACCGTGCCGGCGCCGCCGTCGCCCGAGCCGCCGTTCGACAGCTGGGTGGCGTCTACGGACGCCGGGTGCTCGTGATCGCCGGGCCCGGGAACAACGGAGCGGACGGTCGCGTCGCGGCTCGACGGCTGGAAGCGCGCGGGGTCCGGGTGACGGTGGTCGATGCCCTCGACCTGCCGGCCACGCTGCCGGCCGCCGACCTCGTGATCGACGCAGCGTTCGGCACCGGCTTCCGGGGCGGATGGCGGTTCCCGGAGACCGGTGGCACGCCCGTGCTCGCCGTCGACGTGCCCACCGGGCTCGACGCCGCGACGGGCGAGGCCGGACCAGGCACACCCCGCGCCGTGCGAACCGTGACCTTCCAGGCCGCCAAGCCCGGCCATGTCTTCGCTGCGGGCCCGCACCACTGCGGCGAACTCGAGGTCGTCGACATCGGCCTCGAGATCGACGCGGCCGACGCCCGCGTCGTCGACGCAGCGGCCGTTCGTCGGTGGATCCCGCGGCGGCCGACCGACGCCCACAAGTGGCGCGAGGCCGTGCGGATCGTCGCCGGCACACCCGGCATGACCGGCGCCGGCCACCTCGCCACGGCCGCCGCCCAACGGGCCGGCGCCAGCCTGGTCGCGCTGTCGAGCCCGGGCACGGAGGCCGACGCCCCGGTTGAGGCCCTCGACCGACGGGTGCCGGGATTCGACTGGTACGGCCCAGTCCTCGACGACTTGCACCGCTTCGGATCGTTGGTGATCGGCCCCGGGCTCGGTCGCGAAGAGCACACGGTGGCGTCGGTGTTGCGATGCGTCGACGACGCCGTGGTCCCGATCGTCGTCGACGGTGACGGACTGTTCGCGCTGGCGTGGAACGACGCGGGGACCCCGTCGGCGCTGGCCGGGCGGGAGGTGCCGACGGTGCTCACGCCGCACGACGGCGAGTACGGACTGCTCACGGGGCACCGTCCCGGCGCCGACCGGATCGCAGCGGCGACCTCGCTGGTCGACACCACCGGCGCCACCGTGCTGCTGAAGGGACCGGCGACCGTCGTCGCGTCGCCGGGTGAGATCCCGTTGATCGTCACGACCGGTGACGAACGGTTGGCGACCGCCGGAACGGGCGACGTCCTCGCCGGTATCATCGGAGCGCTGCTGGCCCGCCGCGTTCCCGCCCACCGAGCGGCAGCCGCCGGTGCCTTCGTCCACGGACTCGCCGTA
>JAGQSS010000067.1:0-1882 GCA_020439405.1 Ilumatobacter sp. | reverse complement strand
ATCGGAGCGCTGCTGGCCCGCCGCGTCCCCGCCCACCGAGCGGCGGCCGCCGGTGCCTTCGTCCACGGACTCGCCGTTCGGCGGTGCGCCCCGGTCGGCGTGATCGCCGGCGACCTCGTCCAGCACCTCCCCGCCGTCCTCGCCGAACTCCTCCCATCACCGACCGAACCCGCATGACGCCCCCCACCCGACCATCACGCCCCTCCCGTGTCGCTGCGGTGCTCGCCGCGGTCGTCGTCACGCTCGTCGGTCTCACGGCATACGCCGCGTCGACGGCCGTCGACGGGCCCGCCGATCCGGTCACCGACCGCGCGGTGCGCGTGGCGCCACCCGAACCCGCCGTCGTGATCGGCGACAGTGCGATCTCGGCCCTGCGCTGGGTGCCGAACGCCGAGTACGCGATCGTCGGCTTCGATCACACCCTCGACCTCGAGTCGTGCCGGCGGCTGTACTACGCCTCCTGCCGGGGGCGCGAGGGCCGAACGCCACCGTCGCTCCACGCGGCACTGCTCGATCACAGCGACAACTACCACACCCTCGTCGTGGCCACCGGATACAACGACGGCACGTACGGGTTCGAGACCTCGTTCCGCAACATCGTCGACCGGGCGCGCACGCTCGGCTACTCGCGCATCGTCTGGTACACCCTGCGCTCCGACGTCGACTACGTGTCGCCCGGCTCCGTCGGGAACCACGAGACGTTCGCGACGAACAACGCGACCCTCCGTGCGCTGCTCGCGACCGGCGACTTCCCGGAGGTCGTGCTCGCCGACTGGGGCGGGTACACCGCCGACAAGCAGGAGTGGTTCGCCACCGACGGCGTCCACTACCGAGCGGTCGGCGCATGGGCGGCCGCCGACTACCTCACGCGCAAGATGGCGTTCCTCGACGGGCGGCCGTGCCCCGTGCCCATCGCCCCGAACCAACCGACTCAGTCGCCCTGCCCCGATCCCGACGTGACCGGACCGATCGCCGACATCGAGGGGCTGTACACCATCGGCGAGGACGGGCTGCTGTGCTACGAGATCGGCACGGAGCGCCGGTTCGAGTGCCGGTACGACACCCATGTCCTCCAGCTGACCCGGGAGCTCGCACCCGGGATGACCGGCTCCGACGTCGGTGCCCTCCAGACACGGCTGCAACGGCTCGGTCTGTACGCCGGTGCCGTCGACGGCAGCTACGGCGCCGACACCGAGTCGGCGGTGAGCGCGTTCCAGGGTGCCAACGACCTCCCGGTGACCGGGACGGCCGACGCCGCCACCCTCGATGCCCTGGGGTTCGACATCAGTGGACTCTGACGCCGCGCTGCGCTGGGCCTGGGCCGAGGTCGACCTCGGCGCGATCCGGCACAACGTGACCGCGATCCGCACCACGGTCGCGCCGGCGTCGGTCCGGGCCGTCGTCAAGGCGAACGGCTACGGCCACGGTGCCGTCGAGGTGGCGAACGCTGCGCTCGACGCCGGCGCGACCGGGCTGTGCGTGGCACTCGTCCAGGAGGCGGTCGAACTGCGTGCCGCCGGCATCGATGCCCCGATCCTGATCCTCACCGAGCAACCGCCCGAACAGTTCGGGGCGATGATCGCGGCCGACGTCGAGGCGAAGGCCGCAGCCGGTAGTGCGGAGCCGGCCGCCGAATAACCGCCACAGCTGCAGCACTGAGGCCCCGCGCCGGTTCGATCCGGTGGCGGGGCCCAGTCGTATGTCCGGGTGCCCGCCAAAGTCGGCTCGGATCGCGCTCAGGACACGAGAGCGGGGCCGACCTCCGAAGAGGCCGACCCCGCGCTCGTTACCGGGATGGGCTGCTTAGCCGACGGTGCCCTGAACCGCGCGCTGGAACACGGGGTTGTTGTTCTCGTCGTACTTGTAGATGCCGATGTACGCC
>JAGQSS010000679.1 GCA_020439405.1 Ilumatobacter sp. | reverse complement strand
GTTCAGCTCGTCGACGACGACCACGATGTACGGCATGTGCTCGTACGGGGTGTCGTCGGGGTCGATGCCGGGCGGCGGGTCGATCTCGCCCTTGACGACCGCCTCGTTGTAGCCGGTGATGTCGCGGTAGCCGACGGCCGACAGGATGTCGTACCGCTTCTCCATCTCCTTGACCGCCCACCCGAGAGCGTTCGCCGCCTTCTTCGGGTTCGTCACGGGTTCGGTGAGCAGGTGCGGCAGACGCTGGTACTGGCCCATCTCGACCTGCTTCGGGTCGATCAGGATGAGGCGCACCTGGTCGGGCGTCGTGCGCATCAGCAGCGACGTGATGATGCAGTTGATGCCGCTCGACTTGCCGGCACCGGTGGCACCGGCGATCAGCAGGTGGGGCGTCGTCGAGATGTCGAGGAACACGGCCTTGCCGGCGATGTCCTTGCCGACCGCGACCTCGAGCGGATGACTCGCCTCGCCCGCCTCGGGCGACACGAGGAGGTCGCCGAGCGCGACCAGCTGGCGCTGGTGGTTCGGCACCTCGACGCCGATCGCCGAGCGGCCCGGGATCGGGGCGAGGATGCGGACGTCGGTCGCGGCCATCGCGTAGGCGATGTCTTTCTGGAGGCTCGTGATGCGGGCGACCTTCACGCCGGGGCCGAGTTCGAGCTCGTAGCGCGTCACCGTCGGGCCGACCGTCATGCCGATCAGCTCGGTCTCGACGTTGTGCTGGGCGAGCGACTCCTGCAACGTCTGGCCGCGCCGCTCGATCTCGGCCATGTCGATCGCCTGCTGGCCGGCCTGCTTCAGGTGGCCGAGCGGCGGCAAAACCCACTCACCGACCGTCTCGCCGTCGATCGGGAGCGCGGCCTGCGACGACGTGTCGGCGCCGGCCTTCTTGCGACGCTTCTTCGGGGCCGACTTCGGGGCGGCGAAGATGTCGGCGTCGTCCTCGGCACCGTCGTAGAGCGCCGGCGACAGCGGCTCGCCGTGGA
>JAGQSS010000678.1 GCA_020439405.1 Ilumatobacter sp. | reverse complement strand
AGCGTCGCCTCGGCACGGACCGCGGTCGAGCAGAGCACGAGCAGACGCGACAACTCCAGGTCGGCGACGTGCGTGCGCATCTTCTCGAGCGCACGCTCACCACGCGGCGCCAACGGGCGGTCGTGGTCGTCGAGCGTCTCGTCGTCCCACGACGACTTGGCGTGGCGTACGAGGACGAGACGCCGCACGGTCAGACCGCCGGTACCTGCTGGGTGATGCAGTGGATGCCACCGCCACCGATCGCCAGGATCTCACCGATGCCGAGACCGAACGTGTCGCGGCCGGGGTACTGCTCGGCGATGATTGCGAGCATGTCGGCGTCGGCAGGGTGTCCGCACGTCGGGACGGCGACGAAGCCGTTGCCGACGTAGTAGTTCAGGTACGGCACGGGCACCCGAACGCCGTCCCGCTCCCGGAACGGCAGCACCGGGACCTCGACGACCTCGACCGAACGACCACGCGCGTCGACCCACCCGTCGGCGATCCGCCGGTTGACATCCATCAGCAGATGGTCGGGTTCGCCGGGGTCGTCGCATCCCTGGACGACCAGCACGCCGGGCCGGGCGAACGCGGCGACGTTGTCGACGTGGCCGTCGGTGTCGTCATCGAGCGCCAGCCCGTGTGGCAACCACAGCATCGACTCGAGACCCAGCACGGCAGCGAGGATCTGCTCGATCCGGCCTCGGGTGAGCGTCGGGTTGCGGTTCGGGTGCATCAGACACTGGATCGTGGTGACGAACGAACCCTCGCCGTCGGTCGAAATCGAGCCGCCCTCGAACACGAGGTCGACCGACGTCGTGTCGTGTCCGGCGTGTTCGGCCCACCGCCGGGCGACGGCGTCGTCGTCGTCCCAGGGTGGGAACTTCTCGCCCCAGGCGTTGAACGCGAAGTCGACCGCCGTGCGGGCGCCCGCGTCGCCCGTGACGTAGATCGGGCCGCTGTCGCGGAACCACGAGTCGTCGATCGGGATCTCGACCACCTCGACGCC
>JAGQSS010000677.1 GCA_020439405.1 Ilumatobacter sp. | reverse complement strand
GGCCACCGGCGGCCTCGCCGTCGCATCGACGCCGCGAGCGGAATGGCCGTGATCGCCGCCCCGGTCGTGAACGCCGCACTGCCCATGCCGGCCAACCGATCGGAACCCAGCAGATCCTTCGCCAGCAGCGACACCACGGCGACCATGCCGGCCACGGCGGCGTTGCCGGGCACCACGGCGAACCGCAGCACGTTCAGCGTGCGGCGCTGCTCGTCGACGAACGGTGCGACGGCGATGTCGTCGGAGGTCGGCATCGTCACACCTGCCACTGTGCCAGACCGACACCACTCGGCGCGACGTGGGTTGGACGAGTGCCGGCGCCCGGGGTCAGGTCAGCGGGTCGCCGACCTGGATGTCGAAATCGCCGGTGTCGAGGTCGTTGACGGTCAGTGTCGCCTCGTAGACGGTGCCGTCGGTGGGATCGGTGACCGTGCACGACATGTCGCCCGATGGCGGCAGGATCACGCTCCCATCGCCGCAGTCGATCGCAGCGGGGTCGAGATCGACACCCGTCTCGGCACCCAACGCCTCCACGGCGGCAGCTTCGAACCGTCCGACGGCCTCAGCGGTCACGACGTTGACCGAGTCGACCGAGATGTGGTCTTCCTCGTCGATCAGGGTCACGAAGTCGATGACGTCACCGTCAGCAGTCGTGCCGGTGCAATCGAACGCCGTGCCGACCTCGGGATCGTCGACGTCGTCGCACGCACCGGTGAGCGGCTGGCCGATCTGATCGGCCAGCTCACCTTCGATCAAGTCGACCGCGGCATCCTCGGGCGACTGACCGCCGATCGAGAACTCCGCGGAACACCCGGACACCGCGACGATCGACAACGCGATCGACGCCGACAACGCCAACGACCTGCTCGTACGCATACGCGGGAGGCTACTCAGGCGTCGAGGAGGTCTCGCAGGAAGCGGCCGGTGTGGCTCGTTTCGATCGCTGCGATCTGTTCGGGCGTGCCCTCGCCGACCAGGGTGCCACCGCC
>JAGQSS010000676.1 GCA_020439405.1 Ilumatobacter sp. | reverse complement strand
AGATACGCGTCGCGAAGGTGTCGGGCTCCGACGGCATCAGCGATGTCGGCGGCAAGCCGCTGGTGCTCGGAGGGTCGCCGAGGGGTCGGCTGGTCAGGCGACCCGGCGATGCCGGTCCTGACCGCTTCGGTGAAGGTCGGCCCGAACGTGTCCACCATTCCGCCTGCATCGGGCTGCATGAGTCGTTCCAGATCTGCGATCTGTCCGGTTCGGCCGGCGTCGAGGATGGCCTCGGCACGTCCGTGGCCGAAACGCTCGGCGAGCCGGTCGCGTACGGTGCCGATGTCGCCCTGGAAGTACGCGTCCAGGATCGCCTGGAAGCCGGTGGCACCTGCGAGGAGTTCGACGGCACGCGCACCTGTCGGGTCCGGCCCGCGAGCGGGGATGCCGCCGCTGCCCCCGAACACCTCTCGGAGCACCATCCGGAGTGTCGTCGTTCCGATGAGGTCGCCCAGTGCCCGGACGCCGGTCGGATGGCCCCGTGCGATGACCGTCCGCTCGAGTCGGGCCGCCAGCCCCGGCGTGGCGTCGAGCATCGCACCGTTGATCACGATGTCGCCGCTCGTAGTGACGCCGCCGAACGCGTCGGCAGCGCAACCTGTTGCCGACGAGAACGCTGCGCCTTCAGCGATGCGGATTCGACCTGTCGGTGGGGCAGTGGACCGGTCGGCGAACATCATCCGGCGGACCTGTGCCACGAGGCCGCTCGCACCCGTGATCGCTCGGTGGGTTCCGGCGTCGGGCGGTCCGGCGAGTGACGCCGGTCGTCGCGCCGAGGCGGCGGCGATCGAGTCGTCGGCATCGATCGTGTCGTCGTGGTCGGGGCGACGTTCCGGTGTGGTGGCCGGGGCAAACCCGTCGGCCTGGTCGGGTCCGTCGGACAGCGTCGTGTCGGCGGCGACAGCCCCCGGGTCGGGGAGCCCGTCGGCCGAGGCCATCTCAGGTGGTCGTGGTGTCTCGGTCGTGGGTGGCCCATCGTGCGGCTGCGGCTG
>JAGQSS010000675.1 GCA_020439405.1 Ilumatobacter sp. | reverse complement strand
ATGAAGTCCTCGGTGTTCTTGGCCCGCTCCCACCGGTCGTCGGGGAGGCAGATCGCCTGGATCGCCGCCCGTCCACCGGGGGCGAGTGAGCGGTCGATCGTGGCGAAGTAGTCGTCGTAGTCGCGCCAGTCGACGGCCTCGATCATCTCGATCGACACGACGTGGTCGTAGGTGCCGGTGAGGTCGCGCCAGTCGTCCATGAGCAGGGTGACCCGATCGGCGAGGCCGGCGTCGTCGACTCGGCGTGACGCTTCGGCATGTTGTTCGCTCGAGATCGTCGTCGTCGTCACGCGGGCGCCACGTTCGCCTGCCGCCCGCAGCGCCATGCCACCCCACCCGGTCCCGATCTCGAGGAGGCGGTCGCCGGCACCGACGCCGAGCGCGTCGAGCAGGAGGTCGTACTTGTGGCGGCTGGCGTCGGCGAGCGACATCGACGGATCGGCGAAGACGGCCGACGAGTAGGTCATCGTCTCGTCGAGGAACAGCGAGAAGAAGTCGTTCCCGATGTCGTAGTGGGCGCCGATGTCTTCGCGGTTGCGTTCCCGCGAGTCGCGTGGGAGCGCTCGACGGATCGGGTCGGACACCCACCCCGTCCAGCGCCGGGTCCGGTTCCGGAGACGGTCGAGGCCGGCCATGTTGCGGATCGCGAACTGCACGACGGCCACCGGGTCGTCGCTCGTCCACCACCGTTCGATGTAGCCGCGGCCGAACCCGATCGAGCCCTCGCGGACGAGGGCGGCGTAGGCACGGTCGTCGAACACCGTGACGTGGGCCTCGATCGCGCCCGGTGCGAGCGGGCCGTCGGCACCGTACGTCCGATGCGTCGGCGGTCGCCCGGGGACGACGTCGTCCACACGCAGCCGGTCGGTCGTCGCACGACCGAGGACGAGACGGCCGAGCGCTGCGGCTCCTCCCGTCACGGGACCGGGCCGCGTCGCGACGTCGCGCTCGGCGTGTCGCAGCAACCGGTCGGCGCTGATCGTGCTCATGCCGT
>JAGQSS010000674.1 GCA_020439405.1 Ilumatobacter sp. | reverse complement strand
AACCAACCGGCAGACAATCAGGTGACGAGTCAAGCCCGGCGACCACAAGCTCACTTCCCATTATCACTGTCAGGTGACCAACGGTAACGGGCTCGGCTGGCGCCTCGCCCGTCACCTCTGGCACCTGACCCGAGGTCGAGGTCGAGCACCACGGGGGCGTGGTCGCTCGGCTTCTCGAGGTCGTGGGTGTCGGCTCGCTCGGCGACATCGATCCAGACACGCTCGACGCGGTCGGCGACGTCGTCGGAGCACAGCGCGAGGTCGATGCGCAGCCCGCGGTTGGCGGCGAACTGGCCGGGGCGGTAGCTCCACCAGGTGAACACGCCGTCGTCCGGCAGGTGTTCGCGTGTCACGTCGCGTAACCCGACGTCGAGCAGCGCCTCGATCGCCGCCCGTTCAGGAGGGCTGGCGTGCGTTCGGCGCCGCCAGCGCGACGGGTCGTAGATGTCGCGGTCGGCCGGAGCGACGTTGAAGTCGCCGAGCAGCATCGTCGGACGACCGGGCACGACCGCCGTCCGCAACCGCTCGAGCCAGACCAGCTTGAACAGGTAGTGCGGCGAGTCGAGCTCCCGCCCGTTCGGCGCGTACAGCGAGTGGACGTCGACACCGCCGCACGTCGCCGTCAGGAGCCGGGCCTCGTCGTACGGAGGACGGTTCGAGCCCGGGAAGCCGGCGCGGACGTCGTCGATGCCGACACGGCTGACGATGGCCACCCCGTTCCAGTGGTCGTGTCCGTGGTGGACGAACTCGTAGCCGTCGCCGAGCACGTCGGCCATCAACGCGGCGAACACGGCGTCGGTGCATTTCGTCTCCTGCAGCGCGATCACGTCGGGGTCGTGCCGTTCGATCCACTCGACGAGGCGGTGGTGGTGGGAACGGATCGAGTTGACGTTCCAGCTGACGATGCGCACGTCAGGGCAGGCCGGCGCGCGGGTGCTCGACCCGGGTCATCACGATCTCGCCGAGGCCCTTGCCGGCGCTCTCGTCCGGGTGCGAGCCCGGCGCG
>JAGQSS010000673.1 GCA_020439405.1 Ilumatobacter sp. | reverse complement strand
AACGTATCCGACCCCATTGGCGGTGCGGGTGCGATGATCGTCGGTATGGCTCGGACCCCGTTTCTCCAGGGAGCACTGTCGTGGGTGTACGACGGCGACGTGCCCGACGCGTGCGCCGAGTGCGGCTACGACTGGTCGACGTCGTCGAACGACGCGCTCGCCGTGATCGCCGACTCGCGTCGGGCCTACGCCGATCTCCTCGATGGACGCGACGGCACCGTGCCGGCCGACGACGGCGGGTGGAACGCCACCGCGTACGTGTACCACCTCGCCGACCTGGCGCGGAGCTGGTCGGAGCGCTGGGTGCTCCTCGCCGAAGCCCCCGACTCGCTGTTGGCGGGCTGGGATCCGGACGAGATCGCGAACGCTCGGAACTACCGCAACCTGCCGACGGTCGCGGCGCTCTGGTCGCTCGATCGCGACGTCAGCACGTTCGTCGAACTCTCGACCGTCCTCGACCACGCGACGACGTTCCAGCACGGTGACTGGGGCACCGGCTCGATCGGCGACGCCCTGGTGTGGCTGGGTCACGAGTTCGGCCACCACCAGCTCGACGTCGCAGCCCGCGCTCGCTGAGCTCCGCTGGTTTCGGGGTCGGAGACGTTTCGTCGGGACCGACGAAACGTCTCCCACCCCATTCGCGTCAGTCGGCGATCCAGCCGACCGCCTTGTCGAACTCGTCGTTGTGGAAGGTTCGCACGTGGCCGTGCAGCGTCCACTTCAACAGGTTGACGGCGTGGGAGATCGTGCCGTCGTCGGTCACCACGGCACCGCGATGGAAGTGGATGTGCCGGATCCCGCCCGTGAGCTGGCCCCATGCCCCCTCGCCGAAGCCGGTGAACCGGTCGCCGAGGAGGAGCACCAGGCGGAGCTTGTCGTGTCGCTCCACGATCGCGTCGACGTCGGGCTCGATGACCGTCGTGAAGTCGTCGACCGTGAACTCGCCGATCGCTCGCATTCCGATGCAGCCGTCCGGCAGGTCGTCGATGTGCTCGATCACCGCGCAGA
>JAGQSS010000672.1 GCA_020439405.1 Ilumatobacter sp. | reverse complement strand
GCCCGTCGAGCGTCAGCCGGGCGGCGGGAGCGCGCCCGGTGGCAGGAAGGGGATCTCGTCGGCGCGGTGCGCGTCGATCGCCCGGCCGAGGCAATCGAAGAACCCGCCACACGACGTCGTCATCAGGGCGGTCCGCTCGTCGTCGGTCGCCTCGGCCCACACGAGCCACGGCGAGGGCGGGAGCAGCTCGGCGAGTTCGGCGACGCGGGCGCTGATCGCCGGGTCGGGGAACGGTCGCCAGACCAGGAACTGGACGAGGTCGGGATCGACGTCGTCGCCGGCGAGCTGCGCCGTGAGGTAGTCGGTCATCCGCTCGACCGCGGCGTCGTCGATCAGGCCGGCGGCACGGAGCGGTTCGATCAGATCGAACGACACCAACACGAACGTCGACGACCCGACCGGCACCGAGAACGCCTCGTCGTACCCGTCGAAGGTGAGGCTCGAGAAGTCGACGCGCTCGTCGAGCACGACCATCGGCTCGGTCGCACGTCGCGAGTGACCGACGCGCGTGTCGGAGGCGACTGCGACGCGCGCGACATCGGGTCGGGTCAGCCCGTGGACGTCGTACAGATAGACGCGGCCGCCGTCGCGCTGGCCGAAGTAGGAGGTCATCCCGATCGCGCCGGCGGTGAAGCCGATCTCGGTGTCGAGCCGATCGGCGAGCGCGGCGAGATCGCGCCCCATGGCGGCGAGCGGGTCGAGGTTCTCGCCGCCGAACGTGTGCACGTTGGCATCGCGGAACTCGTAGAACCGCAACTCGTCGGCGATGTCACCGATGATCAGGTTGCCCGACGACTGCTGTCGCGACGTCAGCGGCAGCTGTACGGCGACGAGGACGACGACGATCGCGACCGCTCCGACGAGGCGGGCCGGCTGCTGTCGCACCCGGTCGAGGGCGACGCTCGCCGCGCCGCTCAGCGACCCGAGCAGCATCACGAACGCCGGGAGCAGGGTGCGGCCGTGCATGAAGTCGCCGCCGTTGCGCATCGCCGCGAGCGCCAGGGCGACA
>JAGQSS010000671.1 GCA_020439405.1 Ilumatobacter sp. | reverse complement strand
CTCGGTGGCCCCCTTACCATAAAAAAAAAAACGGTCTCGTGACCGGCATCCGTCGTTGCTGCGAGTGGTGCCGTCATGAGGCATCATCCGATCGGCAGCGTGCACCATGCCGCCACGCCGGTAGGACCGGAGACGTGGCACCATCGCGGTGACCAGGGTTCGATTCTGGTCGCCGCTCACACGCTCGCCTGTGACCCGGATCGGTTCCTCGGCATTCTCGACGTGCTCTCCGAGCCGTTCGACCCGACGCTCGAGGTCGACTACTGCCCGGACTGCATGCGGATCGCCGGCCCGATCGCCGAACGTCGCCAGCGCCACGAACGCCTCCGAGCCGAGGGGAAACCGATCGGCCTCGCCGAGCTGCTCGACCAAGGGGTGTGGTGGCGCTCATCAGACGGCGAGTGGCTCACGATCTCGTTCATGGAGCGGAGCCACGCCCATAACGCCGCCGAGTGGCTGCGTCGGCGTTCGCTTCCACTGGCGTTCCGCTACGAGCTGGCTCGGATGCCCGACCCGTTCGCCGACGACGGCATCCTCCACGCGATCGCGATGGAGGACGAGCGTCGGATGGGTGACCCGCAAGGGTGGCTCGAATCCACGGCCTGTTACCGGGCGTTGGCGAACCGGGGGGCTGGACGATGACGTTCGCGTTCGCTCCGATCGAGGAGGAGGCCCGCCGCGGTGACCCCGACATGACCGACACCGAGCTCGCGCGTCGGCTCGGCGTGAACCGTCGATCGATCGACCGATACCGGGTGCGCGGGGTGTCGGCCTACGTCGCCGACCGGTTGTGCATGGACCAGCTCGGCGTGTGGCCCGGCGAGGTGTACCCGGATTGGTGCTCGGCTCGGCGTGTGATCGGCGAGCACCTCGCTCAACGTGGGGTGGCGGCATGATCCGCCCGACGCTGCGACACCGCCGCCGCCGGCCCGCCCCGGCCCGACCGGGTGCGATCGGGCACGCGGTGCTCGGCGCTCTCGGCTACCTCGCCGTGTACATGATCGTCGCGCCGCTGATCGGCG
>JAGQSS010000670.1 GCA_020439405.1 Ilumatobacter sp. | reverse complement strand
GTGATACCGAGCGCCGTGAAGACCTTCTTCTGCAACTCGGGCTCGTGGATTCGGATCGAGCCCGAACCGAGCTCCCAGCCGTTGAGCACGAGGTCGTATGCGATCGAGCGCACCGCCATCGGGTCGCTCTCGAACTTGTCGATGTCGTCGGGGTGCGGCATCGTGAACGGGTGGTGACCCGGCTTCGGGCGGCCCGTCTCCTTGTCGACGCCGACGAACAGCGGGAACTCGATGATCCAGACGTAGCGGTACGGGCCCTGGTGGACGGGTGGCCGGCCGAGGTCGTTGCGGAGGGTGCCGAGCACCTCGCAGGTCGTCATCCAGCTGTCGGCGACGATCAGGATGAGATCGCCCGTCTCGGCCGCCATCGCGGACTTGACCGCACCGACCTCGTCGTCGGAGAGGAACTTGGCGACCGGGCTGTCGAACCCCTCGTCGGTGCACTTCAGCCAGACGAGGCCCTTGGCGCCCGCGCTCTTGGCCTTGTCGGTGAGCTTGTCGAGCTGGTTCCGGCCGTACTCGTCGGCGGCACCGTCGACCTTGATGCCCTTGATCGCCTCGGCGCCGGCGAACGCCTTGAACTCGGTGGCGGAGAAGACGCCGGTGAGCTCGACGAGTTCCATCCCGAATCGGAGGTCGGGCTTGTCGATGCCGAAGCGTTCCATGGCCTCGTGCCAGGTCATGCGCTCGATCGGGCCCGGACGCTCGCCGGTGACCGCCTCGGCGGCGTCGAGCACCGCTTCGCTGACGGCGTCGAGCACGTCGTCCTGGCCGACGAAGCTCATCTCCATGTCGAGCTGCATGAACTCGTACTGGCGGTCGGCCCGGAGGTCTTCATCACGGAGACAGCGGGCGATCTGGTAGTAGCGGTCGACACCGCCCACCATCAGCAGCTGCTTGAAGAGCTGCGGCGACTGCGGGAGCGCGTAGAACGCGCCCTGCTCCTTGCGCGACGGGACGAGGAACTCGCGTGCGCCCTCGGGCGTCGACGGGACGAGCATCGGCGTCTCGACCTCGACGAATT
>JAGQSS010000066.1 GCA_020439405.1 Ilumatobacter sp. | reverse complement strand
TGGTCGACGGCCAAGGGCAGGTCAGCCGCCAGCGTCTCACGAACGGGCTTGCCGTTCTCCCAGGTCTCGACGACGGCGAGCATCTCGAGGTTCTGCTCGATCCTGTCGGCGATGCGGAGCAGCACGTTCGACCGCTCGGTCGGGCTGGTCGCTCCCCACGCCTCCCTGGCCGCGTGCGCGGCGTCGAGTGCCAACTCGATGTCGTCGGCCTGCGACCGCGCGACCTGGCAGTAGACCTCGCCGGTCACCGGCGTGATGTTGTCGAAGTACTCGCCGCCGACGGGCGGCATCCATTTGCCGCCGATCAGGTTGTCGTACCGCTCCTTGAAGCGGATCGGACTGTCGGCTGTACCCGGGTTCGGAAAGACCATGAGTGCCCCCTCGCATCTCGATGTCGACGACCCTCCGTCGTTCGACACGACGACCTTGGACGAACAGGGGTTGGGAAAAGGTTGGTCGGTCCGGCTGGGCGCTGCGGGCGGCGTCGCGTCCGGGTTTGGTACGGTCGTCCATCACGATGGGGACTCGGAACGATCGCGAGCGGCGACCGACCGCGGGCGCGTCATGAGCATCGACGTGCTCCGACAGCGACGCCAGGTCGTCGACGCCCGCCGTCGGTTCGACGGCCTGCGTCTCGTCTCGTCCGATGTCGTCGCCCCCGGGGTCGGCGAGTCGTGGCAGCGCTGCGCGAGCACGCTGCCGACCGAGCTGGGTGCCCCGATCGCCCTGTTCGACCACGACGAACGCTGGGAGGCGTCGGCGATCCGCCGGGCGGCCCCTGCGATCGTCGACGAACTGTCGCATCTGGCACTCAGCGAGGATTACATCGCCGCCATCACCGACGACGACGGGCACATCCTGTGGAGCGCCGCCGGGCGCTCGATGGCCGGCCGCGCCGAGCAGGTCAACTTCGTGCGCGGGGCGAGCTGGAACGAGTCCGTGGCCGGCACGAACGCACCCGGTCTGGCGCTGCGGACCGGTCGCCCCTCGGCCGTCTTCGCTGCCGAGCACTGGTCGACCTCCGTGCAGGAGTGGGTGTGTTACGCGGCGCCCGTGCACGGCCCCTCCGGCGACGTCGTCGGCGTGCTCGACCTGTCGACGCTGTGGCGCAGCGCATCACCGTTCGCGCTCACGACCGTCACGGCGATAGCCAGGTTGATCGAGCAACAGCTCGTCGCCGACCCGGTACGAGCGGGTCTGGGTTCCCGGTCCGCTCTCGAGCTCCGCGTTCTCGGTGAGCCGACCGCCGTGGTGAACGGCCGAGCGGTCAAGCTGTCGCAACGACAGTTCGAGATCCTGGCGATTCTCGGCCACCGCGGATCGTGCCGCCTCGACGAGCTCCACGATCTGCTGTACGGCGACCGTCCTGTCTCGACCAGCACGTTGAAGGCCGAGATCTCCCACCTCCGACAGGCGCTCGGTGGGGCGATCGCGTCGCGGCCGTACCGGATCGATCTCGGTCTCGACCTCGACGTGACACGCGTGCTCGACGCCCTCGCCGGCACCGAACCACTCGACGCGATCGACGACTACCGCGGGCAGCTCCTCCCGTTCAGCGAGAGCCCGTACCTGACCGAGCTGCGCCACCGGATCGACGTCGCGACGCGCGCCGCCGTGCTCCGCAGCGCCGACGTGGGCGCCGTCCGCCGCTACGTCGACGTCAACCCGTACGACATCGCCGTGATCGAGCACGGTCTGACGCTGGCGCCGCCAGGCGAACCGGCGCACGAGTTGTTCCGCGCCCGACGAGCCGCCGCCTCGGGCTGAGGTCCGGCGTTCAGCCGAAGAAGCCCTCGGGTTCGAGCGTGCTCGGCCCGACGTGCGCGTCGAGCCAGTCGTTCAAGGCCCGAGCGCCGTCCCACGTGTCGCGGATCTTGCCCGCCGCCTGCTTCGTGTGGATCCACTTCGGCGCGCCGAAGTCCTTCGAGACCATCAGGCCCTTTCGGCGCAGCAGTTCGATGCGGGGATGGTCCTTGGGGAAGCCCCGCGGCGCGGTCTTCAACTCGTCGATGGCACCGACCGAGTACTTCTGCTTCGACAGCGCTGCGACGATGCCGTCGATCTCGCTGCCGGTGTGGTCGGCGTCGACGGCGGCCCGGAAGCGTGCCAGCTGATCCTTGGCCATCGCGTAGTACCCGGTGCCGCACATCAGCCCGTTCGCCGAGATGTGGAAGTAGAAGCCGGCGCCACCGTCGGACTCGGTGTACGCACCCTGATGCGTCTTGTAGGGCGGCTTGTTCTTCGAGAACCGCAGGTCGTTGTGCGGTCGGAACAGATGGAAGTCGCCGTAGTCGGCGAGTTCGGCGGCCAGTTCTTCCGCGGGGCGGCGCACCACTTGCTTGAACCGGTCACGGTTCGCCTCCCAGAACGCCTTCGAGTTGTCGGCCTCGAGTTGCTCGTAGAAGACGATCGCGTCGTGCGGGATCCCGGAGAACGCCATGAACGCGACCGTAGTGCGGTACGCCGAGGCCCCGCCGCCCGGACGCCAACTACCCTCGACGGCATGGCAGAACTGTTCCTGGGTGGAGTCGTCGATCCGGCGACCCACGACCGCACCGGCGACGAGATCCGCATCGACACCGACAAGTTCACGACCCACGGCGTGATCGTGGGCATGACCGGCTCCGGCAAGACCGGTCTCGGCGTCGTCCTCCTCGAAGAGGTCCTCACGGCGGGGCTCCCGACCCTCGTGATCGATCCGAAGGGCGACCTCACGAACTTGTGCCTCACGTTCCCGGGCCTGCAGGCCACCGACTTCCGCCCGTGGATCGACGCAGCCCAGGCGACGGCCGCCGGCGAGACCCCCGACCAGTTCGCCGCGTCGCAGGCCGAACTCTGGACGAAGGGCCTGCTCGGGTGGGGTTTCACCGCCCAGAACATCCAGCAGCTCCGCGACCGCACCGACTTCACCATCTACACGCCCGGGTCGCAGAGCGGCGTGCCGGTCAACATCGTCGGCTCGCTCGATGCACCCGCCGACGTCAGCGACGCCGAGATCGTCGGCGACGAGATCGAGGGCTACGTCACCGGACTCCTCGCGCTCGTCGGCATCGCCGCCGACCCGCTCAGCTCACGCGAACACATCCTGTTGTCGAACCTGATCAACCACGCCTGGTCGCAGGGTCGCTCGCTCGACCTGCCGGCCCTGGTCGGCATGGTCGGCAACCCGCCGATCCGCAAGCTCGGTGTGTTCGAACTCGACCAGTTCTTCCCGCCCGACGAACGGATGGGTCTGGCGATGAAGCTCAACGGTCTCCTCGCGTCGCCGTCGTTCGCCGCCTGGGCCGACGGTCCGGCGCTCGACATCCAGTCGATGCTGTACGACGCGAACGGCCGCGGGCGCTGTGCGATCGTCACCACGGCGCACCTGTCCGACGACGAGCGCCAGTTCGTGACCTCGCTGATCCTCGGCAAGCTCGTGACGTGGATGCGCCGCCAGTCCGGCACCACCGACCTGCGGGCGATGCTGTACATGGACGAGGTGGCCGGCTATCTGCCCCCGACGGCCAACCCACCGACGAAGAAGCCGATCATGACGCTCATGAAGCAGGCGCGTGCGTTCGGCGTCGGCGTGGTGCTCAGCACCCAGAACCCCGTCGACATCGACTACAAGGCGCTGAGCAACGCAGGCACCTGGATGATCGGCCGGCTCTCGACCGAGCGCGACAAGGCCCGACTGCTCGAGGGGCTGACGTCGGCGGCCGGCGGTGTCGACATCGGCGCCGTCGACGACACGATCTCCGGTCTCGGCAAGCGTGAGTTCGTCCTGCGCGTCCCGGGCAAGGACACGACGTCGGTGTTCACCACCCGCTGGGCGATGTCGTATCTGCGCGGACCGATGACCCGCGACCAGATCAGCTCGTTGATGGCGGACGAACGTGCAGCCGCCACGAGCACGACCACCACCGCTGCGACGGCCGGAACCGCCGGCAGCGCATCGCCTGCCGCCCCGGTCACGACCCCGACGGCACCGGAGCTGGGCGACGACGAGACGACGGTGATGCCGGAGGTGTCCGACAGCGTCGCCGTGCGATATGTCGACGTGGCCGCGCCGTGGCTCGCGGAAGCGGGCGGATCGGAGACCGGCGGGCGGCTCCAGGCCGCCGTGGTCGCCCGGGTGGGTCTCCGCTACGACGACGCCAAGGCCGACCTCGTCCACGACGAGGAGTTCGAATGCGTGATCGCCCCGCTCGGTGACCACGTCGACGTCGCGCAGCTCGTCGCCGTCGACTACGACGAACGAGATCTGCGCAGCGAGTCGACCCTCGACACGCCCGTCTACCTCATGACCGACGCGAAACTCACGAACAAGACGTTCTTCACCGCGATCGAACGCGATCTCAAGGACCACCTCTACCGCACGATGGAGGTCGAGATCCCGGCCAACACGGCGCTCGAGCTCTACGGCCGACCGGGCGAGACCGCCGAGGCGTTCGAAACGCGCTGCCTCACGCTGGCCGACGAGCGCGTCGACGAGGAGATCGCGAAGCTGCGCGACAAGTACGAGGCCAAGGTCGACAAGCTCCGCGACCAGATCGAAGCGGCCGAGGATCGCGTCGACGTCCTCGAGGAACAGGCGAGCTCGCAGCGCAACTCCGAGCTGCTGTCGACGGCCGGCTCACTGCTCGGCGGCCTGTTCGGCGGCAAGTCGAAGAGCAGTATGCTCGGCAAGCTCGGCAGTGCCGCCGGGCGGCGCGGGCGAACGAACGCGTCGAAGGAACGGCTCGACGCCGCCGCGAACAAGGTCGGCCGTCTCGAGGACGACCTCGCCGACCTCGAGGCCGACCTCGCCGACGACATGACCGAGATCGACGCCCGTTGGATGGCCACCGCCAAGGAGATCACCACGCTGACGATCGGCCTCGAGAAGACCGACATCCAGGTCCAGCAACTCGTGCTCGCCTGGATGCCCGTCGACTGACGCGCCGGCGCGGAGACCCACCCGACGGCGACATGCCGCTGACGACACGCGACCTTCAAGGTTCCGTCAGCCCGGTCCGATAACACACCTGGCGGGTCGAGATCGCGTCGCACGAGGCGGCGCGATCGACCCCCTCCCTGGCGGGAAGGAGGATCAGTGCGGAACGACACGGCAGCGACGACCTCGACGCGCGACCTCATCGACGAACCGATCGAACGTGCCGACGGAGAGACTCGAACTCTCACTGCCGAGGACCTAAACCTCGTGCCTCTGCCAATTGGGCTACGTCGGCGCGCCGACCAGCGTACGTGGCGATCGTCCGCTCCCCGCTGCTCCGATCGATCGAAGGCGGCCGCGTGATCACACTCACCGAGCCGAGCGGCGGACTCGTCCGCCCCGGCTTCCGAACGGCGCTGACGGTGTCGGCGCTCGTCGGGCTCGCCTTCGGGCTCGTCTGGATCCAGGTGCTCACCGAGATCAGTGCGCCGGTTCCCACGTCGGGCGACTGGTTGGCGTTCGTGGTCGCCGGCGCAGGCCTGGTGATCTGCGAGCGCACGCCTGCGTCCTGGATCCGGTTCGGTCCGGTCGGCGTGGTCACGCCGATCTGGTTGTTCGGATTCGCAATGCTGCTCCTCGGATCACCGTCGGTCACGGTCGGTGTCGCTGCGCTGGCGGCCTCGCTCCACGCCGTCCGGTACGACACGGCACCGAGCGACGTCGTCGCACGCGTCGCCAGCACTGCCTTTTCGTTGGCGGCCGCCGGACTCATGCTCACCACGCTCGACCCGGCCGAGACGCCGACCCGACTCGCCGACCGATCGTGGAGCTGGGCCGGTGCCGTCGCCGCCGCCGGCGTCTCGATCGTCGTCCTCAACGCGTTCACCGCGGCGCTCTGGCTCTCGGCACGCCGACGGTCGTCGTTCATGTCCCTGCTCCGTCACGGCCTGGCCAGCCGGGTCACCGCCGAGCGGGCGCTGCTGTCACTGGCGCCGGTCTGGGTGATCGCACTCGACCTCAACCCGGTGTTGCTCCCGCTGCTCGCCATCACGACCGTGCTGGTGTTGCGCTCGACCCGCCACGCCTTCGAGCGTGCCCACGAGGCACGCCACGACCAGCTCACCGGGCTGCTCAACCGGCGCGCGTTCATCGCCGCCGTCGACGAATCGCTCGAGTCCCGACCACGGCGGACGATCGTGATGCTGATGGACCTCAACGGGTTCAAGGACATCAACGACCGCCTGGGCCACCAGATGGGTGACGCCCTCCTGGTCTCGTTCGCCGACCGACTCGAGTCGGTCCGTCCCGACAACGCGTCGGCCGCACGGCTGGGCGGCGACGAGTTCGCCGTCCTCGTCCGCAACCACGCAGGAGACGTCCGTTCGCTCGTCGAGCGGCTGCACGCCGCACTGACCGAGCCGCTCTCGCTGCAGGGGTTCCCGGTCAGCGCCGGCGTCAGCATCGGTGTCGCGTGCACCCCGGACGACGGCATCGCCAGCGCGTCGCTCATCCGCGCTGCCGACGTCGCGATGTACAAGGCGAAGCGCACACGTGCCGCCTACGCCTTCCACGAGGACTGTGTCGACACGCCGCAGCACGGCCGCGCGAATCTGCTCGGTGACCTCAGTCAAGCGCTGGAGCGGCACGAGCTCCACGTCAACTTCCAACCGCAGCTGCGCGTCGCCGACGGCCGCGTCGACGCCGTCGAGGCGCTGGTGCGGTGGGATCATCCCGAGTACGGCCGGATCCCGCCCGACGAGTTCATCGGCCTCGCCGAGCAGACCGACCTGATCCGCCCGATCACCGACATGGTGCTGCGCTCGGCCACCCAGGGTCTGATGGCGGGTGGGCTCACGACGCGGCTCGCGGTGAACGTCGCGCCGAGGAGCCTCGAGGACCCGCACTTCACCGACCGGCTGTTCGAGACGCTCGCGGAGACCGGATTCCCGCCGTGCCAGCTCGAACTCGAGATCACCGAGCGAGCGCTCGCCCGCAATGCCGAACGGACCCGCTACACGGTCGCCAAGCTGCGCGAGGCGGGCGTCCGGATCGCGATCGACGACTTCGGCGTGGGCTATTCGTCGTACCAGACGCTCCGCATGCTCGACGTCGATCGCGTCAAGATCGACCGCGAGTTCGTCCAGGGACTCCTCGCATCCGACCGCGATCGGACCATCGTCTCGTCGCTGATCGGCCTGGCCCACGATCTGCACCTCGACGTCGTGGCCGAAGGTGTCGAGAGCCAGATGGTCTGGCAGGCGCTCCGCGAACTCGAATGCGACGTCGTGCAGGGGTACGGCATCGCGATCCCGATGACCTACATCGAGCTCCGCGCCTGGCTGACCGAGCTCGACGCACTGCTCGACGCGTCGGCCCGCTCGGCGACCGCGTGACCCGACGGTCGTGAACTGCGACCGGACGTCTGCCAGGCTGGGCGTGTGCACGTCAACGAGCTCGCCACCCCGGCCCTGATCATCGACGCCGATGCGTTCGATCGCAACCTCGCCACGATGGCCCGGGTGCATCCCGGACGCCGGCTGCGTCCGCACGTGAAGGCCCACAAGTGCACGGCTCTCGCTGCGGCACAACAGGCGGCCGGCCACTCGTCGTTCACCTGTGCCACACCGCTCGAGGTCGTCGGGATGGGCCGCGCCGGGGTCGGGGACGACCTGCTCCTCGCCAACGAGACCGTCGACCCGGCGCGGCTCCGGGCCATGGCCGACCTCGACGTCCTCGTGACCGTCGCGGTCGACTCGTCCGAGACGATCCGGGCCGCGGCCGACAACGGGATCCGGTCGTGCCTGGTCGACGTGAACGTCGGGCTGCCCCGGTGCGGCGTCGCCCCTGATCGGGCCGGGGCCCTCGCCGACGAGGCCCGCTCGGCCGGACTCGATGTCCGTGGGGTGATGGGATACGAGGGCCACCTGATGATGGTGCCCGAGCGCACGGATCGTCTCGCTCAGGTCGAGGCCTCGATGGCGCTCCTGCGCGACGCGCACGACGCGGTCGGCGGCGACATCGTCTCTGCGGGCGGCACCGGGACGTTCGACCTCCATGGAGACACCGGCGTCAACGAGGTCCAGGCCGGCAGCTACGCACTGATGGACACCCACTACGGCCGACAGGGCCTGCCGTTCGAACAGGCGCTGTTCGTCGTCGGCACCGTGATCTCGGTCAGTGATGGTTGGGCGGTCACCGACGTCGGACTCAAGGCACTCGGCATGGACCACGGCAACCCGTCGATCCGCGACGGCGAGGTGTGGTTCTGCTCCGACGAACACACGACCTTCGCGCCGTCCCGCCCACTGCGGGTGGGCGACCGGGCCGCGGTGATCCCCGCCCACGTCGACCCCACCATGGCCATGCACGATGCGGCGTGGGTGGTCCGCGGCGACGAGGTGCTCGACCGCTGGCCGATCGACCTGCGCGGGTGGTGACGCCGTTCAGGCCAGTGCCATCAGGAGGTTGCGGAACGCGCGCCCGCGGTGCGAGATGGCGTTCTTCTCGGCATCGGTCATCTCCGCGAAGGTGCGGCCACCGCCCTCGTCGGGGCGGAACACCGAGTCGTAACCGAAGCCGCGGGCGCCGTGCTCGGCCTCGGTGATCGTGCCCTCGCAGACGCCGTCGACGGCGAGTTCCCGGCCGTCGGGCCAGCGGACGAGCACACAGGTGCGGAACCGTGCCCGGCGGTCGGCGACCCCGGCGAGTTCCGACAGCAGCTTCGAGCGGTTGTCGGCGTACGAGCAGCCTTCGCCGGCGTACCGGGCGGCGTAGACCCCGGGCGCGCCGTCGAGCGCGTCGACCTCGAGGCCGGTGTCGTCCGCGACGGCGGGCAACCCCGTCGCCTCGCAGATCGCCACCGCCTTGAGTCGAGCGTTGCCCTCCAACGTGTCGGCGTCCTCGACCACGTCCGGAACGTCGGCCGGACGCGGCAGGAGATCGACGACACCGTCGAGGATCGCGGCGATCTCGACGACCTTGTCGGGATTCGCCGACGCGCCGACCAGCTGCGGGCGGTCGCTCACGGACGGGCCGCCGGCGGCGACGACACGAGTGCGCGTTGCGCCGCACTGATCTCGGCGAGGCCACCCTCGGCGAGCGCGAGCAGCGCGTCGAGTTCGCCACGGGTGAACGCCATGCCTTCGGCGGTCCCCTGGACCTCCACGAACCGGGCCTCACCACCGTCGACCGGGCTGAGCATGACGACGTTCATGTCGACTTCGGCCTTGCTGTCCTCGACGTACGGCAGGTCGAGCACGGGCGATCCACCGACGATCCCGACGCTGATCGCCGAGCAGAACGAGTGCAGCGGGTGGCGGGCGAGATCGCCGCGCTGCACCACACGCGACAGCGCGTCGTGGAGCGCGATGTAGCCGCCGCAGATCGACGCGGTGCGGGTGCCGCCATCGGCCTGGAGCACGTCGCAGTCGACGACCACCTGACGCTCGCCGAGCAGCGTCATGTCGCACGCGGCGCGCAACGATCGGCCGATCAGCCGCTGGATCTCGACGGTCCGACCGCTCTGCTTGCCCTTCGCCGCTTCGCGACCGATCCGCTCCGGCGACGAACCGGGGAGCATCGAGTACTCCGCCGTCACCCAGCCCTTGCTGCTGCCTCGCATCCAGCGCGGCACGTCGTCGTCGATCGAGGCGGTGCAGAGCACCCGGGTGTCGCCGAACGACACGAGGCACGACCCGTCGGCCATCTTCGTGAAGTCGCGTTCGAAGGTGAACGGGCGGAGTTGGTCGGCGGCGCGGCCGTCGGGACGGGTCATGAGGAGCTCCGGATCAATGGGTTCGGTCGACGGTTCGGTCAACGGGTCGGGGTGGGTGGCGACCACGGTTCGGTGGCTGCGAGTTCGGGGCCGAGCAACCGCTCACCCAACTCGCGGAACACCTCGACGTCGCCGCTGGACAGGAATCGATGCTGCCCGACATGGTCGTCGTCGCGCAACATGCCGAGTTCGCCGAGCCGGTCCATCGCCGCGAACGCCGTCTCGTCGGCCGAACTGACGAGCGTGACCGCGGGCCCCATCACGTCGCCGATGACACGGGCGAGGAACGGGTAATGGGTGCAGCCGAGCAGGAGGGCGTCGACCTCGGCATCGCGCACCGGCGCCAGGAGACGCTCGGCGAGGACCGTCACCTCGTCGCCCGATGTCTGCCCGCGCTCGACGAATTCGACGAAGCCGGGGCAGGCGGCCAGCGCGAGGTGCACGGGGGCGCCGATCCGGGAGACGGCGTCGACGTAGGCGCCCGACGCCATCGTGCCGACGGTGCCGATCACGCCGACCCGGCCCGAACGCGTCGTCCGGACGAGCGACCGGGCGCCGGGCTCGATCACGTCGATGATCGGCACGGACAGTTCGGCACGGATGTCGTCGAGTCCGCTCGCCGTCGCCGTGTTGCACGCGACCACGATCGCCTTCACGCCGAAGTCGTCGACGAGCGAGCGGGACAGCTCGCGGGCGTAGCCGTGCACCTCGTCGAGCGGCTTCGATCCGTACGGATACCGGCCGGTGTCGCCGATGTAGACCAGGTCCTCACCGGGCAGCAGGTCGATCAGGGCGCGCGCCACGGTGAGCCCGCCGAACCCTGAGTCGAACATCCCGATCGGCCGATCCATGCCGCCGACAGGCTAGGGCGACGAACGGGTTCCCCTTCGTCGTGGATCGGACAGCGGGGTGTGCCAAGCTCGGGGTGTGACGAAGGTGCCGCCGTCGACGATCGTCCTGGGCGACGGGACGAGCGCTCTGATCCGCCCGATCGAGCCGTCCGACGCCCCGACACTGAAGGAGTTCCACGAGCGCCAGTCGCCGGAGAGCCGGTATCGACGCTACTTCTCCCCCAAGCCGACGCTGACCGACGAAGAACTCGAGCGCTTCACGACGGTCGACTTCGTCGACCGGGCCGCCCTCGTCGTCGAGCAACACGGTGACTTCATCGCCTGGGCGAGCTACGAGCGGTGGCAGAACCGTGGCGACGCCGAAGTGGCGTTCCAGGTCGACGACGGCCAGCACGGCAAGGGCATCGCCACCCTGCTGCTCGAGCACCTGGCGGCGATCGCACAGGACAACGGGGTCGAACGTTTCACCGCCCAGACCCTCGGCGAGAACCGGGCCATGTTGTCGGTCTTCTCGAAGGCCGGGTGGCCCGTGCACCGCCGGTTCGACTCCGGGGTCATCGACGTCGACTTCTCGCTCGACGAGACGGCCGAGTACATCGACTCGGTCGAGCGACGTGAGCACCGGGCCGACTCGCGCGCCGTCGCCCACCTCCTCCTCCCCAGCTCGATCGCGGTGATCGGCGCCTCCGACCGGGCCGGGACCATCGGGAACACGGTGTGGCGCCACGTCACGGGGACGCACCGCACGCGTAGCTATGCAGTGAATCCCCGGCTCGAACAGCTCGACGGACGGACGTGCTACCCAACGGTGAGCGACATCCCCGACGACGTCGGACTGGCCGTCATCGCCGTACCGCCCCGACAACTCGAGGTCACGATCGACGACTGCATCGCCAAGCGGGTGCGTGGCGCGATCGTGATCACCGTCGTCGACCCGAACGAGATCGACATGGTGGGCCTCGTCGGTCGGGCCAGGCGGAACGGGCTCCGCATCATCGGGCCCGCGAGCATGGGCATCGCATCACCACGTCCCGACGTCGAGATCCAGGCCGCCCTCGTCGACGTGGCGCTCCCGCCGGGAAAGGTCGCCGTCTCGATGCAGTCCGGCACGCTCGGCTCGTCGTTGCTCCGGCTCGCCGGACAGCTGCACCTCGGCCTGTCGTGGTTCGTGTCGCTCGGCGACAAGTTCGACCTCTCCGCCAACGACCTGCTGCAGTTCTGGGAGGACGACGATGCCACCGCCGTGGTGGCGCTGTACACCGAGTCGTTCGGCAACCCACGCAAGTTCGCCCGCATCGCCCGTCGCGTCTCCCGGATCCGGCCGATCATCGCGGTCCGCGCCGGTGCAGCACTCCTCGACCCGGCCAACGCGACCCTGTACCGCCAGACCGGCGTGATCGAGGTCCCGACCGTGACCGCAATGCTCGATACCGCTCGGGTGTTCGCGTGCCAGCCGTTGATGGGAGGCGATCGAGTCGCGGTCCTGAGCAACTCGCGCAGCCCTGCGGTACTCGCCGAGGCGACGCTCACCCGGGCGGGGCTCGATCCCGTCATCGTGTCGCTCGCGAGCGGCTGGGCGAGCTCGCCCACCGAGTACCACGACGCGGTCACCGAGGCGCTCGCACGCGACGACGTCGACGCGCTCCTCGTCGTCCATGCCCCACCGTCGACCGACGACGTCAACGCCCCGAGCGAGGCGATCGACCGCGCCGCCGCCGAATCGACCAAGCCGGTGGTCGCCGTCATGCTCGGCGCCGGCGACGGACCACTCCGACGCGGCTCCGACATCGCCAGCTTTGCGTTCCCCGAGCAGGCAGCGGCCGTCCTCGCTCGCGTCGCGGCGTACTCGCGTTGGCGTCGCAGCGAAGCCGACGAATCGCCCGACGAGGTCCCGGCGAACATCGACCGGCCCGCCGCCGAGGCCACGATCGACCGGATGATCGAGTCCGGTGTCTGCGGGCCGCAGGAGATCGGTGAGTTGCTCGCCACGTACGGCATCGTCATGGCACCCACCCGGCGGGTGCGGGCCGACGACGCCGTTGCCGCAGCCGACGAACTGGGGTATCCCGTAGCGCTCAAGGCCGCGCAGCGGCGCGTGGGCCGCTCGGTCGAGGCCGGGATCGCACTCGACCTGGCCGACGCGAACGACGTCGCCGACGCGATCCGCATCATGCGAGAGCATCTCGGCGACGACGCGGCCACGGTCGAGGTCCAGCAGATGCTGCCGCCCGGCGTCGATCTCCGGATCCGCGTCGAGGACGACGAACGCCTCGGGCCGATCATCACGGTCGGGCTCGGCGGCGTCCAGGCCGACCTGATCGGTGACGAGGTCAGCCGGCTGGCGCCGGTGTCACCGGTCGTCGCACGGCGGATGGTCGAGACCACACGAGCCAGCGGCGCGCTCGACGACGACACGCTGGCACGCGTCGCCGAGTTGGTGGCGCGGGTCGCCCACCTCGCATCCGACCACCCGCGTGTGCGCGAACTCGACGTGAACCCGGTGATCGTCAGCGAGGGTCGGTGCCACGTCGCCGACGTCACCGTCAGACTCGGCGAACCCGACCGCCACGAACCCGTCCGCCGCCTCGAAACCTGACCCACAAGGGGTCAGGCACCATCTGGCCAGCTGGTCCGACCCGCCACCACCCGCAACGCCAGATGGTGCCTGACCCCATCTGGTCACCACCACCCGGAACGCCAGATGGTGCCTGACCCCTTCTGGCCCGGGGCGGTGGGACTTTCGGCCGTGCCGAGCCGTGGCCGATCGACCGGACAATGGGTGCCATGACGGTTACCACCCTCGACGGGAACGAGGCGGCTGCCCGCGTCGCGTACTCCCTGTCCGAAGTCATCGCGATCTACCCCATCACGCCGGCCTCTCCCATGGGCGAGTTCGCCGATGCGTGGTCGGCGGCCGGGAGGCCGAACGTGTGGGGCGGCGTGCCCGACATCGTCGAGATGCAGTCGGAGGCCGGCGCCGCCGGCACCCTGCATGGCGCGCTCCAGGCCGGCTCGTTGGCGACCACGTTCACGGCGTCGCAGGGCCTGCTCCTGATGCTGCCGAACATGTTCAAGATCGCCGGCGAACTCACCCCGGCCGTCATCCACGTCGCCGCACGCGCTGTCGCGACCCACGCCCTGTCGATCTTCGGTGACCATTCCGACGTGATGGCCGCCCGCACGACCGGGTGGGCGATGCTGGCGTCGAACAGCGTCCAGGAGGCGCATGACTTCGCCGCCGTCGCCCATGCCGCCACGCTGCGGACACGGGTCCCGTTCCTGCACTTCTTCGACGGCTTCCGCACCTCGCACGAGATCAACCGGGTCGAACTCCTCGAC
>JAGQSS010000669.1 GCA_020439405.1 Ilumatobacter sp. | reverse complement strand
ACCTGGTCTGACCACATCCGTCATCAACCGACCAGGTGAACCTTGGGTGAACATCGTTCAATGAGTCTTGAACGATCGGTCGGCGTCCCGTAGCGTCGCCGCCGTGTCCGACACCGTCCGCCGCGCCGAGATCCACGCCGCACTGGGCGATCCGTTGCGGGTGGCGATCACCGACGAGCTGTCCCGTAGCGACCGGGCGCCGATCGAACTCAGTCGGCTCCTCGACGTCGCCCCGAGCCTGATGGCCTTCCATCTCGACACCCTCGAGCGCGCCGGCGTGATCGAGCGGGTCGTCTCGGCCGGTGACCGGCGCCGTCGGTACGTCCGGTTGCTCCCCGGCCAGCTCGAGCTCATCGCATCGCCTCCCGCTGCCGCGACCGGACCCGTGCTGTTCGTGTGCACCCACAACTCGGCCCGCTCCCAGCTGGCCGCCGCTGCCTGGCGGGCCGATCACGGCGGGGAGGCGTCGTCGGCCGGCACCGAGCCGGCCGACGCGGTGCATCCCGGCGCCGTCGCTGCCGCCGCCCGTGCCCGCCGTCAACGTGCGCGTCCATATCGGTCGCGTCGAGGTGCGCGCACCGGCGCCGGCTCGACGATCGTCACCGTCTGCGACCTCGCCCACGAACATCTCCCGACCGTGCCCGGGTGGCACTGGTCGATCCCCGACCCGGCGGCCGACGGCACCGACGCCGCGTTCGATCACGCACTCGACCTCATCAGGGCGCGCATCCGCGCCGTCACCACCCAGGAGCCACGATGACCCGCATCGGCATCAACGGGTTCGGCCGCATCGGACGCCTCGTCGTCCGAGGCCTCGCCGGCCACCCCGACCTCGAACTCGTCCACGTCAACGATCCCAAGGCCGACGCGGCCACGGCAGCGCACCTGCTCGAGTTCGACACGGTGCACGGCCGCTACGCCGGCACGGTCGACCACGACGACGACTCGATGACGATCGACGGGGTCCGGGCGACGACGTCGATGCACGACACACCCGGCAACGTGCCGTGGGCCGACCTGGGCGTCGACATCGTGCTGGA
>JAGQSS010000668.1 GCA_020439405.1 Ilumatobacter sp. | reverse complement strand
GAAGCGCCCGAGCAGGGGAGGTCGGTAGGTCGGTGCATTCGCTGGCGGATCGGTGGTCGGGGTCGGCGGGGCGACCCCGGTACATCGTCGACCGTTGCGGGTGAAGGTGAACTCGACCTGGTCGAACAGGTCGGCGTTGCCGGAGATCTCGAGTTCGCCCTGGTGGTGCAGCCGGTGGTGGTACTTGCAGAGGCTGATCAGGTTCCAGGTGTCGGTGGGCCCACCGTCGAGCCAGTGGATGATGTGGTGGATCTCGACGTGGGTGCTGGTGCAACCCGGCGTGCGGCAGCCGCGGTCGCGCAACTCGATGATGCGACGGGTGCGTTCGGGGACGATGCGTTGGCTCCGGCCGACCGAGAACGGGATGCCGTCTCGCTCCCAGACCGGCTGGACGACGCCGTCGCAGAGGATGTGGTCTCGCATCGCCATCGGGATCTGCCAGCCGTCGGTGGTGATGGTGTGCCCGTCGGTGACATCGACGTGGAGCCATGTGCGGTAGTGGTCGCGGCGTGACGATGACTCGACGGCGTCGAGCGAGCGGTCGAAGCAGTCGACGAACGCCCGTGCCGTGGTGACGGGTTGGCCGGTCCGGTCGAACACGGCGTCCTTGCGTTCGGCGATCGCGGCCTCGATCCGGAGGCCGTCCTCGAGCGGCAGGTTGCCGGTGATGCGCCAGCGCCCGTCGTCGGTCGGTCCGAAGCTGAGACGGTCGTCGGCCGGCTTGGGCTTCGGTGCCGGTTCGTCCGGGTCGGGCTCGAACATGTTCGACCGCATCGCGAGCCGGATCTTGGTGACCGTGGCGATCGGGGCGAAGTCGGCGATCTTGGTGTCGGCCCACCGTGGGCCGCGCAAGGTGGCGGAGAGCTGCTCGATCGAGAGCCGGCCCTCGTCGAGCAGGGCGTAGGTGGCGGGGCGGTGGCACCGTTCGCGGGCGGCGGCGACGATGGCGTCGGCGCGGTGCGGGGACAGGCCGACCTTCCACTGGAGGAAGGATTCGGGGGTGCGGCGGTCGCCCTGCTGCCACAGGCCCGTGTCGAGAAGCT
>JAGQSS010000667.1 GCA_020439405.1 Ilumatobacter sp. | reverse complement strand
ACCGTCGCGATCAAGGTGCTGCGCGACGTGTCCGACTCGTCGGTCGCGTGGCACCGCACCCAGCGCGAGCTGACGGCGCTCGTCGCGCTGAGCGGGCACGCCCACGTCGTGCGTCTGATCGAGCTGCTCGACCTCCCGACCGGGCCGGCGCTGGTCATGGAGTACGCGCCCGGCGGTTCGGTCGCCGATCTGCTCGCGGCACGCAACGGCGACGTGTTGTCGGCCGCCGAGGTGGTGCTGATCGGACGCCAGGCCGCCGACGCACTCGACGCCGCCCACGACCAGGACATCGTCCACCGCGACGTCAAGCCACAGAACCTCCTGATCGACGCCTACGGGCAGGTGAAACTGTGCGACTTCGGGATCGCGTCACTCACCCGCTCGGAGGAGTTCCGCACCCGCACCAGCGCGATCTCGATGCGGTACGCGAGCCCGGAAGACCTCGACGAGGATGCCGAGGTCGGCCCGCCGTCCGACGTCTACAGCCTCGGCGCGACCCTGCTCCACCTCGCCCACGGCGCGCCACCCACACTGAAGGAACGGCTCGCGCCGTGGACCCCACCAGCAACCGACGATGCCCAGCTCGCTGCGCTCGACGCCGTCATCGCGTCGTGTCTCCATCCCGATCCGGCCGCACGGCCGAGCGCGGCCGACGTGCTGCACCGCCTCGAGGAGGTCGACTGGACGCTCCCCGAGCGATGCCGCGCCCTGCCCGTCGTGTCACCCGCCGTCGACGACGTCGTCGAGGTGGTCGACCCGAGCGAGCCCGCGGTACCGGTCCCGGCAGCGGCGGCCCTGTTCGGCGACGACACGTCGGCGCCGACGGTGCTGCGCGACGAGCGGCCACGGCCGGTTCGGCCGCCCGTCGAACCGACCCGCCGGCACCGTTGGCCGTGGGCGGTCGCTGCGATGGCGGTCGCCGCGGTCGTCGGCGTCGGTCTGGCCCTCGTGTGGCCCGACGACGCCGACGCACCCGATGCACCGGTCGACGCCGGCGCCGGCGCCGAAGCCGACCCGGCGACGACGGTCGCCACGGTGGAAGCGACCACCGTC
>JAGQSS010000666.1 GCA_020439405.1 Ilumatobacter sp. | reverse complement strand
CCCGACGAAACGTATCCGACCCCAGTCACAGATCGGGTCGCCGCCCGTCGAGCGACGGCGCGAGTAACGTCGTCCGCATGTTCGCCCTGCTCCGTGACACCGGCTACAACATCGTGCTCTTCCTGCACGTGCTGACCGTCATCATCGCGATGGCGGGAGCGGTCGCCCACCCGCTGATGTTCACCCTCGAACAGAAGCGCGCCGACGGCGACGTCGTGTCGCTCGCTCAGCGGATCGAGGTGCCGTCTCGGATCTACTCGATCTCGTACGCACTCGTGGGCATCATCGGCTTCGGTCTCGTGTCGATGGGCGACTGGCCGTGGGGCGACGCGTGGATCTGGATCAGCATCCTGCTCTGGGTCGCGACGAACGGTCTCCTCCACGGGGCGATGCTCCCCGCCGAGCGCGCCGTCGCCAAGGGCGACACGTCGGCGATGGCGAAGATCGACAAGATCGGCCCGATCCTGACGGTGATGATCCTCGTGATCATCTTCCTGATGACCGTCAAGCCGGGCGGCAGCGCCCTCTGACGACGGCGGTCGACCGTCAGGTCGGCAGGTCACCGTGGACGACCACGTCGCCCACCTGCTCCCACTCGCTGCCTCGCCGGATCAGCGCGCTCCCGGTCGGGAGTTCGACGAGCGGAGTGTTCGCGAGTTCGCGTGCCCGGGTCAACTGACCGGGTGACCACCCGTCGATCTCGGTCATCACCGCGACGCCGGTCACGAGACCCAAGCCGATCGTGAACGCGCCACCGCGGCGATCGGTCATCGGGTCGCACAGCGCCGAGGCACTCGGTCCGGTGGCGACGAGTGTCCCGCCACGTTCGATGAGCCGCTCGATCGCGGCGTAGACCGGCGTGTTCTTGATCGCGCTGCGGAGATGGATGGCCGAATCACCGACCAGGTAGACAGCGGACGCTGCGTCGATGACGGCCGCGGCGTCGTCGTTCGCGTCCGGGCGGGTGATCACCATCAGCGGATCGACCTCGACCCCGATCCGCCCACCCCACGCACGCGCCGTGTCGACCAGGTCGGCCGGCCGTTCGAAGGCGTC
>JAGQSS010000665.1 GCA_020439405.1 Ilumatobacter sp. | reverse complement strand
ATGAAGAACAGGCAGGTCAGCGCGATCGAGCTGAGGGCCAGCCGGAACGGCAGGGCCCGCAACGAGAAGCCCTTGGCGATGCGCATCGCCTTGGCGAAGAAGCGAGCGCCGATCGCGCAGGTCGCGCCGACCACCAACGCGCCGAACAGATCGATCAGCTCGAAGCCCTGGACGGAGAACGTGCCGAAGCTCAGCAGCGGCGTCGTGCTGCTCAAGGTGACGAACGTGAGGTAGCCGGAGGCGCTCGCCACGAGGGCAGGGAGCAGCATGCGTCGAGCCATGTCGTCGCGGTACGGCACCTCGAGTGCGAAGATCGCACCGGTGGCGGGCGCCTTGAAGATCGCCGCGACGCCGGCAGCAGCACCGGCGACGAGCAGTGTCCGGTGGTCGCTGCCGCGGAACGGTCGCGGCAGCTTGCTCTGCAACAGCGAGCCGAGTGCCGAGCCGCCGTACAACGACGGACCTTCGAGACCGAGCGAGCCGCCCGAGCCGAGCGTCAGGACCGATGCGCTGATCCGGGCCGCGAGGTGCCGCGGCCGCAGGCGATAGGCAGGGTCGTGGAACGCCCGCAGGTACTCGTCGGAGGTCGACGGTGACGCGCCGCCGCCCATGAACTTCAGCACGAGGGCCGAGCCGACCAGACCGGCCGCCGGCGCCGTTGCGGTGACCCAGAGCGGTGCCTCGAGGACCGAGTGGTAGATCTCCTCGACCACCCATTCGAAGCCTCGGACGCCGAGTCCGGTGAGCACACCGGTGACCGCCGCGAGCAACACGACTTCGCGGGATCGACGGACCAGTTCGCGGAGTTCGTCTCGACGCACTTCGAACGATTCGGGGCGCAATGCCCTGATCATTCGCCGGTGCCACATCGCTTCCGAGTGTAGGTGTCGTTCGTGGATGTCACCCAGCCCGATCCGGTTCGTCGCCGACCACCGGGGGTCCAACCCTTCGCAGCCGTCCAGCACTACGTTGCCAAGGCGTGGAGCTGGTGCGCGCCGTCGACGAGGAGTGCTGGGAACGCGGCGGCAATCTCTGCACGTGGGTCTACGAACGGACCAACG
>JAGQSS010000664.1 GCA_020439405.1 Ilumatobacter sp. | reverse complement strand
GTGATGAACGGGAACCCGCTCACCCCGTACGCCTCGGCGGCGAGGAACGTGCCGGTGTCGATGTCGACGCCGTCGGCGATGGCGGGCCACTGCCAATCCATGTCGACGAGCCATTCGCCGGGCGGGAAGTTGGTGCTGTCGGCCCGCGGCGCGGTGCTGACGGCGACCACGTTCAACCCGTCGGGGATCAGGCCGTCGTCGCGCAACTCGTTGAGGACGGGGATCTCGGCGTTGCAGTGCGGGCACCAGTGCGCCACGAACACGACCATCGTCGGACCGTCCGTGGCGGCGTCGATCCGGACCGGGTTGCCCTCGAAGTCGAGGCCGACGATCACCGGCGCCGGCTCGCCGACCGCCGGATCGTCGGCGATCACGTCGGTCTCGAGGTACGGCAGCGGGTCGCCGATCACGTCGACCGGTCCGATCGCACCGATGTACTCCTCCGGGACGTCGGCCGGCACCGTGGCCTCGGGCCCGCCCTCGACCGACGTGGCACCACCGGTCGTCGTGTCGGACGATGCATCGGTCGTTCCGGTGGTCGTGTCGGAGCCCGCCTCGGCGGGTTCGGCGACCGGTTCGTCGTCACCACCGCAAGCGGACAGCAGTAGGACGGCAGCGGTGCCGCCGGCGAGGAGCGAGCGACGGGGCGAGAACTTCACGAGGGATCCTCCGGGGTGGGGAGCAGATTGACCACGGCCATGGCGACGAAGCCGCACAGGGCCATGAAGGCGAGGGTGACGAAACCGAACTGCGTGAACCAGACCTCGGCGCACGCCGGGCCGAACATCGTGCAGGAGTCGGAGTCGGCGACGACGCCCTGTTCGATCAGGAAGTGGTACAGCGACACGCCGGCACCGATGAAGGTGAACGGCAGCACGTACCAGCGGGCCTGGCGGTCGCGCCGCACGAGCGCGACGACCGAGATGACGGCGATCGGGTACATCAGGATGCGCTGGAACCAGCACAGGCGACACGGGATGTAGTCGGCGATCTCGGAGAAGTAGAGGCTGCCGAGCGTCGCGACTCCCGAGACGGCGAGGGTGATCTCGTTCCGACGGCGGGCGGCCCAGGCGACGATGGTCGCGGCGAACCCGACGCGATC
>JAGQSS010000663.1 GCA_020439405.1 Ilumatobacter sp. | reverse complement strand
CGCCCAGGAAGACGACGCGTACGGGTTCAGCCACGTGCTGCCTCCAGGTTCGCCCACACCTCGCGGGCTCGTGGTTCGACCCAGTCGGGCGCGTCGCCGACCGGCAGTCGGCACTGGCCGACCTTCCAGCCGAGCGTGCGCAGCATCGCCTTGGTCGGGATGGGATTGGGTGCCTCGTCGCCCGTCTCGAACGCGAAGCTCTCGAGCATGCGGGCGTTCGCGGCCCGGGCGCCGGCGACGTCGCCGCGCTCCCAGGCGTCGAACATCTCGACGTGGTCGGAACTCGTCCAGTGCGTCGCGACGCCGATGACCCCGACGGCGCCCACGGACAGCAACGGGAGTGTCAGCTTGTCGTCACCGGAGTAGTACTCGAAGTCGTCCGGCGTCGCCGCGATCACACGTGCGCTCTCGCCCGGATCGCCGGCGGCGTCTTTCACGCCGACGATGTTCGGCACCTCGTGCGCGAGCCGGGTCAGCACGTCGCTCGACACCTTGCGGCCGGTGCGCACCGGGATGTCGTAGATGACCTGTGGCAGGTCGCACGCCTCGGCGATCGCTCGGAAGTGCGCTTCGATCCCGGCCTGCGACGGACGGCTGTAGAACGGGCAGAGCGACAGCACACCGTGGACGCCGAGCTTGGCCGCCTGCTTGCTCAGTTCGACCGAATGCGCCGTGTTGTAGCCGACGGTGCCGGCGATCACCGGCACGTCGACCGCCTCGACGACCGCGGCGAACATGCCGAGCTTCTCGTCGTCGGTGAGGGTCGGCGACTCGCCGGTGGTCCCGCACACCACGAGGCCGTCGTGGCCGTCGGCGACGAGGTGTTTCGCGAGCTGCTGCGCCACGTCGTAGTCGACCGCCCCGGCCGCGTCGAACGGGGTGATGATCGCCGAAAGGATCCGGCCGAATCGTGGCATCAGAGGTTCTCCATCGCAGTTGCTCCTGTCATGCGGCGAACAGCTTGCCCTGCCACATCAGCATCTCACAACGACGAAGTTGTTCCAGGAAACCCAGCTTCTGGAACAGAAGGGGTCAGGCACCTTCTGGCAGATCAGGTCGAGGCCACCCCGGCGTCACGCGCCAGAAGGTGCCTGACCCCTTCTGT
>JAGQSS010000662.1 GCA_020439405.1 Ilumatobacter sp. | reverse complement strand
GCGCCGAGGTCACGTACGCCGCCGACTTCCTCCGCTTCTACGCCGAGGAGGCGACGCGGGTGACCGGCGAATGGCTCCCCTCGGCACGCCCCGATCAGCGATTCCTCGTCATCCGACAGCCGGTCGGGGTGGTCGCGATGGTGACACCGTGGAACTACCCGATCTCGATGCTGACCCGGAAGATGGCACCCGCTCTCGCCGCCGGGTGCACCCTCGCCCTCAAGCCCGCCGAGGCGACGCCGCTATGCGCCAAGGCCGTGTTCGAGATCTTCGAGGAGGTCGGCACGCCGGCGGGGGTCGTCAATCTGATCACGGCGCTCGACCCGAAGCCGATCGGCGAGGTCTTCACCACCGACGAGCGGGTTCGCAAGCTGGCCTTCACCGGGTCGACGGCGGTCGGCCGACACCTGGCGGGCGTCGCAGCCGGCAACCTCAAGCGGGTGTCGGTCGAGCTCGGCGGTCACGCGCCCTTCGTCGTGTTCCCCGATGCCGATCCGGTGCGCGCCGCCAAGGGTGCCGCCGCGCTGAAGTTCCTGAACGCCGGGCAGGCGTGCATTAGCCCGAACCGGCTGTACGTCTCGTCCGCGCACGAGGACGCATTCGTCTCGACCCTCGTCGAGCGAGTGTCGAAGGTCCGCGCGGGAAACGGATTCGATGATGGCGTCGGCGTCGGACCGCTCGTGAACGAGGCGGCGGTGGCGAAGGTCGCCGATCAGGTGGCCGACGCCGTCGGGAAGGGCGCCTCGGCCCTCGTCGGCGGAGATCGCTTGCGCGAGGCACCGTTCGACCGCGGCCACTTCTACGCACCCACCCTGCTGTCGGGTGTCGTCGACGGGATGAAGATCTACCGTGAGGAGACGTTCGGCCCGGTCGCACCCGTGGTCCGGTACGACGACGTCGACCAGGTCATCGCGCTGGCCAACGACACCAACTTCGGGCTGGCGGCGTACGCCTACACGAACTCGTTGTCGACCGCGATCCGAGCGTTCGAGGGGCTCCGCTTCGGCATCATCGGGATCAACGACGTCAACCCGACCTCGGCATCGGCGCCGTTCGGTGGCATGAAGGACTCCGGCATCGGTCGAGAAGGCAGCCACGACGGCATCGCCGAAT
>JAGQSS010000661.1 GCA_020439405.1 Ilumatobacter sp. | reverse complement strand
CCGGCCTTCACCCGGGCGAGCTGCTCGCGACCGGCGTTCGTGCGGTCCATGCGCAGCGTCGCGACGGCGCCCTGGTAGGCGTCGAACATCTCCACGGCGACGCGGGTCTCCTCGAAATGCCACGCCTTCGGCGCTTCGGGATCGGCCACGGCGACTCGCATCTCGTCGAGAACACGCTGGCGGCGCAGCCGACCCTCGGACCCCTGCAGCTCCTCGTTGAAGACGGGGTGCTGCGCGAGGTAGATGTCGGACCACTGCGACCACATCTCGTCGGCGAGGCGGGCCTGGGTCTCGTCTCCGGCCTCGGTCGCGGCGGCGATGATCTTGTCCTTGGACTCCATCGCCCGGAAATACTCGATCGAGCCCTCCTTGAACTTGATCGCGCGGAGGTACTCGTCGGGGGTGCGGCGCTTGCGGAGACCGTCGATCGTCTGGCGGGTGTAGGCGTAGGCGTCGCCGGCGTCGGTCGAGTCCTGGTCGGGCGGGAGGAGCCACGGCCCGGCGTTCGGCATGCTGGTCATCCACTCGCTGTGGTCGTCGTAGAACGCGACGGCCTGCTCGGTGGCGGGGAGCCGGGCACCTGACGGGGTCTCGGACTGCGACACCGTCACCGCGAGCGGGTTCACGATGTCCTCCAAGCCGTGATCGGGGAACTGCTCGAGGTAGCGGGCTGTGCCGTCCTCGATGCCGGCCTGGCGGATCAGGGTGTAGTACTCGTCGCGGAGCACCTGGGCGGGGTCGTCGACGCCGATGCCGGAGAACGACTGCATCCACGACGGGTCGCCGGTGTTGATGTTCTGCGGGGAGCCGGGGACGACGAACCCGGCGATCGCCTTCGCGAACATGATGGTGCGGGCGTGCTTCTCGGCGCGACGCATGAAGTCGTCGACCTGTTCGGGGGTGGCGTTGTCGTCGATGCCGTTCCCCGCGGCTTCCATGTAGGCGATCGCCGACATCATCGCGGAGGCGTAGCTGGTCGAGTTCTCCGGCGACGCGAAGAACGCTTCCCATGCTCGCATCGCCGTGGTGGGGATGACCTGCCGGGCGACGCCGCGGTAGAGACCGTCCTGACCGGCGACCGCTTCGTGGAGCGGGCGGAGCTCGGGGAACATCTGCGA
>JAGQSS010000660.1 GCA_020439405.1 Ilumatobacter sp. | reverse complement strand
CACTGTTCGGGAAGCGGAGCGAGGTGAAGGACGCCCGGGACCGGTACGCGAACGTCGAAGTTGCCTACCTCCTCCAGCGGATGGAGCGATTCGGCGGTCTCGTCGTCCTCGCGACGAACCTGAGCCTCAACATCGACGACGCGTTCTCGCGCCGACTCGACATCACGGTCGACTTCCCGAAGCCGAGCAGGGCCGATCGGCTCCGGCTCTGGATCCACCTCCTCGGCCCGCGTGTCCCCGTCGCCGACGACGTCGATCTGGAGTTCCTCGCGAACGCCTTCGAACTCGCGGGCGGCACCATCCGCAACGCGGTGGTGACCGCCGCGTACCTGGCCGCCGACGCCGGCCGACCCGTCGTGATGGCCGACCTGATCCGGGGCGTCGCCGGTGAATATCGCAAGCTCGGACGTCTGTGCCTCGAGAGTGACTTCCGTCAGTGGTTCCACGTCATCGATTCGGTCCGGGTGGCGCCAGAGCAGGCCGTGCCGGTCCGGTGAGCCGAACGGTCAGGGAACGACCCAGTCGGTGAGGAAGGCGAGGACCGCCGGCCACCATCGGGCCGGGTCGTCGTCGTCCGTCAACCGGTCGTGCAGCGTCGCCGACAGCCGGGCTTCGGCGCCGGCAACGTCGATGGCCACCGCCGCCTCCCACCAGACAGCCATACCCCACGGGCCGATCCGGTCGAGGTCGGTCGAGCGGAGCAGGACGTCGAGCCCCCGGGCGTCGTCCCATCGTCCGCGGAGCGGTCGCAGCATCGTCGGGTCGAGCCCGTCGAGCGGCGTCACGTCGAGCACTGCGTCGACGAACCCGGCGTTCCCGGTCATCCGGAGTTGGTCGAACTCGACCGGACGGCGGTGGACGAGATCGCAGAAGCGGGCCCACTCGATCGGTACTGCCCGATGGTCGATGACCCCGCACCGCACCGACTCGTCGCGAAGCGGGCCGACGATCGCCGGTGCGCCCGGGTCGACGCGGTCGCGTCGGTGGAGGTGACGCAGTGCGACCGCCCATGCCGTCCAGACGACCGGCCGCTCGAGTTCGACGGGGGTGTCCGGCCAGCCGGACGCACCCTCGTCCCACCGGCCGGGTCGCCGTACGGACAGGATTTCGACCGCCCCGCG
>JAGQSS010000065.1:5146-13917 GCA_020439405.1 Ilumatobacter sp. | reverse complement strand
GTGACCATCGCGCCGAACCGCACTCGCGACGTCGCCGCGGCGATCGCCGCCAGCGTCACCGTCGGACTGCCGATGATCTCGGTCTCGTCGGCGGGCCGCATCACGTGGTCCCACACGAACACCCCGTCCCACCCCGCCTGCTCGGCTGCCACGGCCAACTCGGCGACCACCGCCGGTTCCGCCAGCTCGCCGAACGGAGGAAGTGAGATCCCGTGTCGCATCACCTCGACCGTAGCCACGGAACGGATGGGGTCAGACCAGATCCGTTCCGGTCGTGCGATCGAAGACCCGCTCGGTGGAACGGATCTGGTCTGACCCCATCCGTTCCGACCCCATCCGCGACACCCCCTCGGTAGGGTGCGTCGCATGGCAACACCGTTTCCTCCGTTCGATGGGTCCGCGCCCAAGCAGCAGAAGTTCAACGAGCCGCCCGAGATGGGTATCGACCCGAGCAAGCGCTACACCGCGAACATGTCGACGTCGATGGGCGAGATCGTCATCGCGCTCGACCCGATCAAGGCCCCGAAGACGGTCAACAACTTCGTCTTCCTCGCGCTGAACCACTACTACGACGGCGTCATCTTCCACCGCATCATCAACGGCTTCGTGTGCCAGGGCGGCGACCCGACCGGCACCGGTCGTGGCGGCCCCGGCTACCGCTTCGAAGACGAACTGCCCAAGCCCGGTCAGTACGAGATCGGCTCGGTCGCCATGGCCAACGCCGGCCCCGACACCAACGGCAGCCAGTTCTTCCTGATCTCGGGCCCGAGCGGCGCCGGCCTCCCGCCGCTGTACAGCCTGTTCGGCAAGATCGTGAAGGGCCTCGACATCCTCGAGCAGATGCAGTCGGTCAAGACCGGCCACGGCGACAAGCCCGTCACCGACGTCACCATCCACTCGGTGACGGTGACCGAACACGACGACTGACCACTCCGAATGCGTGAACAATTTGCAGGACAGTCCTGCAAATTGTTCACGCATTGGACGGGTCCGGATCGGGAGGTGAGGGGGACGCATGGGGCGTGAGGGGTTGTCGGCGGCGCAGGCGCGGCGCGTCGCGTTGGGGGCGCAGGGATTTGCCGAACGGCGGCCGACCGGGCGCGTCGATCGGCGTCACCTCCGCAAGGTGCTCGACCGCATCGGCCTCATCCAGATCGACTCGGTCAACGTCCTGTGCCGCAGCCAGGAACTCCCCCTGTTCGCGCGACTCGGCCCGCACCCGCGCACCCTCATCGACGACGCCACCGCCGACGGTGAACTGTTCGAGTACTGGGTGCACGAGGCGAGCCACGTCCCGACCCAGCACCACCACCTCTACCGCTGGTCGATGCAGCACCCCCGCCGATGGGGCGGGTTCCAGCGCTTCGTCACCGAACGCGCCGACTTCATCGAGCACATCTACGACCAGGTCGTCGCTCGCGGCCCGCTGCTCGCCAGCGAGCTGAGCACCCGCGAGACGAAGAAGGAGTCGTGGTGGGACTACGACGACGCCAAGGTGGCGCTCGAGGTCCTGTTCGACTTCGGCCGGGTCGCCGCCGTCCGCCGCCCGAACGACTTCGCCCGCATCTACGACGTCGCCGAACGGGTCATCCCCGCCGACGTCCTCGCCCGGCCGACCCCGACCGAACGTGAGGCGCGCAAGCAACTCGTCGAACTCGCCGCGACCTACTACGGCGTCGCCTCGATGAACGACCTCGCCGACTACCACCGACAACGCCAGAGCGACATCCGCGACCTCGTGGCCGATCTCGTCGACGAGGGCCGGTTGCTCCCGATCGAGGTCGAGGGCTGGAACCGCCCCGCCTATCTCCACGCCGACACCACGATCCCGCGTCGTATCCCGAACCGGGCACTGCTCAGCCCGTTCGATCCGGTCGTGTGGTTCCGCGACCGTGCCGAGCGACTGTTCGACTTCCACTACCGGATCGAGATCTACACCCCGGCCCCCAAGCGAAAGTTCGGCTACTACGTGCTGCCGTTCCTGCTCGGCGACGACCTCGTCGCACGCGTCGACCTCAAGGCCGACCGGCCCAACCGGACCCTGCTCGTCCAGAGCGTCTGGGGCGAACCGGGCATCGACGACACCGAGGTCGCGCACGAACTGGCCGGCGAACTCGCGGCGATGGCCGGGTGGCTCGGGCTCGAGTCGGTGACCGTCGTCGGCGCCGGCGATCTCGGCCCGGCGCTCGCGACCGAGGTCGCCGCCACCACCGTCGCCCCGCCCGGCTGACCGCCACCGGGGTCCGCACCCCGCTCCCGCGGCGTCACTACGCTCGGCCCGTGACCGATGACGCCGCGGCGCCCGACGATCCCAGCGCGGATCACGACGCGTCCGTCGTCGCCGGCAGCATGCAGGAGTACGGCGTCTCGATCCCGCCGGCCACCGATCGCAGCGTGCCGGGCTGGATCATCCGGGCGATCATCCTGTTCTGGATCGGGTTCCTCGCCGTCGCCGTCGTCGGCCACCTGTGGAGCCGCCTCCAGGGCCTCACCCTGCTCCTCCTGATCTCGCTCTTCCTGGCGCTCGCGATCGAACCCGGGGTCAACCGACTCGCCCGTCGCGGCTGGCGTCGCGGCCGCGCGACCGCGGCGATCATGTTCGGCTTCATGCTGCTCACCGGCGTGTTCGTCGGAGCCATCGGCACCCTCGTCGGGACCCAGATCGTCGACCTGCTCCAGAACTCCGAGGAGTACATCACCGACTCGGTCGACCGCGTCAACGACCTGTTCGGGACCGAGCTCGACCCGCAGGAGATCGTCGACGAGTTCAACGACCCGGACGGCGCCGTCCAGGGTTTCATCCAGGCGCAGCAGGACAACGCGATCGACCTGTCGCTGCAGGCGCTCAACGGTCTGCTCGCGTTCTTCTCGATCCTGCTGTTCACCTACTACCTCGTCGCCGACGGCCCGCGTCTCCGACGCGCCATCTGCTCGCGCCTGCGACCCGACCGACAACGGCAGGTGCTCGCCGCGTGGGAACTCGCGATCAACAAGACGGGCGGCTACCTCTACTCCCGACTGCTGCTCGCACTGCTGTCGGCGTTCTTCCACTGGATCGTGTTCCAGGCGGCGGCGATCCAGGCGCCGATCCCGCTCGCCCTGTGGGTCGGTCTCGTCAGCCAGTTCCTCCCGGTCGTCGGCACCTACATCGCCGGCGTGCTCCCGGTCCTCATCACGTTCCTCGACTCGCCCGTGAAGGCGGCGATCGTGCTCGGCTTCATCATCGTGTACCAGCAAGTCGAGAACTACTTCTTCGCGCCCCGCATCACCGCCCGCACGATGGAGCTCCACCCGGCCGTCGCGTTCGGTGCGGCACTCGCCGGCTTCTCGCTGCTCGGCGCGGCCGGGGCGATCCTCGCATTACCCGCGGCCGCGATGTTGCAGGCGATCATCGGTGGATGGGGCCAGCGCCACGAAGTGATCGAGAGCCAGCTGACCGACGTGCGCATACCGGGTCGACCACCGCGCACCGGTGACGCCACATGACGATCGCCGACGCGTTCGTGCCCGTCGCGATCACCGACCGATCGGGGGTCGACGAGTCGTGCCACTTCGGCGCGGTCGTCGTGCTCGACCCCGACGGCGCCGTCGCGTTCTCGGCCGGCGACCCCGACGTGGCGATCTATCCACGCTCGTCGATGAAGCCCGCCCAGGCCGACGCCATGCTCGGTGCCGGGTTCACCGGCTCCGCCGAACAGCTCGCCCTCGCGTGTGCCAGCCACGACGGGTCGCCGGTCCACCTCGAGATCGTGCGCAGCATCCTGGCCGACGCCGGTCTCGACGAATCGGCGCTCGGCAACACCCCCGACTGGCCGCTCGACGATGCCTCGGCCGAAGCCGTGATCGCGGCGGGCGGCCATCGCACGGCGCTCTACATGAACTGTTCCGGCAAGCACGCTGCGATGGTCGCGACGTGTCTCCTCAACGACTGGCCGACCGAGGGCTACCTCCACCCCGACCACCCGCTCCAACAGCTGATCACCCATCGGGTCGAGCAGCTGATGGGCTCCGTCTCGCACATCGGCATCGACGGCTGTGGCGCGCCGGCCCACGTCGTCGAACTCAGCGGGCTCGCCCGTGCCTACGCGCGCCTCGCCCATGACCGCGGCGAGGTGTGGGACGCGATGCACCGGTTCCCCGAACTCGTCGGCGGACCCGAGCGGGCGTCGGCACGGCTCGTCGCGCAGGTCCCCGACGCGATGGCCAAGGAAGGCGCCGAGGGCGTGTTCGCCGCCGGCCTGCCTGACGGCACCGCAGTCGCAGTGAAGATCGCCGATGGCGCGGCGCGTGCCGCCGGTGTCGTCGCGGCGGCGGCGCTCGCGGCGGTCGGGACCGACGTCGACGTGATGGCGATCGGCGACCCGATCAAGGGGCACGGCCGGGCGGTCGGGCAGCTCCGTCCGCTCGTCGGGAGTGTCTGACGTGGCGGCGCCCGAGTTCCGAACCCTCGACGAGTTCGAGTACGGCTCCGTCGAACAGGTCACGCCGCTGATCCGGCGCGTGATCGCGAACAATCCGTCGAAGTTCACGTACCACGGCACCGGCACCTACCTCGTCGGCCACGGCGACGTCGTCGTGATCGACCCGGGTCCGAACCTCGACTCGCACCGCGACGCCCTCGCTGCGGCGCTGGCGGGTGAGCGGGTCCGGGCGATCCTCGTCACCCACTGCCACGCCGACCACTCGCCGCTCGCGGCGTGGATGCGCGCCGAGTTCGACGCGCCGACGTTCGCATACGGCCCGCACCCACCGCCCGACCCGGCGATGGAACCGCCGCCCGACGCGAGCGAGGACGACGACGGAGCGAGCGGGGAGCCGGTCCGGATCGAGGAGTCGACCGACTTCGACTTCGCGCCCGATCAGGCGGTCGTCGACGGCGACGTCGTCGTGTCGGGCGGCGGACTGACGATGCGCGCGGTCCACACGCCCGGCCACACCTCGAACCACACGTGCTGGACGCTCGACGAGGAGTCGACGCTCTTCAGCGGCGACCACGTGATGGGGTGGAGCACGACGGTCGTGTCGCCACCCGACGGCGACATGTCGGCCTACATCGACTCGCTCCGCAAGGTCGCCGGTCGCGGCGATGCGGTGCTCTGGCCGACCCACGGCCCGCAGCGCGACGACGCATCCTCGTACGTGTCGGCCCTCGTCGATCACCGACTCGCACGCGAGGCGGCGGTCCTTGCCCAGGTGCGCGCCGGTCGGACGACCGCACCCGAGATCGTCGAGGTGCTCTACGCCGGCGTGCGGGCCGAGCTCCACAAGCCGGCGGCGCGCTCGGTGTGGGGACACCTCGTGAAGCTCGTCGACGACGGCGAACTCGTGGTGGTCGGCGGCGATTTGCCGACCCTCGGCGCGCGGTTCATCGCGACGTAGCAACCCTCGACCACAGGTCGACCCCTCCGTGCTGAGGTCGGCGATTCGTCAAGCCGGTCGCCGTCTCGTGCACGAAATGCGGCACTGTCGCCACGCAGCGTCGATATTCAGGCGCTGCGAAAGTGTAATCCGTGATTTTCGCTGGACGGTGGATGGTCGCGTCTTGGCCGCCCGCCGCCGCCGTTCGCTCGGCACCGACTGACGAGCCCATGGCGTCACCCTCGACCTGTGGTCGAGGGTGACTCCGTGCTCGAATGGGGTCGTCGGTGCCGTGCCCTGCCCCTGTATCGGGTCGGCACGCCGCCTAGCACGACCAGTCGCCCGAACGGTGGATATCTCTCAAGAAACTTGAGGTTTCGTCGACGATTCGTGGCGGTGTGAACGCTGAACGTGTTAGTAGCGATGTTATTGGCGCCTCGAGTCGCTAATCGCTTTGACACGGGCGTGATCGGAGCGAGATGCTGGGCAGAGGTCGGGCGTCCCGCTGGCGTTCCGATCGAGTACGGCCACACAGGGGGAAAGGGATCCCCCGGGCTCTACGGCGGAGTAGGAGCACACCAATGGAGCGGACGGAAACCTTCACGACCTGGCTGCGAGTCGTCATCGCAGCTGTCCTCGCGATCACGCTCGGCACCTTTCTGGGTGGCGGCGCATCATCGGGGGTGGCGCAGGCCGCCATCGGCCTCACGACGTTCGAGATCGACGGGAACACGGCGGTCACCACTGCCGGCAACGTCGACTGGGCGAACGCAGCGACCGCTCCCAACATCTTCGGGTACGAGAACCGCACCGATCCGTGTGCGGGTGGCGGATCGGAGGCGAGTGCGGCAGTGGGCAAGCTCGACCCGGGCGGCAACGACCCCGGATTGTTCCCGGACCATCCGGTCGTGGGGAGTGAACCGGTCAACGACAAGTCCGACCTGTGTGCCGCCGCTCAGGCGCTCGAGCTCGTCCAGGTCGGCGCGACCGACTACGACACGATCTTCTACGGCTCGTTCACCCGCGTGAACAACCCGGGTGAGTTCAGCGTCTTCTACATGCTCCGCGGCGCCGACACCAACAGCCGCCTCGACGACCGCTTGATCGAGTTCAACTACGACTCGAGCGGCCCGAACACCACCCTGGCGGTCCAGCAGTTCAACACGGCGACCAACAAGTGGACACGCGTCGGAACCTTGAGCGCCACGGGCCCGTATCTGTACCAGGCCGGCGTGGTCGAGGCGACCGTCGACGCCGCTCGTCCGTCATTCGGGGAGTTCGCGGTCAACCTCGACGCGCTCGCGAACGTCTTCCCCGAGGACACGTGTGCCGCCTTCAGCGCCGGCTCGGTCGTCACCCGCACCGGCGGCGAGAACGGATCGGGTGAACTGCAGGACTACGTCGGCTTCGATCCGACGCCGATCACCAACTGCGCAGCCGTCCGTATCACGAAGGACGCATCCCCCGCCGACCTCGATCCCGCAGCCGTGTTCGGCTACGAACTCGCCGACGACCTCAACACCTACACCGGCACCTTGACCGTGCCGGGTGGTGAGACGGTGCTGCGTACCGACGTCGTGGCCTCGCCGGACTTCACGCTCGACGAGACGTCCGCGGACCCGATCTGGGCGAACACCCGCATCGTGTGCCAGTCGTACGACCCGATCGCCAAGGCGTGGAAGGTCAACTCGTACGACCCGAGCGCGGGCGAGACGGCGCCACTGTTCCCGATCGCACCGGCGTACACCCTGATCGGGGCACCCGCCCCGATCCCGGGCAACGGCATCGATGTGCCGGCCATCGGCACCGGCGAGACAGCCGCCTGCATCATCGTCAACCGTGCCTCGGCCATCACGATCGAGAAGATCGGCGACGGGAATCAGGCCGACTTCGGGTTCACCCACCCGGGCGTCGGCACCGGCTCGTCGACGATCCCACTGAACTCGAGTGGCGACACCGAACTGGTCGCGCCAGGTTCGTACACGATCACCGAGGCCGCAGCTCCCGACGCGTCGTGGGATCTCACCGACGTGTTCTGCTACAACGGCGACGACAGCGTCTCGATCGCCGACGGCGACGTCGACCTCCGCAGCGTCACCGTCGAGGTCGGACAGGGTGAATCGATCACCTGCCGCTTCGAGAACGTCCAGGACTCGACGCTCCTCGTCCAGAAGACCGGCGACGGCACGGCTGCGTCGCAGTTCGGTTTCGACACCGACGGCGACACCGCAACGGCCGAGTTCTCTGCCGAACTCAACGGCGCCCCCGTCGAGGTGGCGACCGTGAACGGCGGCCAGTCCGCATCGATCAGCGAGATCGTGCCCGACGGCTGGCAGCTCGGCTCCGTGATCTGCCAGACGACGAGCGGCACCAACAGCCAGCAGACGTCGACCTGGGACATCCCCGGTACCGCCGCCGACATCGACGTCGACGTCGTTGCGGGCGAAACCGTGCTCTGCACGTTCGACAACACCGAAGACGGCACCATCATCGTCGACAAGACCGCCGTCGATGCCCGCCCGACCGACACCTTCACGTTCTCCAGCGACGACATCGACAACTTCCCGACGACGGGGCTCGACGACGTCGCCGAGAACGGCGACGAGATCGTGATCAGCGTCGAGCCGGGCACCTACGTGGTGTCCGAGGACGCTCGGGCCGACTTCGACCTCACCCAGATCATCTGCAGCGACGGGAACTCGACCGGGAATCCGGGCGGTGGCACCGCGACCTACAACGTCGAAGCGGGTGAGACCGTGCGATGCACGTTCACCAACGTCCGCAACACCGCGCCCCTGACCCTCACCAAGGTGTGGGGTGACGCGTTCACCGGCGACGAGGTGGCGCTGTCCGCCGACGGCACCGACGTCCTGAGCAACGGCCCCGTCGGTTCCACGTCGACCGCTCCGAGCGACGGCCCGACGACCGGCATCCTCACCGTCTACTCCGACGACACGGTCACCCTGTCCGAACAGTTCGTCACCGGCAATATCGACAACTACAACATCCGGGTCGTCTGCACCGGTGGCCAGACCGTGAACACGACCAACGTGACCCGGGCCGGCGACACGGCGTCGTACGTTCTGACCTTCGGCGACGACCCGCAGCCGACCACCTGCCGGTTCGAGAACACGATCAAGACCACCACGGTGGTGCTCCAGAAGGAGTGGTTCAACGGGAAGACGGGCGACCGGTCGGAGCTCACGATCACCGGCTCGACGGGGACGAACAGCGCCACCTCGACCTCGAACGGTGACCTCGGATCGTGGATCGACGGCGGCAACCAGGCCTCGCTGATCAACGTGTTCGTGGGCGACGAGATCACGCTCTCCGAGGACCTGTTGACCGGCGACGGCAACTACGACTACGACCTCGACTGCGTCGGCGGCGACCTCGACTACACCGAGTTCGAG
>JAGQSS010000065.1:0-5047 GCA_020439405.1 Ilumatobacter sp. | reverse complement strand
GCCACCGGAACGGTCACCATCCTCGACACCGACGAGAACAACAATGTCGTCTGCACCTTCACCAACACCCGCCGCACCGCGACGCTCCAGCTGACGAAGGACTGGGTCGACAGCCCGGCCACCGACGACGGCGTCACGCTCCGGATCGGTCCGGCCGGCGCCCCGCTCGCCACGGTCGCCACGACCTCGAACACGGCGCCGGCGACACCGATCTCGACCGTCGTCTACGTGGGTGACACCTACGAGATCGCCGAGGACGCCCTGGCGACGTTCGATGCCGCCAACTACGACATCGACTGGAGCTGCACCGACGCCGCCGGCTCGTCCGGCTCGGACGAGACCACCGGTTCGGTCGCGGTCACCCCGGCCGACGCCGGCGCGACGATCCTCTGCACCTTCTCGAACGACCGTCTGTCCACCCCGCTCTCGTTCCGCAAGGAGTGGATCGACGGCGCCGAGGGCGACACCGCCGACCTGACGATCGATCCTGAGATCGTCGACCCCGCCACGGCCACCTGGGCCGTCCCGGTCGGCGCAGAACCCGTCGGGACCGGCAGCGGCACGACGAGTGACTCGTACACCGTCACCGTGTACGCCGGTGAGGACGTCGTGCTGTCCGAGTTGCTCGCCGACGGCAACCTGGGCGGCTACACCGTCGCCGACTTCGACTGTGGCGACGTCGTGCCCACCGTCGGGTCCGGTACCTGGACCGTCTCGGTCGACGAGAACAACACCGACAATGCGATCGAGTGCGTCATCACGAACCAGCGCACCGAGACGACCCTGACGCTCGTCAAGGACTGGGTCGACCCGACCACCGGGCTCGGCTCCAGCGTCGAGATGACCGCCACCGGCCAGGGCGGTCAGATCACCGAACCGTCCACCTCGCCGACCGACTCGACCTCCGACACACTGCGAGTCTTCTCCGGCGAGACGGTCGACATCTCCGAGGTGTTCACCACCGGCGATGGTGCGAACTTCAGCACCGTGTTGACCTGCCTCCCGGCGGTGGAGGCCAATGTCGCCACCGACGAGCGCAGCGCCGACGTCGTCGTCCCGACGACCGGGCTCGAGCCGATCGAGTGCACCTTCGAGAACACCCGACTCAACACCTCGATGACGCTCGACAAGGACTGGATCAACCCAGTCGAGGGTGACCGCTACGGCCTCCAGATCAGCGGCACCGGCAACGGAAACGGCATCTCGACAGCGCCGGCCGCGACGCTCGACACGCCCGTCTCCGGCGCCGGTTCGGCGAGCCTGCAGGTGTACGCCGGCGAGCAGGTCACGGTGACCGAGTTCGCCCTGGCCAACACGGGCACCTATACCGTCGCGGGCCTCGACTGCGGTGCCCTCACGGCGACGCCCGTCGGTGACGGCCCGGCGGCCACGCTCACGTTGAGCGCTGCCGATGTCGCCGCGCCGATCAACTGCACCTACACCAACGCCCGGACCTCGGCCGACTTCACGATCGCCAAGACGTGGGACGACCCGGTCGGCGGTGTCGGCATCGGACTGACGGCGAGCGGCACCGACCCGCTCTCGGGCTCGGTGGCGGAATCGCTCCAGTCCCCGACGGAGGGTTCGTTCGGCATCACCGTCTACTCCGGTGAGACGGTCTCGTTCGGCGAGACGTTCGACGTGCCGGCCGACGCCGACCTGTTCACCACCACGCTGGTGTGCGACGGTGACGCCGCCGACAACACCACGCCATACGCGGGCAGCTACGAGGTGCCCGCCGATCCGCAGGACACCACCTGTACGTTCGACAACGTACGCAAGCGGACCCAACTCGTGTTCGAGAAGCGTTGGGTCGGCGCGGTCGCCGACGATCTCGCCGCCCTGTCCGTCTCGGCGACGAACGACGACGGGCCGGTGAACGCCATCGCTCCCGACGGCAGCGGTACCAGCGCCGACACCGCCGAGATCGAGGTGTACGCCGGCGAAACGGTGTCGTTGAGCGAGACGATCGACCCGTTGGTCGGCACGCCGGACGAGAACGTGGCGCTGTACGACGTCACCGCCTTCGACTGCTCGGCCGGCGACGTGACGTGGGCCGGCGGCATCACCGACGACGACGCGACCGTCGCCGTCGACGGTGACGACGTCGCCAGCCCGATCAGCTGCTGGGTCACCAACACGGCTCGGCGCGGCACGATCGTCGTCACCAAGACCGTCGACGGTCCCGACGCAGAGTTCGACTTCACGGGCGATTGGCTCGACGCCGTCGACTTCTCCATCGACACCGCCGTCGACGACACGGTGACCTTCGCCGACGTGCTCGTGCCGAAGGACGGCTTCCCGTACCTCGTCACCGAGGTCGACTATGCGCCGACCTACGGCACGACGGTGGTCTGCCTCGACAACGACCCGGACGGCACGGCATCCTCGCCGTCCAGCCCGACAGCGGGCCGCGTCGGCACGATCTACCTCGACACCGGCGAGACCGTCTCCTGCACGTTCAACAACACGCAGAACGGCACCGTGACGATCATCAAGGACACCGTGTTCGACGGCGCCGAGATCAACCTCGACAGCGTCTTCGACTTCCTCGGTGACATCGACGGCAACTTCCAGCTCGACAACGACGGCGATGAGCTCAACGCGCTGAAGAGCACGGTCACGTTCGAGAACGTGGTGCCCGGCGCCTACGCCGTCACCGAAGTCGTGCCCGCCGGCTGGGACCTGACCGGGCTGGTGTGTGTCGACTCCGACGAAACCGGCACCGACTCGACCGGCTCGCTCGAGACGGCCACCGCGACGATCAACGTCGATGCGGCCGAGTCGATCATCTGCACGTTCACCAACACGGCCCTGGGCTCCGACGTCCAGGTGACCAAGCAGGTGGAGGGCATCGGTTCGGCCCAGGCATGGAGCTTCGCGATCAGCATCGATGGCGACGGCACAACGCCGACGCCGGTCGCCGCCGAGCTCTCACCCGCCACCGGTACCGGTGAGGGCAGCGACACCCTTGCGTGGACCAACCTCCAGCCCGGCGCCACCTACGTGGTGAGCGAGGCCGACACCGCCGGTTGGACTGCAGGCGTCATGGTCTGCTCCGACCTCGACGGTGTCCTCGACGACCTCGACGACCTCGACGAAACCTTCACCTTCGTGGCACCGCTGGGCGATGCCAACGACCCGACGGTCACCTACGAGATCGGCTGCGAGATCACCAACACGGCGATCCCGTCCGACGTCTCGGTCGCCAAGACGGTCGCCGGTGTGGCCGACACGCTCGACTGGGCGTTCGACTTCACCATCTCGGGCGTCTCCGACGATGCCGACGTGCCGGTGCTCGACAGCGCCGACACCACCTCGGAAGGCACCGGCTCGACGACGTCGCTCGACACCGTCGACTGGAGCGGCCTCACCCCCGGCGCGACCTACGTCGTCGGTGAGGTCGTGCCGAACACCGGCTACGTCTCGGGCACGATGGTGTGCTCGGGCGTGACCGACCTCGACGACGTCGACGAGACGGTCACCTTCGTGGCCCCGCTCGGCGGCGAGGGTGTCGAGATCACCTGCGACATCACCAACACGGCGATTCCGTCCGAGGTGTCGGTGACCAAGACGGTCGACGGCGGCCTCGACGCCGAGCAGGCCTGGGCCTTCGAGTTCACCCTGACGCCCGACGCCACGCCGATCGGCTCGCAGACCGCGACCTCGACGGGTGACGGCAGCGACACGGTCACCTGGACCGGGCTGGTCCCCGGCGAGACGTACATCGTCACCGAGGTCCTCCCCGGCACGAACCCGACGACGTATGAGAACGGCGACCTCACCTGCTCGATCGGTGACGCCGACGGCCAGACGGCCACCTTTGTCGCCCCGCTGGGCAACGACGGTGTCGAGGTGGCCTGCACGGTCACCAACACGGCGCAGTCCGACGTCTCGTACGACAAGGCGCTCACCGGTGAGCCGGTGCGCAACGCCGACGGCACCTGGTCGCTCAGCTACACGCTGACCGTCTCGAACGCCGCCGACGCCGGCGCCGGTAGCTACGACCTGTCCGACACGTTCCTGTTCGACGAGAGCGTCACGATCGTGACCGACTCGGCGGACGTCGTGAACGACGAGCCGGGCGACATCACCACCAACGACGCCTTCGACGGTGTCGGCGACCCGGTCATCGTGACCGGCCAGCCGATCGCCGCCGGTGCGACCCACACCTACTTCGTCACGGTCGACGTGACGATCGCCGTGGGCCCCGACACCGACGGTGACTGTGTCCGCGAGGACGAAGGCGGCACCGGCTTCCTCAACCAGATGAGCATCACGATCGACGGCGGTGAGCCCGAGACGACCGACGCCTGCGCCGGGTTCGCCACGCTCACCCTCGTGAAGAACGTGGTGAACGAGCCGAACGGTGGCAACGCCACCGTCGTCGACTTCCCGCTCACGGCCGAGGGCCCGGTCACGCTGACCGGTATCTCGGGGACCGAGGACGTCTCGTCGGCGGTGCCGGCCGGCAGTTACACCCTCTCCGAAGACCAGCTGGTCGAGGGTTACCTGCCGAGCCTGTTCCTCTGCGAGGGTGGATCCGGCACGGTGACGCTCGTCGACGGTGACAATGCGACCTGCACGATCACCAACGTGGCCCAGCCGGTCGATCTTGCGATCACCAAGAACGACGACGGCATCACCGCCATCGCCGGTGGTGCGCCGTTCGACTACACGATCACAGTGCAGAACGTCGGCACCCGCGACGCTGACCTCGGTGAGGACATCACCGTCGTCGACGAACTGCCGCTCCCGCTGCAGTGGGTGTCGTTCCCCGACAACTGCGAGCAGGCGGGTCAGACGCTCACCTGCGACATCGACCCGACCCTCATGACGGTCGGTGCCGACCCCGTGGTCATCACCGTCACCGTTCGGGCGCCGGCCGACGCAGCGTCGGGCACGTACGTCAACCATGTGTCGGTCACGACCCTGGACGACGCGGTCTGCGAGCCGTTCGGCGACTGCGAGCCGCCGCCGTGTGAGGAGGCCGTCAACAACAACAACGTCGACTGCGAACCCACCCCGGTCGATCGCGAAGGTGCGA
>JAGQSS010000659.1 GCA_020439405.1 Ilumatobacter sp. | reverse complement strand
CGACTCGGGGGGCACCGCGATCGCCGTCGCCGCCGAACCGACGCTCGGGCGAGCCGGCTACTGGATGATGAGCGTGACGGCGCTGTTCGCCACCGCCGGAGCGACGAACGCCGGTCTCTACCCGGCAGCCGGGCTCTGTGACGAGATGGCGTCGATCCGCCAGTTCCCCCCGGCGCTCGGCTCCCGCCTGGGTGGCCGGGCACCGATGGGACTCGTCCTCACCGCTGTGGTGTCCATCGTGTTGGCGGTCGGCTTCGATCTGAGTGCGATCGCCTCGATCGGCAGTGCCATCGCGCTGCTCGTCTTCGCCATGGTCACGATCGGCCACCTCCGAGTGCGCAACGAGACCGGGGCGAACCTGGTCGTGCTGCTCGTCGCCATCGGCACCACCGTCTCGGTGCTCGTGACCTTCGCGACGACCACGCTCGTCGACGAACCGGCAACGGCGGTGACCCTCCTCGCGATCGTCGTGCTGAGCGTGGTCCTCGACGCCCTGTGGAAGTCGCGTCGCGATCGCGATTCGCAGGCGCCGACTCGCCTGTCCGCGACCTGAGGAGGTGTGCGCAGCGATCCCGGGTGTCGAGTCGCTGTCACGTCCGGCTGTCATGGCCGTCCGGGGCGGCGCGATCCTTTCGGTGGGTCCTCATGGGTGCGTTGCGGTGCGCTGCCCGCAGCGCGGTGTCCGGCACCGTTGGCCGCCGTCGCCCATCCGAGCAGCTGGGTTCCGCACAGCACCCCGATGGCGACGGCGAAGATCGAGCCGGTGGTGACGAGCAGCTCCTCCAGGCCTGCGCCGCCGGCGAACCTCGTGAGTCCGATCAGACCGATCGTGCCCGGAACGAGCAGCCAGAAGCCGGGGACGAACGCCGCACGACCGGGCAGCGACGACGGCCACCGCTCCAGTGCGAACGCGGTCAAGGTCATCACGGTCGACCCGATCAGCGCCGCGATGTACCCGCCGAGGAGCCAGTCGACGGTCACCTGGCTGCCCCACGCCGCGTACAGGACCACCAGCAACCCCGGCAACGCACGCAGCGGAACGGAGTCGGCGAGCACGACGCCCGCCGCGAAGACGAGCACCCCGACCCATGAGCACCAGGCGCCGAGGGTCGCCTCGGTCCCGAAC
>JAGQSS010000658.1 GCA_020439405.1 Ilumatobacter sp. | reverse complement strand
ATCGCTCGTGCAGGGCGACTCGCTCGCCGGGATCGCCCACCGCGAGCTCGGCGACGCCAAGCTCTGGCGGGTCATCGCCGACATGAACGGGATCGACGATCCACTCGCCGTCCCGCCCGGGACCGTCGTGCTCCTGCCGTCGGCCGACGATGCCGCGGTCGAGCTGCGGAGGATGCGAGCACTCGCATGACCGTCCAGGTCCGCGCCCAGTTCCCCTTCATCGCCTTCGAGGGAACCGCGCTCCGCGAGGAGGTCCGTCGGGAGATCGTCGAGGTGTGGGTCGACGATCATCTCGTCTTGCCCGACTCCGTTTTCGTCCGCCTCCGCTTCGACGACCCGGATCTCTGGAACCGGCTCGGCGTCAGCATCGGCCAGAAGATCGACGTGCGTGCCGGCCAGCTCGGCGAGGCCGCCGAATCGACCCTCATCACCGGCGAGGTGACCTCGATCGAAGCCGTCTACGAGTACGGCAACCGCTTCCTGGTGATCCGCGGGTACGACGCCTCGCATCGGCTCCAGATCGGTCGCAAGACCCGCTCGTTCAACAACGTCACCGACTCCGACCTCGCCCGGCGCATCGCCGGCGACGCCGGGCTCTCGATCGGCACGATCGACTCGACCACGACCGTGCACGACCACGTCAGCCAGATCAACACGACCGACTGGGAGTTCCTGCGCGGTCGCGCTCAGGAGATCGGATTCAAGGTCGCGGTGCGCGACGGGCAGTTCTCCTTCACCGCCGCCGATGGCGGCGGGAGCGGAGGCGGCGGGCTCGGCGGCGCGGTCGGTGGGCTCCTCGGCGGTGGCGGCGAACTCGCGATCGGTCGGGGGCTGCTGTGCTTCCGGCCCCGTGTCACCGGCGCACAACAGGTCGCGCAGGTGGAGGCGCGCGGGTGGGACATGGCCCGCAAGGAAGCGGTGACCCACGAGGCCGACGCCGCAACGTCGAGCGTCTCGCTCGGCGAGAGCGACTGGTCGCCGGCCGGCCTCGCCGACGTGTTCGGCGGGCAGCGGTACCTCACCTGTGAACGCCCGATCGCGACGAGCGACGAGGCGCGCGCCCTCGCCGAATCGACCGCGGCGCTCATCGCGTCGTCGTTCGCCGAGGCGGAAGGGACCGCCGAGG
>JAGQSS010000657.1 GCA_020439405.1 Ilumatobacter sp. | reverse complement strand
CCCGAGCTCTACCGATCGGTCCGCGCCGCAGGCGAACTATTCCAGACAGCGCTGCGCGACGAACTGACCGATCGCCTTGGCCTGCAATGGCGACCCGGCCGTCACGTCCCCGAGGTAGCCGGCGTCCCGCAACGCCTGTGCGACGTGTTCTCGAAGCGGGCCGCCGAGATCGACGCCTGGCTGGAGGCCACCGGGACCCCGAACGACCCGCAGGGGCGGCAGGCTGCGGTTCTTGCGACACGACGAGGCAAGCCAGAGGTCGAGGGCGAACGGTTCGACGCCGCATGGAAAGCTGCCGCGATCGAGGCCGGTTGGGGACCGGCGCAGGCCGAAGCGCTGTTGTCGGCTACCGCTGGGCGGACCGTCGCCTACGACGAGATCTGGCGTCTCGTGGTCAGTGACCCGATCAGCGGCGCCGCCGTCGACCACACCGTCACCGCCGAGGACTGGATCGAGGACCTCGGCAGGACCCTCACCGACCACGACACCACTTTCACCCGCCCGCAGTTGGTCGAAGGGGTCGCTGCCCGGATCGGTGAAGGGGCGTCGGTCGCAACCGTCGACCGGATCGTCGCCCGCGTGCTCGCCTCGCCGCAGATCGTCCCGATCGCCGACGACAACACGCCCCGATGGACGACCACCGGCATGCTCGACATCGAGCAACGGTTCCTCGCCGCCGTCCACGACACCCGCAACAGTCGCACCCCGGTGGACGAATCGATGGTCGACCACGTCATCGGCCACGGCCCGATGCTGGGTGCGGACCAAGACCTCGCCGTCCGAACCATCACGACCTCGCCCGACTCAGTCACTGTGCTCGTCGGCCCCGCGGGCACGGGCAAGACCTTCACGCTCGACGCCGTTCGCCGAGTGTTCGAGAGCGCTGGCCACTACGTGGTCGGCGTCGCCCCATCTGCCCGAGCCGCCCACGAACTCGCAACCGACGCCCACATCCCATCGGCCACCATTCACCGCCAACTCGGCGCATGGGACTGCGGACTCGACCCTCCCAGCGAACGCACCGTGCTCGTCGTCGACGAAGCCGCAATGGCCGGCATCCGCGAGCTCGAGCGGGTCACCCGCCCAGTGATCGCCGCAGGCGGACGTGTGGTGCTCGTCGGCGACCACCA
>JAGQSS010000656.1 GCA_020439405.1 Ilumatobacter sp. | reverse complement strand
GGCCCGGATCCGGGTCGGCGACCGCACCCGCTGGACCTACGGCGCGATCGGCGAGGTCGTCGGCCGCAACGACGTCGCCGGGGTCGCACCCCGGCGGTGGGTCGGAGCGATCGCCGCCGCCGTCGTGGTGAGCGTCGCCGTAGCGCTGCGCGGCATGAGCGACCGCTGGACCCACGGGTTGCCCGCCATGGACGACGACGAACGGGCCGTGTTGCTCGTCATCGGCGCGGCCCTGATCCTCGGCGCCCTGTTCACGATCCAGACCACGCCGCGCCCGACACAGGTCGACGCGCACCTGGTCAGCCGTCATCTCGAGGAACGCACCGCCCGCCAGACGGTGCTCGCCGCCGCCATCGTGCTCGCCACCGTCGGCCTCGTCGCCGGCCTCACGGCGCACGAGCAGCTCGCCGAACCCGCCCCGACGACCGTGCCGCCCGCGGCGGAGGTCGCCGATGGGTGAGCAGCGGTTCGATCTCGTACCGGTCGCCGACAGAACCCGGAACCGGTCGGCAGCCGAACTACCATCGTCGCCATGGCCACCGTTCGCCTGTTCGCAGCAGCGCGCGACGCAGCCGGAACCGGGCGGGACGAACTCCCGGGCGACACCGTCGGCGCCGTGTTGGCAGCGGCGCGCGAACGCTACGGCCCGGCCTTCGAGGCCGTGCTGGGCACCTGCAAGATCTGGGTCAACGGAGAGCCGGCCGGCCCGACCGATGCCATCGGAACGGCTGACGAACTGGCGGTCCTGCCGCCGGTATCAGGAGGATGAACAATGACGAACACGGTCGACCCCCGGTCGCTGTCGCTCGATGAGCTGCGTTCCTTGCGGAACCGGCTCCAAGCCGAAGACGACGTGGTGTCGTACGTGCGGCGGGTCGCGCAGGCGCGCGTCGACCTCGTGCGTGCCGAGCAGCATCGGCGCGAACGTGGCGAGCGGTCCGAAGACCTCTCGAGCGAGCTGCGCGTCGTGTTGTCGTCGCACCTGACGAGCGGTGCACCGCGTCCGCCGCGCCCGGTCGAAGACCTCGGCGACAACGAACTCTCGAACGAGCTCGACCGCATCTGCGCCGAGCACGGGTTCAGTCGGCTCGACGATCTCACGATCGACGGTCTCGCGTCGCTCGAACGCGA
>JAGQSS010000655.1 GCA_020439405.1 Ilumatobacter sp. | reverse complement strand
CGCAGTACATGCACAGCGCGTAGTCGATGTCGAAGCGGTCGAGGTGGTTGACCTGACGCGGCTTGCCACCGGCGCGGCGGGGCGGGGCCAGCTGCTTGTGCGCCTCGATGTAGATGCACCAGTCGGGGCACGAGCGGGCGCAGAGCATGCACGCCGTGCAGTTGTCCTCGCGGAGCGCGATGACGCCGCGGGCGCGGATCGGCGGGGTCTCCTTGGCATGCGGGTACTGGACCGTGGCCGCACCGTCTTTCGCGGTGCGGAACATGGTTCCCATCGTGATGCCGAGGCCCTTGATCAGGCCCGGTACTTTCGGCTTCGCAGGCATTAGACAGCGACCTTGAGGATTGCGGTGACGGCGATGTTCAGGATCGACACCGGGATGAGGACCTTCCACGCGAACTGCTGGAGCTGATCTTCGCGGAAGCGTGGGTACGTGAACCGGACCCACATGATGATGCCGACCAGCAGCATCATCTTGGTGAGCATGATGATCGGCCCGACGACGTTCATCCAATTGTCGACCGAGTCGATGGTGTCCCAGCCGAACCAGCTGAACGGGACACCCCAGCCACCGAGGAACAGCACGGCGGCGATGAACGCGAACACGCCGGCGGTGGCGAACTCGGCGATGAAGAAGGTGAGGAAGCGGAAGCCCGAGTACTCGGTCATGTAGCCGGACACCAGCTCGGACTCGGCGATCGGCATGTCGAACGGCGGCTGGGTCAGCTCGGCCTGGACGGCGATCATGAAGATCACGAACCCGACGCACTGGGTGATGACGAACGGCATGCCGATCCAGTCGAGCCCGAAGATCTCGTACGTGTTCTGGGCGACCACGATCTGCTGCAGGTTCATCGAACCGGCCTGGATGACGACGCCGACGACGGCGAGCACCATCGGGAGCTCGTAGGCGATGAGCTGGCCCGCAGCGCGCAAACCGCCGAGCAGCGAGTACTTGTTGGCGCTCGACCAGCCGGCGACGAGGATGCCGATCACCGACAGCGAGCCGATCGCCAGTGCGTAGTAGACGCCGGCCTGGAAGTCGGTCATCAGCGCGTCGGGGCCGTACGGCACGACGACGACGAGGAGGAAGGTCGAGACGAGCACGATCAGCGGCGCCATCTTGAAGATGGTG
>JAGQSS010000654.1 GCA_020439405.1 Ilumatobacter sp. | reverse complement strand
GGTGAAGCAATGCACGCCGTCGCCGGCGGAGCTCCAGAGGTTGCCCTTCGTGTCGACGCGGAAGCCGTCGAACAGGCCCGCTTCGCAGACGGCGAAGTCGTGGCCTGCACCGAGCGTGTCGCCCGTCACCGGGTAGGCGCGGATCAGGGGGTCGCGGTCGGGGAAGTGGGTCTTGCCGGTGTCGGCGACGAAGAGGGTGGTTTCGTCGACCGAGAAGGCGAGGCCGTTCGGCTGCTTCATGTCGTCGATGACGCGGGTGATCGAGCCGTCCGGATCGATGCGGTAGACGTGGCGGCCGTCCTGTTCCATCGGCGAGGCGTCGCCCTCGTATTCGCTGTCGATGCCGTAGGAGGGGTCGGTGAACCAGACCGAGCCGTCCGACTTTACGACCACGTCGTTGGGCGAGTTGAGGCGCTTGCTGTCGAACGAATCGGCGAGGATCGTCTTGGTGCCGTCGAACTCGTAGCGGCTAACGCAGCGCCCGCGGTGCTCGCAGGCGATCAGGCGGCCCTGCCGGTCGACGGTGTGGCCGTTGTGGTTGCGGCAGTGCTGCTCGAACACCGCGACCTCGCCGTTCATTTCGTCCCAGCGCATGATGCGGTCGTTCGGAATATCCGACCAGACGAGGTAGCGGCCGGCCGCGAGATAGGCCGGGCCCTCGGCCCAGCGTCCGCCGGTCCACAGCGTGTCCATTCCGGCATTCATGTGGATGAGCTTGGCGAAGCGGTCGTCGCGGATGTCGTAGTTTTCAGCGGGCATCGGGGTTCTCCATCAAGATGTGACGCGCTGGTTGCGTCCGTAGATCAGCAGCATGCCGATGATGACGGCGCCGTAGATGATCTGGCGGCCGGACTCCGGCATCTGCATGATCGACAATACCGAGTTCAGCAGCACGATCAGGATCACGCCGACCAGGGTGCCGACATAGCGGCCGCGGCCGCCGAGGATGTGGGTGCCGCCGAGCACCACTGCGGCGATCGAGGGCAGCAGGAAGGCGTTGCCCATGCCCTGATAGGCCTTGGCGGAATAGCCGGTGAGCAGGAAGCCGGCGATGGCGGCGCAGACACTGGACGTGACGAATGCGCCGACGATGACGCGACGCGTCCGGATGCCGGAGAGATAGGCCGCCGCCTCGCGCGAGCC
>JAGQSS010000653.1 GCA_020439405.1 Ilumatobacter sp. | reverse complement strand
ACGCCGACGCAGGCCGGACACGCAACGATCTTCCCGACGGGCACCTCGCCCGGTACCTCGTCGGTCGTCAACTTCGCGCCGGGGCAGACGGTCGCCAACTCGGCGATCCTGCGTCCCGGTGCCGGTGGCCAGGTGACCGTGCACCTCGAGACGCCGATGGCTGCCGGGACGGCTCACTTCCTGATCGACGTCTCCGGCTGGATCTCCACCAGTGGCTACGAGCCGCGCGGCGCTCGGGTCGAGACGATCGAGCCGGTCCGCATCTACGACTCCGATCTGTCGGGTGGCAACCTCACCGGTGCCCGCAAGGTCTCGCTGCAGATCCGGGGTGCCGTCAGTACCGACGGCGGCGCCGCGGTGGTCCCGCCCCTTGACGACGTCGTCGGTGTCATCGTCAACCTCACCGGCGTGAATGCGTACGGGGGAAGCAGGCCGACACACATCTCGCTCGTGCCCGACGACTTCGACCCGAACGTGCCGGCGCAGCAGCCGACGACGAGCAACCTCAACCTGGTGCCGGGACAGACGCGCGCCAACCTCGCGATCGTCCCGGTCGGCGACGACGGCCGGATCCACCTGTTCACGCTCCAGGGCGAGACGCGAGCGGTCGTCGACGTCACGGGGTATCTCGTCCGCCGTGAGGACGACACCCGCGGCGGGCGTGTGATCCCGCTGATCACGCCGTTCCGGGCGTTCGACACCCGCCTGTCCGACTTCCATGCTCAGCCGCTCGGCCCGGCACGCGCCGAGCCGTGGAGTTTCGAGGCGTTCGTCAACGACGTCAAGGTCGATGGCGAACCGGTCGGTAAACAGGCCGGCCTGCTTGGCAACTTCACCGCCGTCGACCTCGAACGACCCATCACCTGGTACTCGCCGGTACGCACCCATATGACGATCTATCCGCATCCGGGAGGCGGCGGCGAGGACGAGAACTGCGGCGCGCCGCCAAATATCTCGAACGTCAACCTCGGTGAGGCCGAGGCGGTGCCCAACATGGCACTCCTGCGGTACGGCAGCTCGGGCATGGGGCCTAACCGGCTCTGCGTGTTCAACCTCGCCGGCTACGTCGACTACCTGCTCGACGTGTACGCGGTCGTCCTCACCGACTGAACGGCCGCCCCACCCGGCACCGGAGCCCCGCCGTCTCAC
>JAGQSS010000652.1 GCA_020439405.1 Ilumatobacter sp. | reverse complement strand
CGTTCTCCGGGTAGTTCGGGACGCCTTCGTACATCACCTGGGTGCAACCGTTCGACATTGGGCCGTACACGATGTAGCTGTGGCCGGTGATCCAGCCGACGTCGGCCGTGCACCAGTAGACGTCGGTGTCGGGGTGGAGGTCGAACACGTACTTGTGCGTGTACGTGGTGTGGGTGAGGTAGCCACCCATCGTGTGCATGATGCCCTTCGGCTTGCCGGTGGTGCCCGACGTGTACAGCAGGAAGAGCAGGTCTTCGCTGTCGTGCGGAACGGCGGGACAGTCGGGCGAGGCACCGTCCATCAGGTCGTGGTACCAGTGGTCGCGACCGTCGACCATCTCGACCTCGTTCCCGCCGCGCTTCACGACGACGACGTGCTCGATCGACGACGTCTTCTCGACCGCCTCGTCGGCGGCGGGCTTGAGCGGGAAGACCGAACCGCGTCGGTAGCCACCGTCGGCGGTGATGACGATCTTGGCGTCGGCGTCGTCGATGCGGTCGGCGAGCGACTGGGCGGAGAAGCCGCCGAACACGACCGAGTGCGGCGCACCGATGCGGGCACAGGCGAGCATCGCGACAGCCGCCTCGGGGATCATCGGCAGGTAGATCATCACCCGGTCGCCCTTCTCGACGCCGAGTCCCTTCAGGACGTTCGCGAACTTCTGGACCTCGTCGAGCATCTCGGCGTAGGTGATGGCGCGCGAGTCGCCCGGTTCGCCTTCCCAGTGGATGGCGACCTTGTCGCCGATGCCGGCGGCGACGTGACGGTCGAGACAGTTGGCCGACACGTTCAGCTGACCACCGAGGAACCACTTCGAGTACGGCAGGTTCCATTCGAGCACGGTGTCCCACGGCGTCGTCCATTCGACGAGCTCGGCGGCCTGGCGCGCCCAGAACCCCTCGTGGTCGGCGTCGGCCTCGTCGAACAACGTCCGATCGTTCGTCAGCGCGCCCGCCGCGAACTCGGCCGGCGGCGGGAACATCCGGTGCTCCGCGGACAACGCTTCGATCGACTGCTGGTTCCCCTCACTCATGCGCGCCACTGTAGAACAGCCGCCCCCGACCCGGTCGGTCGACGTCCGCCCGGAACCGGTCGGTTGATGTCAGACCGGAACCGGTCGGTTGATGTCAGACCGGAACCGGTCGGTTGATGTCAGACC
>JAGQSS010000651.1 GCA_020439405.1 Ilumatobacter sp. | reverse complement strand
TACCAGGGCGCCGTCGCGACGCTGCGCATGGACCGCACGAACGCCGGTCGCGAGCAGCTCGCCCGGGTGAAGGCCGGGTACGAGCAGGTCATGGCCGAGTTCCTGTTGAAGTATCCTCACCTCGAGCCGTTCTGGCTCTCGATTCTGCGACCGGAGGCATCGCTGTGAGCGACACCAGCACCGACTACGGGATGGACCGGCAGTTCACCGGCGACTTCACGCCGGGCGACGGCGAGACCGAGCTCACCTTCGATCAGGTGCGCGATCTCCTGTGGCAGTTGGTGAAGGACGACCCGACCGCGAAGATGGAGAAGCGGAACCGGGCGAAGTCGGCCGACCAGTTGGTCACGAACCTCGCTGCGATCCTGTGGCGATCGGGCGACCAGTTCCACTACGAGTCGGCGATCCGGGCGCTCGACCGTCGCCAGCTCTACGCCCAGGTGATGGCCCCCGACGCCGGGGCGTCGGTGTACGTGATGGGCTACGAGTTCGAGCCGGACGAACGCCGGCTGGCGGCCGAGTGGTTCATGAACGCGTCGGAGGATGCCGACGCCGCAGCCGAAGCGGTCGCGGAGATGCAGGTCCAGGCCGGGCTGTTGACCGAGGAGCAGCGCGGCGAGTTCGTCGCCGGGATGCTCGCGCTGCCTGACGATCGTCGCCGACTCCAAGAGTCGCCCGAGTCGCGGCTGGCCCGCGAGACCCAGACGACCGGCACGCTCGCCGCCGACTCGCTCGCCGCCGAGGACTCACCCGACGCGTTCACGCAGATGTTCCGCGACATGCTCGGCGCCCCGCAGCAGCAGCAAGGACGGGCACCGGCGTTCCTCACCGACGGCGACGTCCGTGGACTGTTCCGGTCGATGGGCGACAACGCGGCGTTCAACACCTACAACGACCAGCTCGCCCGCTACCGGGCGCTCGACGAGGTGCCCGACGAGTTCGCCGACCCGTTCCGGATCAACATGGATCCGCAGCAGTCCGACCCCGCCGTCCAACGTCAGGCGCTCCAAGCCCTGTATCGGGGCAACACCGGCCAGGAGAACATCGACCGGCTGTCCGGCGCGAAGTCGTACACGCTGTCACAGGCCCGCGATCTCCTCTACGGCAAGAACCCCGACGAGATCCGTGCGCTGCAGGAGAAGTTGAAGCGCGCCGGGTACTTCCA
>JAGQSS010000650.1 GCA_020439405.1 Ilumatobacter sp. | reverse complement strand
CCGATCCGATGTGCCAGTCGTCGGACCGTCACCTCGAACAGGGCGTCGGTCTCGGTGACGAAGCCGCGGGTCTGGTTGGTGATCTCGAACGAGATCAGCCCGTAGAGCTGGGTCCAGGCGGCGACGAACGCAGCGACGGTCTCCGCGTCGAGTCCGCCGGCCTCGTTCGTGCCGAGCCGGCCGAGCTCGACCGCGAGGGTCTCGGGCACCGTCGCTCCCTCCGTCGAGGGCGGTGCGAGTCGGCCGGTGGCGTGGGCGTCGACGATGACGCCGACGAGCGCGCGGGTCGCACGGGTGCCGGACGCGACGGTGGTCTCGGGTGCCGCGTACCCCGGGACCGGCGATCCGAAGAGCAGCAAGTAGTCGTGGGGGTGGTCGAACGCCCACCGGCGGATCGCCGTGGCCGTGGCCGTCCAGCGGTCGAGATCGCCGACGTCCGTGTGGGACGCCGCCGCGTCCTCGGCCGCACTGCCCAGTTCGTCGTACGCCTCGATGATCAGCCGGGTCAGGAGTTCGTCGCGGCTCGCCACGTAGCGGTACACGGCCGACGACACCATGCCGATCTCGCGGGCGACCTCGCGGAGCGAGAGGCCCGCAGCGCCGACCTCGCCGAGCTGGCGTCGACCGGCCTCGACGATCTCGCGTTCGATGCGGGCTCGGGACTCGGCCCGGCTTTCGTGTGCCACGGAAACATCCTGACAGAAATGAGAGCACTGCTCTTGCTTTTCTCGGACGTGTTCGGTTGAATCGAAGGAAACGAGAGCACTGCTCTCATTTCGAAAGGAACCGCCATGAGCACGACCGCCACCAGCGCGAGCACCCCGATCAGCACCCCGACGAGCGAGCCCGACCGGTACGTCGCTCCCGGCTGGTTCACCCGGCGGGTGTTCAACCCGCTCGTGGCCCGCCTCGTCACGTCCGGTGTGTCGATGAAGGGGGCACGTGAACTGCAGGTGCGGGGACGCACCAGCGGTGAGTGGCGCAGCACCCCGGTCAACCTGCTCGATCTCGACGGACACACCTTCCTCGTCGCACCGCGCGGCCACACCCAGTGGGTCCGCAACCTGCGAGTCGCCGGCGACGGGCGCCTGCGCTCGGGTCGGCGGATCGAGACGTTCACGGCGATCGAACTCGACGACGACGCCAAGGCACCGGTCATCCGCGAGTA
>JAGQSS010000064.1 GCA_020439405.1 Ilumatobacter sp. | reverse complement strand
AGAACACGGGCTTGCCCGCTCGACGATCAGTCGGCGGCTCTCGACGATCTGCGGGTTCTACCTATACTGCTCGCAGGAAGACGTCATCGACCGTGACCCGGCTGCCTACGTGCGCCGCCCGAAGATCGACTACGAGTCCCACACGCTCGGCCTCGACCGCAACGAGCTCGGCGCCTTCCTGGTCCAAGCCGGACTGTGCGGCGGACGCGACCACGCACTGATGTGCCTGCTGGCGTTGAACGGGCTCCGCATCTCCGAAGCCCTCGGCGCCGACATCGAGAACCTCGACTATCAGCGCGGACATCGCACCCTGTTCGTGCATCGCAAAGGCCACAAGACCGCCACGATCCCGCTCGCGCCGCGTACGGCGACGTGGCTCGACCTCTACATCGGCGAACGCACGAGCGGACCGATCTTCCTCAACGCCGACGGCACACGACGACTCGACCGGCACGCCGCGGCGAGGATCGTGCGACGGTTGGCCAAGGCTGCCGGGATCGACAAGCGGATCAGTCCGCACTCGCTGCGCCACAGCTTCATCACCGCCGCCCTCGACGCCGGCGTCCCACTCCGCGACGTCCAAGAAGCAGCGTCGCACGCCGACCCGAGAACGACGATGCGATACGACCGAGGCCGAGGATCACTCGACCGCCACGCCACCTACATCGTCGCCACCTTCGTCGCCGGCGCAAGCCGCTGACCACACCCAGCGATATCGAGCACCCCGACACGCTCCCCGGTGCCGGTTACGAGCGGCTTTCAGGGTGGTCATGGCTTGAGCATTCTGATCGCCGGGACCGCGACCGATGGTGCGGTTCCGGGCTGAGAGCCGAACTCACGATTTCTGCTGTCGCTTGATGCCGAGGCCGGCTTCGCGGGCGAGGACGATTGCTTGGCCGCGTTGGGTGACTTGCAGCTTGGTGAGGATCGTCGACACGTTGTTGGCGATCGTCTTCGCCGAGAGGTGGAGGCGGTCGCCGATCTCCGCGTTGGTGAGGCCGTCCGCGATATGGGTAAGGATGTCTCGTTCGCGAGCTGTGAGTTCGGGGAACGGCTCGGGAGTGTCTGCCGGTGCTTGGCTCGCTCTGCCGGCGAGGCCGCCCAGCAGGCCGGGGTCGAGCACAGCGGTTCCGGCCGCCGCCGATCTGATCGCCGACAGGATGTTGGCTCCGCTTGTGCCCTTGAGGAGGTAGCCGCTCGCGCCGGCTCGCAGCGCGGCGAGCACGGTGTCGTCGTCGTCGAGCATCGTGAGCACGATCACCGTCGTCGACGGCAGGGCCTCGGTGATGCGTCGTGTCACCTCCACCCCATGGACCTCGGGCATGTCGAGATCCACGATGGCGACGTCGGGCTCTCGGTCGAGGACGACCTCGATCGCAGCGGCGCCGTCGGCCGCTTCGCCGACCACTCGGATGTCGTCGGTACCGGAGATGACCGCACGCAAGCCCTGCAGGACGAGCGGGTGATCGTCGGCGATCACGACCTCGATCAACGACTCGACGCCACGGCGTCCGCCGCCATCGACACCACCGTTCATTCCGGTGCGATCCCGAGCGGGAGGCGCGCGTGGACTCGTGCGCCGGACGGCGTGGGTCCGCACTGCAAGATGCCACCGAGCTCGGACGCGTGCTCGCGCATGGAGGTGATGCCGACTCCTGGTGTCCACGCTTCGCTCGACCCGCCGTCGTCGCACACGTCGAGCAGGATCGCGTGGTCGTCGTGCGAGATCGTCGCGTGGCAGCGGGAGGCGTTCCCGTGCCGCACGCTGTTCGTCGCTGCCTCGACGACGATCCGATAGGCGGCCACCTCGACCGCGGCGGGCAGTTCGGGGAGTTCGGCGGCGTCGAGCTCGACCCGGCAGCGAGTCGACTCGAGACGGCCGAGGGTGAGACGGATCGCCTCGGCGAGGTCGTGGTTGTCGAGCACGGGTGGGCGGAGTCCGTAGACGAGGCGACGGACGTCATCGAGCGCTCTGGTCGTCGCCTCGCGGGCGTCGTCGAGGTGGCCGGCCGCAGCGCCCTCCTGGCGCTCGAGCTGGACGCGAGCGGCATCGATGTTCAACCCGACCGCGGTCAACACCGGCCCGAGCCCGTCGTGGAGGTCGCGACGGATCCTGCGGCGTTCCTCCTCACGCGCGGTGACCAGCCGCTGACGGGATGCGATCAGGTCGGCGCTGAGCAGCTCGGCATGGACGGCGACACCAGCGTGGCGCGCGATGTCCGACAGAAGCCGCCGGTCGCAATCGTCGAATCGGTCCTCACCCGAGCGCTGCGCCGCGAGGAGGTACCCCTCGATGGTGCCTTCGTGGACGAGTGGCCAGCGATGCACCGACGCCTGCTCGGTGCCGGCGGCGGCGATCACATCGTGGTCGGGGGCACGCTCGATCGCGACGTACGGGAGGTGCAACGACGACGAGAGCGTGTTGACGAGGGCAGGCAGCACCTGACCCGGTTCGACGACCTCGGACAACCGCTGATCGAGCGCGCTGATCGTCCGGTATGGGTCGTGCCGGTCGCCGTACGCGAGTCGATCGACGAGTCGCTGGGCGCGCGAGCGGAGCGGAGCGAACGCGACGGCGACGACCGCCGCCGCGACCGACGCGCCGAGCGCGTCCGACATCAACCCGGTCCCGAGCCGGACAACGACGAGATACACGCCAATCAGGACGCCGGTCGCGATCGCGTATGCCGCCGAACGGCGGACGATCGTGTCGATCGCCCACAACCGGTAGCGCAGGACCGGGATCGCCAACGTGGCGACGAACAGCAGACTGCCGAAGATGTCGACCACGCCCAGCCAGGACACCTCGGCGACGGCAAACGGGAACAACGCGAGACTGACCAGGACACCGACGGTCATCCACTTGAGCTGCTGGCGTTCGATGCCGTGGGCGCGCCGGTACCGGGCGACGACTCCGAGACCGGCCAGGAGGCCGGCGAGGACGATCAGCGGCGCGATCATCAGCGTCGCATCGGCGACGCGACCGATCGTCGTTCCTCCGGTGATCGGGTTGGACGCGTCCGCGGGAGGATCGGTGAGCAGATCGGAGAACTCCGACTGGAGGCAGCCACCGACAACCACGATCGCCGTGCCGACGACGATCAGGATCTCGAGGATGCGTCCGCGACCCGATGACGGCGAACCGGTCGGGAAGCGGACGTAGACGATGCCTTGCACGGCGACCGGGATGAATCCGAGGTTGGACGCCGCGAGCCCGACATGGGCGATCGTCGAGTCACTTCCGTCGCGAAGAACGGCGAGCGCGGGGAGAACCGCCCCGGCGAGAATCACCTGCGTGGCTGCCGTTCCGGCGAGGAGCCAGCCGAACGGCAGGTCGGGTCGACGATCGATCAACACGGCACCGACGATGCCGTAGCTGACGATCGTCACTAGCAGCGAAAGCCATCCGGGACCCTCCGCATGGATGCTCGGTCCGGCCGCAGCGACGTACCAGACGATGATCCCGACACCGACGGCGACGACCACCAGTGCGGCGACCGCCCACCACCCTGACGCGGCAGTTCGCTGGTCTCGGCCGTCCACGCTGCCCAGCATTGCCGCCCTGCGATCCCCCCGGCAACGGCCCCGGTTCCTGCGGCATCGGGAGATCCTCCCTGGACTCGGGAGCATGCACCCTTCCTCTCGCATCATCGTCGCCGCAATGTGGCACGCGCGGCCGTCGACCGGCGGCCGTCCGCCATCGCAGGAGGAGGCATCATGACCCAACACACCACCGAAACCTCGCCGACGAGCGTCGACGACGTCGGCTCACCGCCCGACGTCCGACGCATCTGGCGCATCGCGCTCGCGATCGTCGCTCCTGTGCCGTGGCTCGCACTAGCGATCTCGAACGGGATCACCCCCGACGACCTCGGTGGTACCACCGAGGAAACGTTCCGTGCCATCGCCGCAGACCCGGATACAGCTCGGGCCGCCCAATGGCTTGGGGCTGCGTTCGCGCTGCTGGTCGTGCCATCAGCCGTCGCCATGATCGTCGCCCACCGACGCGTGATGCCACGCCTCACGCTGATCGTCGGCGGCTTCGTCGCCTACGCCTGCTGCTCCGCACTCACGAACCCGAACATCAACCTGATCGCGCTCATCACCGCCGACCACGGCCTCGACAGCGGCACAACGATCGACCTCGCGGGCCGAATGGAGGACTACCCGACCACGATCGTCGCGATTCTTCCGTTCTTTCTCACGATCACCCTGGGTCGCCTCGCGCTCGGAGTGCTGCTGTGGAAAGCACGGACAGCACCACGACCACTCGCGATCGCGATGCTGCTCGCCTCGCCCGTCGAGTTCCTGCTCGTCGGCGGACCGTTTGGGTCGAACCTCGGCCCTGCGATGGCCTACGTCCTGACCTCGATCGGCTTCGCCGCCGCGTCCTTCGCCCTGTGGCGCATGACCGACGACGAATTCGACCTCCCACCGACCGGCGTCAGCGCGCCGCACGCATCATGACCGCCGACGTCGACCGCAGCAGGACGATTTCCACGAACCGGGAACGTGCACCCTGGCCACGGGACAGTGGATCAGTTGTCATGGCGACCATGAAGCGCATCCAGATCACCATCCTCGCCGCAGTCATCGCGCTCGCCGCCCTCGCCGCGTGTGGAAGCGACGACGACCACCTCACCACCCAGGAGTTCCAAGCGCAGGCCAACGCCATCTGCGCCGACGGCAACGCCACGATTGGGGAGACGCTCGGGCCGATCTTCGGCGGCGAGCCCACACCGGAACAACTGCAACACACGCTCGACACCATCGTCGCCACCTCCCGGACGACGCATGACGACATCGCCTCCCTCGACGCGCCGTCAGACGTCAGCGACGACGTCGACGCGATGCTCGCCTCGTTCGACGCCGGGACCGATGAAGCCGAATCGCTGGGTCTCGCCTTCTTCGATACCGAGGACGACCCGTGGGCGGACGCGGGCCAGCAGGCCGGCGCACTCGGCCTGGACGCCTGCGCCGGAGGCTGACCGAACCGGTTCCCGCACCCCCGACAGTTGACGCCAGGCAGCGCATATCGCGCTCCTGCCGTCGACTGTCACCCGCCCATCGCGAAGCCTCTTTGTGTCAAGGGCCAATCTCGGGTGTGTTTCGGGGCGCGCGGGAGCGGCCTCTTGCCGGTTGGCGGGAGGCGGTCGTAGGGTCGGTTGTCGGGTCCGGGAGTGACTGATCCGAAGAGCCGGCTGTTCAGGATGCGAGGCCGGTCACGCTGGAGTCAGAGTCGTTCCTGGTTGTCCTCCCGGGCCCACTTGCTCAGCCGGTCGTTGCGCGGTGAGCGTCGTCGATGAGGACGCGGAACACGCGGTCGGAGATGCGACGCTTCAGCGCTCGGATCGCTTCCTTGGACGATTTGCCCTCGGCGATCTTGCGGTCGTAGTAGGCGCGACCCTCGCCGTCGTAGCGGAGCTGGCAGACCGCGGCGACGTGGAGGGCGTGGTTGATCTTGCGGTTGCCGCGCGGGTTCAACCGGTGCCGGACGCGACCGCCCGATGAGGCCTCGATCGGAGCGGTCCCGTTGTACGAGGCGAACTGGGCCTTGCTCGCGAAACGGCCGATGTCGCCCGAGTAACCGATGATCGCGGCGGCGTTGATCGGGCCGATACCAACGATGCTCGTCAACGTCGTCCCCGACGCCGAGACTGCCTGTTCGACTCGCTTCTTCGAGGCCTTCAACAAGTTGTCGAGACGGGCGATGTCGTCAACGAGCTCGGTCGCGATCAGGACCCGGTGACGGGTGACTTCGGAGTCGACCTCGACCGTGTCGAGCACGGCGTTCGCCTTGGAAACAGTGAGTTCGCTGCCGATCCCGCCCGCGGCGAGTTCGCCCAGCAGCGCATGCAGACGAGTGCAGTGCTTGTTGCGCAACTGGGCCATGTCGCGGTGCCGCTTGGCGAGCAGTCGCAGGACCCGGGCGTGGTCGTCGGGACGCACACGGCCGAGGCGATCGGACCGCAACGCTGCAATCGCGACCGAGCGGGCGTCGTTCGGGTCGTTCTTCTGCGACCGGCCAGAGCCGAGGACCCGGACCCGCGACGCCAGCACCGGTGGGACGTCGAACACGACCTCGCCGGCAGCGACGAGTTGCTGGGCGACGAGATAGCCGAGGCCGTTCGCTGACTCGACGGCCCACTCCCGCTTCTCGAAGCGCGCGGCCCACTTGCGGAGCCGCTCGACCTGCACGCTCGAGGCGCGCAGCGCAAACTCGTCGAGGACCACTTCGTCGTCGTCGATCGCGACCGCGGTGTGGGATTGCTTGTGAGGATCGATACCGATCATCGTCATGAGATGTGCCTTCCTGGTTGATGGTGAAAACCGAGGTGGGCACTCCTGATTGGGGACGATGTGCTCGCGCCTCTTTCGGGCCACACCCCGGCCAGATGACCGACCGGCGGACAGTTCGTTAGAAAGCCAGCCCAGACGAGCGGCGGGCACTTGAAGAGCCCACCAGCCGGATCACCCGGACGCTACGGAACCACCGCAACGCACACCCCATCATCAATCAGGCACTTACGATCTAGCTCTCGTCCGGACGGAGCATTATGCGCTGCCACGCAGCGTGACCGAGACGGACTTGGCGGAATGCTCCGTGTCCCAGCATTGATGACGCACTTGATGACGTGACATTCGTCACAGATTTTCCCGTACTGGGCGGACCAGGGAACACCAGCGAACACTGACGAACATCAGCGGACAACAACGGACACTGATCGGGGTGTTCGCCTCGATGGGCGGGGGGTTGCCGGGGAAACGACATAGGTGTAAGTCGGAGTTCTCTATGGATTCGTCCGCGATGTTGGGGGTGCCGGCGACGCCGGTGTTGACGGTCGAGGAGGCCGCGTCCGTGTTGCGGATCGGCCGGTCGCTCGCCTATCAGCTGGCGCAGGAGTACGACGCCTCGGGTGGCGTGTCCGGTTTGCGGGTGGTCCGCTTCGGTGGCTGCCTGCGCGTCCCACGGTGGGCGCTTCTCGAGCTCGCCCACTGCGGCCGCGTCGTTCGCCTCTGCGACGCCACCGTCCCGAGCGAACTCCCCGCCGATGTCGAAGGCGCGGTCGATGTCGACTGAGCGTCGCATCACACTGACCGGCGCCACCGGCGAGTTGCGGTCCCGGCTCGGCCCGACTGGGTGGGTCGTGTTCGAAGAGCTCCTCCTCGCGTCGACTGGGAACCGTGACGGCTGTGTGGCGTCGGTGTCGATCCGCACGCTCGCCGGCCGGCTCGGCATGGCGAAGGACACCGTCGCCCGCGCCCTCGTCAGGTTGCGCCGCGCCGGGCTCGTCACCGCACACCAGTCCCGTACTGACTCCGGTGTGTTCGCGACCGGCTCCTACACCCTCCACGTCCCGGCCTGCATCACGGTCTCCGATCACCGAACGGCCGCGTCGACCACACCCAGGCCGCGCCACGCCGACCAGCTCGCGCTGACCCTCACGTCCTGAGGCCCCCGATCATGAGCACCACCCGTTCCCGACCCGCAACCCCTGAAGGACAGACAGGTGCCCGCGCGATCTGGGGAGGCCCCTCATGCTGCGCGTGACGACTCTCCATGCGTCGTCGGCGGCGTCGACCGCTGCGTACTACACCCGCTACCTGACCCAGGCCGACGGCGAGCAGCCGGGCCGGTGGACGGGCCGACAGGCCGACCTGCTCGGCCTGTCGGGTGAGGTGACGACGGAGCAGTTGGAGGCGTTGCTGTTGGGCCGTGACCCGATCTCTGGGACACGGCTCGGCTACCCACTGGTCGATCGGGTCGAGAAGTCCGGCAAGGTGCGCAAGGCCGTGGCAGGGTTCGATGCGACGTTCTCGGCACCCAAGTCGTTGTCGGTGTGGTGGGCGCTCACCGGCGACGAGCGACTGGCCGAGTGCCACGACGTCGCCGTTCGAGCGGTCGTCGACTATCTCGAACGGTACGCGTCGACGACCCGCGAACGATCCAACGGGCGTCGGTTGCATCTCGACACGAACGGGCTGACGTGTGCGGTGTTCCGTCAGACCACCTCCCGGCTCGATGACCCGCAGCTCCACACGCATGTCGTGATCTCGGGCAAGGTGCAGACGCAGGACGGGCGGTGGTTGGCGTTGGATGCGCGGACGTTGAAGGGGTTCCAGCGAGCGCTCGGTGGCTTGTATCAGTCGGTGCTGCGCGCCGAGGTCACCGCCCGGTTCGGTGTCGCCTGGGGCGACATCGTGAAAGGTCAGGCCGATATCGCCGGCTTCCCTGCCGAGGTGTTGGAGGCATTCTCGAAACGAGCCGCACAAGTCGACGCTGCGATGCAGACGATGCTGGCCGAGTTCCGTGCCCGGGAGGGACGCGACCCGACCTCGAAGGAACACGGGGCGATCGGCCGCCGCGCCGCCGAGGACACCCGCGGCCACAAGACCGGCACCACACCCACCGACCTCCGATCATTGTGGCGCGCCGAGGCCGCCGCCGTCGGCGTCACCCCCGACGTCCTCGAGGCGTCGATCCGTGCCGCCGCACTGGCGGCGCCGGTCGAGCAGCAGCGGATCTCGGTCGGCGAGGTGGTGGCGGCGGTCGGTGAGCGGCGGTCGGCGTGGCATCGCCTCGACGTCATCCAACACCTCGGCGACACCGTCCGCCCCCGACCCGGCATCGACGGCCAACGCTGGGCACGACTCCTCGACCGGGCCGCCGACACCGTCCTCGACCAGTGTGTCGACCTCGACCCGACTGACACGCACACCCGGCGGCGGTCCGATGGGCGGTCGGTGTGGATCGAACCATCGGCACGCCACCACACCAGCGAACACATCCTCGCCCAAGAAGAACACATCCTCACCTGGGCGATCGACCACCAACTCGACCCACCCCGTCCCTCCGCCACCATCGATGCCAGCGGCTCGGATGTGATGCAGACCGAAGCCGCCGCTGCGGTCGCCGGATCAGATCAGCTCGTGTTGGTCGTCGGCCCCGCCGGGGCCGGCAAGACCACCATGCTCCACGCTGCGGTCACCGACCTGCGGGGTCAGGGGCGGCCGGTGTTCGGGCTCGCCCCCACCGCCAAAGCAGCCCGTGTCCTCGAAACCGGGACCGGCATGCAATGCGACACCGTCGCCAAACTCCTCCACGAATGGACACGCCCCGACCGGCCACCCGAACCGCCCTGGCGGCTCCCTGCCGGCACGACCGTCATCGTCGACGAGGCCGGGATGCTCGCCACCGCCGACCTCCACCAACTCACCCAGCTCGCCGACCAACACGCCTGGCGGCTCGCACTCGTCGGTGACCCGCACCAACTCCACTCGGTCGCACGAGGTGGGATGTTCGCCGAGCTGTGCGCCACCGGCCGCCCGATCGAGCTCGACACCATCCACCGGTTCCACAACGACTGGGAAGCCGCCGCGTCCCTCCAACTGCGACACGGCGACCCTTCGGGTCTCGACGCCTACCTCGACCACGACCGTATTCTCCCCGCACCGTTCCACGAACACCTCGACAACATCGCCGCCGCCTGCACCGCAGCACTCCAACGCGGCGAGTACGTGGCGATCACGACGACGACGAACGATCACGTCGACGCCATCAACCGGGCTGCGCAAGCCCACCGGCTCGCCGCCGGCCAGCTCGGCGACCAGCATCTCGAGATCGGCGACATCAGCCTCCACGTCGGTGACGTGGTCACGACCCGCCGCAACCAACGCCTGCTGCGCACCACCGCCGGGGATTCGGTCCGCAACCGCGACTACTGGACCATCAACGCGATCACTGCCGATGGTGGGATGGCCGTGACCCGCATCGACGGACACGGCACCGTCACCCTCCCCGCCAGCTACGTCACCGACCACGTGCGACTCGGCTACGCCGCCACCGAGCCCGGGAACCAGTCCGACACCGCCACCGCCTCGATCACCCTCGCCACCCCAGCCACGACCTGTCGCGGGCTGTACGTCGCGGTGACCCGCGGACGCGGCGAGAACCTCATCTGTGTCGTCACCGACACCCACGACATCGCCGACGCCATCGACGTGCTCGAACGCATCCTCGCCACCGACCGCGCCGACCAACCCGCCACCCGCACCCGCCACCAACTCGCCACCACCATCCCACCAACAACACTTCGACCGCGATGTGAGATCCCCGACTGGTTCAACCACCTCCACCACACCGCCCGCACCGAGCTCGCCGACACACAAGCCGCCCACACGGCCGAACGACATCGCGACACCGAGACTCGACAGCGAATCGACCAAATCGGCCAAAAACTCGCCGACCTCGAACCCCACTGCGCACCCCACGACCAAGCGATCGCCCAAGCCACCACCGAGCTCCACCGCGCCGAACAGCGCCGACGCGACGCCGAACGAGAACTCGCCAGCGCCGGTCGGCTCCACCGGCGATCAGCACGCCACACACTTGCCGAGGCAACTGACGATGTCGCCCTCGTCCGCACGGCGCTCGACGAACTCACCCGCCGCGCCCAACCACTCCTCGACCAACGCGACCAACTCCGACAAGAACAGCAACGGCTCCAACAGCACCGCAAGATCGACCAGCAACTCACCCGCAGCCTCGACCGCTACGCCAACCGACTCGCCGCCGCCCAACAACGCCTCGACGCCCTCGACACCTGGCACGCCTGGGCCACCGGACACACCCCACCACCCGCCTCCCTCATCAACGCGGCCCAACACCTCCAACACACCGGCGGTCACGACCGAGCTCTCGCCGAACCACTCGCCACCTGGATCCACCAACACGATCTCGCCCCACGACCAGCGCCGGCCGTACAGCCAGCCATGCGCCAGCAGCCACGCCCCGAACCACCCGGACTCGACATCGGCTTCTGAACCCGATCGCGAGCCGACATCCGTACGCGCAATGCCCGGCGGCTCCTCATCACGGGGGAGAACGCCGGGCACACTTCCCTCACCTATTGGATCGGGCGGCTACGAGCTTGATGCTGCGGACCCGAGCAGTCAAGCCCGAATCGCTGGACGCAAGCCGTCGCTACGGCGCGGTGCCGCCGGGCAACACTCGAAGGAGCACGACCGTACCGACGGGCTTCTCGACGAGGTCGATGACCTGGCACGCGGCCGGTGTCAGTGGCGAGCCTGCAACGACCACCTCTCCCGGCCGGATTCCTGACGGGTCTTCCGCCTCGTCGAGGAAGGTCCAGACGATCCCGTTCTCGTCCACGCTGTTCAGATCAGCGGTGATGTCAACTCTGGCCATCGCTCCACCTCCGGTCCGTCGACGTAGGTCTCGACCACGGACATGGCGGGTTCCAACAGGCCGACGATCGTGATACCGTAAGGGTATTCCCCCAGTCGCTTCGGTGGCTGGGTGCGGGGCCCGCTTCGGCGGGCCTCTGCGTTTTTCACCACGTCGACGGCTTGGTGATCGCACCTTCACCGTCCTGGATCGTCGTTGGCAGTTGGCACTGGCCGAGAACGTTCGGACGCAGCTGCTTGAAGAAGGTCCCCTGTAGGCGTCGAGACCGGTACCGAGCCGGGTGCGGGTTGATGATCCCGACCCGGACTCCAGCCTCTACCTGGGCAACTCGAACGGGTTCGGCGAGGTCAGAGTCGTTGCTAACCACGACAGCGGTGTCGCAGTTGCCGCGAAACGCATCCAGCAAGAGGTAGGTCGCGAGGTTGACGTCGGAGCCCTTCTCCTCGGTCTTGAGAACCTCAACGGTTCGAGCGCCACGGTCGGGCGGTGTTGCCAACGGCATGCGCGTCGTCCTGGTGACGTAGTGACCGAAGTGCATCTCGACCAACGGCAGCGTGCTCAGCGCGCGCAGGTACGTCTCCTGGCGAACGGCCTGCTGCGGATCGTCGGGCCAGGATGAGATCCTCGCCGTGAAGTATCGAACCTTGACGATCTCATCGCGAGGGAGCAACCGCCGCGACAAGGCCTCGAGGTCGAGCCACTTGTGCGGAGTTCCCTTCACGGCCCCGTAGTAGAAGTTGAAGCCGTCGATGTAGACGATCGTGCCCACAGCTCAACGACCCCCATCCGTAATGCTCGGCTGCCAGCCGCAAGAATCGATCACGATGGCAACCTCGGCAGCAGGAGCGCCGCCGCGGCCGCCGCAGCTTCGGCTTGTTGGCCGGGCATGACGTGGCCGTAGGTGTCGAGTGTGAAGCTGACCGAGGAGTGGCCGAGGCGCTCGCTCACGACCTTCACGTTGACGCCGGCCATCAGCAAGTGTGACGCGTGGGTGTGGCGGAGATCGTGCAGGCGGATGACCGGCACCTCGGCGGCGTCGACGAGCCGTCGGAACGCCTGGCCGACCGAGTTCGGCCGCAGCGGCTCGCCGATCTCGTTCGTGAACACGCGGTCGCTCGCCGTCGCCGACACACCGAGCATCAGGAACTGCTCGCGCTGGCGCGCACGATGCCGCTGCAGCATCGGCACCGTGTCGGGATCGAGATCGATCACCCGTCGGCTCCGCCGGGTCTTCGGTACAGCGACCACCTCCTCGCCGTCGATCACGTTGGCCGCCTGGTTCACGGTCAGCCGATGACCGGCCAGCTCGACGTCGGACCATCGCAGCGCGACGACCTCGCCACGGCGGATGCCGGTCATCGCCATCAACCGGAACATCGCCTCGTTGCGGTTGCCCTCGATCGAGGCGAGGAACCTCGCCAGCTCGTCGGGTGACCACACCCGCATCTCGGGAGCCTTCGCCCGCGCCGTCGTCAACGTCGGTGCGTTGGCGAGCTTGGCGACGTTGCGGATCACGAGACCCTTGCGCTCCGCATCGTGCAGCAGCTTGTTCAACGCCGCGTGCACGTGATGGACCGTCGTCATCGACAGACCCTGACCGCGCCGGCCACCCGAGCGGAGCAGTGCTGCGTACAGCGCGTCGAGATCCGACGCACGCAACTCCTGCAACGCGACATCTCCCAGTCGCGGCAGCACGTACGCATCGAGCGACCTGCGGTAGCCGCGCAGCGTCGTGGGCTTACGCCCTTGGTTCTCGAGCGCAGACAGCCACGGTTCGACGAAGTCGCGCAGCGGCATCCGGCTCGGTGCGACGAACGTCCCGGTCTGGTGGGCGGCGAGCAGTTCGGTGAGCGCGGCCTGCGCCTCCTTCTTGGTGCGGAAGGATCGCTTCGATTGGCGCCGCTTGCCGCCCTCCTGCCAGGTGGCGTGAGCGACCCATGACGACGCCCCCGACGGCGTCTCACGGCGGTAGATCGTCCCGCTGGCCACGAAATTACGTTACCACGGCGTTACCACGAGGGGAAGTGGTTGTTCGGCGCTCGATGCGCACCGCCTTCTACCAGGTTTTTTACAGTGCCCCAGGCAGGGATCGAACCTGCGACGCACGGTTTAGGAAACCGACGCTCTATCCACTGAGCTACTGGGGCATGACCCCGTCGCCGGGGCGGCGCACAGTGTACGAACGATCGAGGGCGTCGACGATGCGGAATGTCTCCGTGTCATAGAGTTCGGGCGTTCTATGACCGATCACCTGCCGACGACGATCCTGCGCGACGAGGAGCTGCGCCCCGGGTGGCGACAGACCGTCGGCCGCGGTGCCGTCGTCGTCCTCTTCAACGCGCTCGCACTGTGGCTGCTCGCCGCCGTGATGGACGGCTTCGTGCTCGACGACGTGCCATCCGCGCTGATCGCCGGCGCGGTGATCGGCGTCCTGAACGCGACCGTGTGGCCGGCGCTCGCGTTCCTCGTCGTCCCGCTGTCGGTCCTCACGCTCGGAATCGGCGCGATCGTGATCAACGCCTTCGTCGTCGGCGTCGCGCTCGACCTCGTCCCGGGCGTGCACGTCAACGACTTCTGGACCGCGGTCGTGATCACCGTCGGCGTCACGATCGTCACGACCCTCGTGTCGCGCGTGATGGCGATCGACGACGACGCCTGGTTCGACGAGCACATGGCGCAACGCGCCCGCCGGCGGCGGAAGA
>JAGQSS010000649.1 GCA_020439405.1 Ilumatobacter sp. | reverse complement strand
CGGGCACCGGCCTCGGTCGGATGGGCCCGGTCGAGCGTCATCAGCTGTTGGCGGTAGCTCCCGAGCAGGCGACGATGGTCACCGACGAACACGGCGAGCACGACGGCGATCATCAGCACCGGGCTGAGCCAGGCCGGATCGACCGGGAAGCCGCCGAGGAGGCCGAGTGCCAACGCGGCGAAGTAGTAGGCGACGTCGTGTTGTGGCATCTCGTTCGACCGCAGCCGGATGATCGACAGCACACCGAACAGACCCAGGCCCAGGCCGGCACCCACCTCGGCGGACGTCAGCGCCTGGGTGAGGACCATCACGCCGACGTTGATGACGAGGAGCGCCAGCACCATCTCCCGTCGGCGATGCCGCGGGAAGTACAGACCGCCCACGAGGGCGGTGATGGCGACGAGATCGCAGGCGAAGAGCAGAGGGAGTGACACGGTGGTCTCCTGGGGGATGGCCCGACCGACGGTCGGGTGAACGGAAGGTTGCGTCCAGGTGTACGCGGCGAACCTGGCAGTTCGCCGAGAGCCACCCCACAGTTCGGCACGAGCACTCACCGGAAACGCACAGGAGCGTCGCAGGCGCCTCGGATGCCACATCGCTTGCATCGGCGGCATGTTCGAACACTCCACCTTCGCACGCCGCGTCCGACGGTCGGCCGTCGTCGCCCTCGTCTCGCTGGTCGCCCTCACCGGCTGCGGTGCCGCGGCCGTCGGCGGCAGCGTGTCCGCAGGCGACGACGTGGCCGTGTCCGCACTCGGTGCCGTCGGCAGCCTCGACAGCTCGGTGGCGCACACGATCTCGGTCGAGTTCGACGAGGACGACTACGCCGCGACGCTGGCGACGTACGTATCGACGGGCGAGAAGGAGTGGATCGAGGCGACGGTCACGATCGACGGCGAGACGTACGAACAGGTCGGCATCCGGCTGAAGGGCAACTCGTCGCTGCGCGCCGTGTCGGCCGACGACGATCCGGCGACCATCCCGTGGTTGATCCGGCTCGACGAATACGTGGACGGCCAGAGCCACGACGGGCTGACCGACCTCGTGGTCCGGTCGAACTCCACGGACACCTCGATCAACGAGGCCGTCGCGCTCGAGCTGTTGGAGGCCGCGGGCCTGGCGTCGCAGGACGCGATCGCCGTCGCGTTCAGCGTGAACGGAGGCGACACGAC
>JAGQSS010000648.1 GCA_020439405.1 Ilumatobacter sp. | reverse complement strand
CGACGACTGGGATCCGTTCCAGGGTGTCGACGGTGACGAGATCCGTCTCGGCCAGTCGCTGCCCGAGTCGGGTCCGGCTGCCGCGTTCGGCGCGATCGCGCCGGGCATGCAGGCCTACTTCGACTACCTCAACGAGAACGATCCGATCGTCGAGGGCAAGAACGTGGTGGTCGTCGCCCGCGACGATGGCTACGAGGCCGGCCGCGCCGTGGCGAACGTCGAGGAGATGATCGACACCGAGGACATCTTCGCGTTCGTCCACCTCATCGGCACCGCGGTGAACGCCGCGGTCCGTCCGATCACGGCCGACAACTGCATCCCGCACCTGTTCAACTCGACGGGCTTCCCGCTGTGGGGCGACCCGGCGAACTACCCGTGGAACACCGGCAACATCCTGAACTACGTCACCGAGACGCAGATCTGGTGTCAGGCGATCACCGACGAATTCGGTGAAGGCGCGACCGTCGCCGCCCTGATCCAGAACAGCGACTTCGGCAAGACGTACCAGGATGCGCTGAACAACGACCCGGCGTGCGCCGGCATCGACATCGTCGAAGAGCAGTTGCACGACCAGGCGGCCGACTCGATCACCAACGAGATGACGACGCTCATCTCGTCGGGTGCCGACGTCTTCCTCGCCGGCACGACCGGCGCGTTCTGCCCGCAGTCGGTCGGCGCCGTCGCCCAGTCGGAATGGCGTCCCCGGTTCTACATGTCGTACACGTGCAACAACCTGGCCAGCTTCTTCACGCCGGTCCAGGACGCGGCGGGTGCACTCGCGGCCGACGGCGCCGGTGTCCGCATGACGAACATCAACAAGCTGTGCGGCGACCCGAAGTGGGCCGACGACCCGGCGATCCAGGAAGTCGAGATGGTGCTCGACGAGTACCTCGGCGTGACCTGCGCCGACGGTTCGTACTCGACGGGTGTGCTCTTCGCCCACCTGGTGGAGACGGTGCTGCGTGATGCGGCGGCGATGCCGGGCGGTCTGAACCGTGTCAACCTGATGAGCGCTGCGTGGACCCTCGACACCGCGGATCCGCTGCTCATGGGTGGCACCCAGAAGACCGACGGTGTGAACGACGCCTACATCCAGGAAGCGGCCGTGATCCAGGAAGTCGTCGTGGTCGACGGCGCGCTGGGCTACACCGACGTCAGCGACATCATCGACCTCGAAG
>JAGQSS010000647.1 GCA_020439405.1 Ilumatobacter sp. | reverse complement strand
CGGAGTTCGCCTTCGAGCCGTTCGAGGTCGGCGTCGGCGTCGTCGATCTCGGTCGCCGCCAACTCGCGTTCGTCGGCGTCGGTCGCGGCGGCCAGGAGCTCGCGAGCCGCGCCCAGGTCGTCCTGACGCGATCGGTACTCGGCCCACGCGGCGACGAGTGGTTCGAGCTCTCGGTAGCGCTGGGACACGGCGCGCAGCACCGCCGGGTCGGCGTGGGTGGCGGGGTCGGCGAGTCTGGCCTCGAGTTCACGGAACTCGTCCCCCGCCGACGTCAGGCGATCGGCGACACCGGATTCGAGCATGGCGTCGCAAGGCTACCGGTCAAACCATCGCCGGATCCGTGTCGCCAATCCTGAGTTGCATCCGCTCAGGATTTCTGTATGATTTGAACTCACTCCTCCTGAGTGGATCTCCACCCAGGAGTCGACATCGTCAGCCAACCGCATCGAACAGGAGACCGAACCATGATCGTCCGTCACCGCCCCGCACCGTCCTCCCTCGACCTCGGCCTCGACCGTGCGTTCGACCAGCTCGCCAACTCGTTCTTCGACTCGCGTCGCTCGACCGGCCCGGTCGTCGACGGCGCATGGTCGGGCGACGAGTACGTCCTCACCGTCGACCTGCCCGGCGTCCCCGCCTCGGCGGTCAACGTCGAGGTGACCGGCACCACGCTCACGCTCGCGGTCGAGACCGACGAACTGAGCTGGAAGCGCAGCCTCCGTCTGGGCGGCCGCCTCGATCCCGAGAACGTCACCGCCCACCACGTCGACGGGCGCCTCACCGTCCGGGTCGGCGCCTACGCCGAGCCGGCGGCCCGCACGATCGAGATCTCGACCGCCGCACCGGCGATCGAAGCGGCCAGCACCGACGCCGAGTCGTCCGACGCCGCCGAGTCGACCGACTCGCCGAACGACGACGACTGAGCCGCAGCCCGTCGCGCCGCACCCTCCCCCTCGGTGCCCGGCGCCACGATACGACGCCCGATCGTCACCACGGTGACGGTCGGGCATCGTCGCGTCCGGCGTCGGTCAGAGGGTGACGATGGTGGTCGGGTGTCGCAGCGTGGTCGCGAGTTCGTCGACCGCACGCACCCGATCGCGTTCGGGGAGCACCAGCATGACCGGGAGATCGTGGGCGAGCGCCGCGTCGGCGGCGAACGGGACGAGGTCGAGGTCGACACCAGAACTGCA
>JAGQSS010000646.1 GCA_020439405.1 Ilumatobacter sp. | reverse complement strand
CCATGTCATATATCCGCATCGGGGTGAGGAACGAGGTCGCGCCCACCCGCAGCCGGGGGGCGTCCCAATTCGGATTGCCGGCGAGGCCGCAGGCCATCAACTCGGAGTCGAAGGTGATCTCCTGCACAGCGCCGTAACCCTGGCCCGGCACCAGCGGCCACAGCTGAAGCCGGGGCAGCGCCTCGGCGCGGTAGTGGACGACGATGTGCCCGGCGAAGGCGTCGAGACCCTCGAGCCGCACGTCGTCGCGCGCCGGGATCAGGGTTCGCTGCGCGGTGGGATCGTCCACCGGCGCCTCGACCAGCGTGAAATTCGGCGCCCCGTCGTTGTGCAGGATGAGGAACCGGTCCTGACCGTCGACGATCGCGTGCTCGACGGAGTACTCGACCCCGTCGCGGCGGGGCAGCACCGTGGTGAACTCCGCCTGCGGATCGGAGGCGTCGGCGAAGCGGACCTCAGAGGTGATCGCCGATCCCGCCGCGATCACGATGTAGGCATCCGAACGGGTGCGCCCGACCCCGACCCAGAACCGTTCGTCGGGCTCGTAGAACACCTGCTCGTCGTGGCCCTGCGCGCCGAGCCGGTGCCGCCATACGGTGTCGGGGCGCCACGCCTCGTCGACGGTGGTGTAGTAGACCGTCGCACTGTCAGCGGCCCAGGTCACCCCGGCGGATATTCCGGTGATGCGATCGGGATAGACCTCTCCGGTGCGTAGGTCCTTGAATCGCAGGGTGTAACGCTCGTCGCCGACCACGTCGGTCGAGTAGGCCAGCAGATTGCCGTCCGGGCTGACCGTCGCCGCACCCACGGCAAAATAGTCGTGGCCGTCGGCCTCGGCGTTCTCGTCGAGCAGTACCTGCTCACCGGGGATGTCGGTGTGCTCGTCGAATTTGGGCGGATCCCAGTCCGCCGGTCCGGCCACCGGGCAGCGGCAGTGCACTCCGTACTGCTTGCCCTCGAAACTGCGGCCGTAGTACCACCAGTCGTCGCGCCGCAGCGGCACCGACAGGTCGGTCTCCTTGGTGCGGGCCTTGATCTCGTCGAAGATCGTCTGGCGTAACGGCTCCTGGTAGGAGGTCTCGGCCTCGACGTGGGCGTTTTCCTCCTCCAGGTGGGCGATGACCTCGGGATCGGACTTGTCGCGCATCCACTCGTAATGGTCGACGAACACGTCGTCGTGGTGGACCCGTCGCGTGCC
>JAGQSS010000645.1 GCA_020439405.1 Ilumatobacter sp. | reverse complement strand
GCAGTACGCCGTCGAGACCAGCCAGCACCCGGCGATCACCACCGACGAGAACATCGCGACGTACCGACGTCAGCTGCGCCGGCTGGGCCTGGCCCACGACCCGCGCCGCAGCATCTCCACCACCGATCCCGACTACTACCGGTGGACGCAGTGGATCTTCGGCCAGATCTTCAACGCCTGGTTCGACCCCGACGCGGACGATGGTCGTGGTCAGGCACGCCCGATCGGAGAGCTGGTCGCCGAGTTCGAGATCGGCTCGCGGCCGACCCCCGACGGTCGGGCCTGGCACGACCTGAGCACGACCGAGCAGCGCGCGATCATCGACGACCACCGTCTCGCCTACGTCAGCGACGCACCCGTCAACTGGTGCCCCGGCCTGGGCACCGTCGTCGCCAACGAAGAGGTCACCGCCGACGGCCGCTCCGACCGCGGCAACTTCCCGGTGTTCAAGCGCAACATGCGCCAGTGGATGATGCGCATCACCGCCTACGCCGATCGCCTGATCGACGACCTCGAGTTGCTCGACTGGACCGACGCCATCAAGGCGATGCAGCGCAACTGGATCGGCCGGAGCCACGGTGCCAACGTCCACTTCCCGTCCCCAGCCGGCGACATCACCGTCTTCACGACGCGCCCCGACACCTTGTTCGGCGCGACCTTCATGGTGCTGGCCCCCGAGCACCCGTACGTCGATCAGCTCACCACGCCGGAACAGGCCGATGCCGTCGCCGAGTACCGGCGCCAGGCGGCCGCCAAGAAGGACGTCGACCGCCAGGACGAGAACCGGGAGAAGACCGGCGTCTGGACGGGCTCGTACGCCACCAACCCCCTGAGCGGCGAGCAGATCGAGGTCTGGATCGCCGACTACGTCCTGATGGGCTACGGCACCGGCGCCATCATGGCGGTGCCGGCGCACGACGAGCGTGACTTCGAGTTCGCGCGGAAGTACGACCTGCCGATCGTCCCGGTCGTCTCGCCGGACGGGAGCGGTCCGCCGCCGGCCGACGCCGCGTTCACCGCGCCCGGCGTGGCGATGAACTCCGGCGAGTTCGACGGGCTCCCCACCGCGGAGTTCAAGAAGCGCATCACCGCCTGGCTGGAGGAGCAGGGCCTCGGCGCGGGCGCGGTCAACTACCGCCTGCGCGACTGGCTGTTCTCGCGCCAGCGCTACTGGGGCGAGCCCTTCCCGCTGGTCCGCTGCGCGACGT
>JAGQSS010000644.1 GCA_020439405.1 Ilumatobacter sp. | reverse complement strand
ACCGCTGCTACTGGTGCAAGACCCACCTCATGGAAGCGCTCGAACCCGTCGCCGTCGGCACGATCGTGCTCGGCGTGAACGTCGACGACCTCGGCGACCACCGGCCCGGACAGCGGGCCGCCCGCGAACGTGGCGCCCGGTTCCCGTTCGTCGAGGCAGGGATGACGAAAGACGATGTACGCGACGTGTCGCGGGCACTCGGCCTGAGCACCGCGGAGCAACCGGCCTCGCCGTGTCTGTCGTCGCGGTTGCCGTACGGGACGCCGGTGACGTTCGGTCGGCTGTCGCAGGTCGAGGTCGCGGAGCGGGCACTGCGGCGGCTCGGCTTCGACGAGGTCCGGGTCCGACACCACGACCGGCTCGGACTCGTGGAGGTGCCCGCCGACCGGTTGGCCGACGCCGCCGATCTCCACGACCGCATCAGCGAGATCGTGCGAGCCGCCGGCTTCGACTTCGTCGCCCTCGACCTCGAAGGTTTCACCTCCGGCAAGCTCAACCGCGTCATCCCCGAACCCGGGTCGGGTGTCGCAGGGAACGACGACGGAGTCGTCGTTTCCGGAGATCACCCGACCCGATCCACGGCACGCGCATGACCACCCACCTCCACCTCGACCCGACGACGGGCATCAGCGGCGACATGCTGCTCGGCGCCCTGTTCGACGCCGGAGCGCCGATCGACTCGGTCCGCGCCGACCTCGAACGTCTCGACGTGCCCGGCTGGACCCTCGACGTCGAACCGGTCGTCCGACACGGCATCAGCGGCTCTCTCGCCCGGGTCGCCACGGCCGACACGGCGACGCACCGCTCGGCGAGCGAACTCCGCCGGATCATCACCGACGCGGCCCTCCCCGCCCCGATCACGGCCAGGGCGGTCGCCGTGATCGACCGGATCGCCGTCGCCGAGGCCGCGATCCACGGGATCGACGTCGAGGACGTCCACTTCCACGAGGTCGGCGCACTCGACACCATCGTCGACGTGGTCGGCGTCTGTTCGGCCTGGCACCACCTCAGCATCGAGACGGCGACGTGTGCGCAGCTCCCGACCGGTTCCGGCACCGTCGTCACCGCGCACGGCGAACTGCCGATCCCTGCCCCGGCGACCCTCCGTCTCCTCGAGGGCACGGGCCACGTCTGGCGGTTCACCGACGACCCGATGGAACTCGTCACGCCCACGGGCGCCGCCCTCGTCGCCGAACTCACGGTGCCGTC
>JAGQSS010000643.1 GCA_020439405.1 Ilumatobacter sp. | reverse complement strand
CGACGGGACGGCCTGGGTCGAGGATCGCACCGAAGCCGTCGCAACGCTGATCTCCCGGTTGCCGAGCACCGCACCGCGCGCAAAGCCGGAGGTGTCTCTCGCCCGCTTCAGCCTGATTCGGTATCGACCTGCGGAGGCGCCCAACCGCCGGTGCTCTGTGCGAGTGATCGGCACGACGCACAGCGTTCCGAGGAACCGACGGGCGGCGAAGACGGCACCGTCCACGTCGACCAACAATCAGGACACGTGACGACGACGAGCTGGTCGGCAGGAGCAGCCACCGAGACCGCTCGGCCCTCCGTGAGCGCCCGGACCAGCTCGTCGATCGAGGCGATCGGGATACCGAGTTCGCGGGCCTTCGCGGCCTTGCCCGACCTGCTGTTCGGATCAGCTGCCGCCACCAGGTCGACCTTGCGTGAGGTGTTCTTCTTCACGACGAAGCCCTCGCCCTCGAGTGTCGACTCGAGGTCCGTCCTGGACAACGCACCGTGTTCGCCGGTGGCCACGATCGCCATGCCCCGTTCGAGCCGGACCTCGCGTTCGCCCGACCGAGCGGCACGCACACGATCGTCCACCAGCGACCGATCGACGTCGAGCGAGCTCGCCACACGGAGCAGGGCGTCGTACTCGTCGTCGGTCACCACACGATCGGCCAACGCCGCATCGACGAGCTCGTTGACGAAGCGCCGGTGCGCCTGGCGCAACAGATCGGGCGACAGGCCGTATTCGGCCGCGAACTCGGTAAGTCCTTGCCGTTCTGCCCGATCGAGATGGAGATCGCTCACGGCCGTACCGACGAGGTCGAGATAGGCGACCACCGCCGCGTCGGCACCGGCGAACCGGAGGCGGGACGCGAGGTAGGTGATCAGCGGTGGTTCGGGAAGCACGGCAGGCGCGGTGTCGTCTCGCCGGAGGACCCGTCCCGACCGCAACAAGCCCGTCGGCATCGACGCTGCACCGCCGGGTACACACAGGTGGCCCGCGGCGGACAGCAGCGCTGCCACGGCCGTCGCATCATCGAGGGCTCGGTGCGCCTGGCTAATGCCGATCCCGTACTCCGCGCACGCGTCGGACAGCCTCATGCCGGTGTTGTTGAGTGTGTCGACGCCGACGGCGATCTCCACGGGCGTGCCCGAGCGTCGGAACTCGTTCGCGATCATGCGGGAGTCGAACGGGAGGTTGTGCGCCACCACACAGGCTCCGTGGAGTCGGACGGCGATGTCG
>JAGQSS010000642.1 GCA_020439405.1 Ilumatobacter sp. | reverse complement strand
AAGGGGGCGGCGCCCGGGATGACCCGAGAGGCAGCCGCCCCCCGCACGGGAGCGCTGCGCCGAGAGCCAGCCGATGACGGAGACGATGACCATGAAGACTACGACGTACTGCCTCAGCACCCTCACCGCCGCCGCCCTCTGCCTCGTCGGCTGCGGCGAGCCGGCCGCGACCTCGGAGACGGACGACAGCGGCGACACGCTCGTGACGATCAACCCGACGACGACCGCGACGACGGGCGCGACGGAGGGCGAGAGCGAGAGCGACACGTCGGGCAGCGGCGGCGCGAGCGAGACCTCGGGGTCGACCGGCGACGTGATCGAGTGCGAGGTCGACGAGGAGTGCCCGAACGGGAAGGTGTGCACCGACGCGAAGGAGTGCGACTTCGACCCGGATGACTGCGGCGAGGCGATCATCGACCTCCCGGTGATGACGCCCAACGTGGTCCTCGTGCTCGACAAGTCGCGGTCGATGGTCTCGAACGCGTGGGACTCCGACGCCGATCCGAACACCCCGGACGTCACGCGGTGGTTCAGCCTCTACAGCGTCGTCGAGCTGATCACGGCGACCTTCGACAGCTCGATGAACCTCGGCATGGTGCTCTACCCGTCGGCCGCGGCGATCTCGGAGTACACGATCAACGCCTGCCTGGTCGAGGCGACGCCCGAGGTCGGGGTCGCGGCGCAAAACGGCGGGGCGATCCTCGCGACGATGCCGCCCGCGAACGCGACGGACGCCCAGATCTCCGGCGGTACGCCGGCCCGCGCCGGCGTGATCTCGGCCTACACGCACCTCCTGGGCATCGCCGACGGCATGCCGAAGTTCGTCGTCCTCGTCACCGACGGCGCCGCGAACTGCTCGCTCGAGGCGGCGGACGAGACCCAGCGCTTCGAGATCTACGACGAGGCCCTGCTGACGGAGGTCGCCGAGGCGAAGGCCCAGGGCATCATGACCTTCGTCGTCGGCATCGACATCGCCGACGTCGAGTCGGAGGTCAAGAACGACGGCAACCCGGACGGGACCAACGCCTTCCAGAAGCTCAACGAGCTGGCGCTCGCCGGCGGCGTGCCCAAGGACGGCGACACGGCCTTCTACAACTCGCTCAACCAGATCGAGCTCCAGGAGGCGCTGACGTCGATCAGCGAGGAGGTGCTGCCGTGCGAGATCCCCCTCGATCCGGTGCCCGACTTCCCTGACTGGGTCGAGGTCAAGGTCGGCGACGGCAAGTACCA
>JAGQSS010000641.1 GCA_020439405.1 Ilumatobacter sp. | reverse complement strand
TCGGGGTTGGCGGGACTGCTGAAGGTGACGCGAGGCGTCAACGAGGTCATCTCGACGATCATGCTGAACTTCATCGCGGTCGGTGGCCTCGTCGCCGGCCTGCTCCCGAGGTTCATCGACGACCCGACCGCCACGAACCAGGGCACCACGCCGATCGGCGATTCGGGACGCCTCCCCGACCTCAACAGCTGGGTCGAGGTCTTCACCCGTGAGATCACCAAGGGTCGCCGACTGACGGGCGTGTTCCTCGTCGCCGTGATCGTCGGCATCGTCTACCACGTCGTCATCAACCGCAGCCGGCTCGGCTTCGACATCCGGGCGAGCGGCATGAACCCGACGGCCGCCCGCGCCGGTGGCGTCCCACCGAAGCGGATGATCATGATCGCCATGGTCGGCGGCGGACTCGTCGCCGGACTCGTCGGCATGCCGGAGATCCTCTCCGACACCCACGCCTACGACCAGGGCTTCATCCAGGGCCTCGGCTTCGCCGGCATCGCGGTCGCCCTGCTGGGCCGCAACACCGCGTTCGGCATGGCCCTCGCCGCCCTGCTGTTCGGCTTCCTCGACTCCTCGGCCGCCGTCCTGCAGGTCAGCAACCTGGCGTCGAGCGAGATCGTCGTCATCATGCAGGCGACCATCCTGCTCGTGGCGGTGATCGCCTACGAGGTCGTCAACCGGATCCGCCAACGTGACGAGGTCAGACGGGCGGCGCAACTCGTGGAGGCAACGGCATGAGCAACGTGGCTGATCTCGACATCGCCGACGTCCACCCGGGTCCACCCGGGGCCGGCGGTCTCGGCGAGACGTACAAGTCGTTGCCCGGTTGGGCGCGGTGGATGATCACCGCCTCACTCGGCATCCTCGTCCTCTCCATCGTCCAAGAGATCGCCGGCACCTCGCTACTGACCTCGAACGTGACGTCGAGCGCCATGCTGCGCTGGTCGATCCCGATCCTGCTCGCCGGCCTCGGAGGGTTGTTCTCCGAACGCTCGGGTGTCGTCAACATCGGTCTCGAGGGGATGATGATCCTCGGTACCTGGTGCGGCGCCTGGGGCGCTCTCGAGTTCGGCTCCCCGTGGTGGGGGCTCCTGACCGGACTGATCGGCGGCGCGCTCGGCGGCCTGCTGCACGCCATCGCCACCGTGCAGTTCGGCGTCGACCAGATCGTGTCCGGCGTGGCGATCAACATCCTCGCCCCCGGCCTCACCCGCTATCTCTCCGAGCGCGTGTTCGGCGAGATGCAGGGCGGCTCGGTGTC
>JAGQSS010000640.1 GCA_020439405.1 Ilumatobacter sp. | reverse complement strand
GTCGACGTCGCGCCGGTGGCCGATGTCGTCCGAGCGCGCGACCGTGTGTTGGTCCAGCTCGACGTCGCGGCCTCCGATCCGGACGGGTCGAGCATGCGCGCCGAGCGGGCCATCGGTCTGCTCGACGAACTGCTCCTCGAGCCGCTGAAGCTTCCTGACGGCACCGGTGTCGTCATCGTGCCGGTCGACCTCCTGCACGGTGTGCCGTGGTCGGGCATGACGACCCTCGCTCGGCGTCCGTTCGCCTTGTCTCCCAATGCACAGCTGTGGTTGGAAGCCGATCGTCGGGCCGGGTCGGCTGCCCGCACGGTCGGTCTGGTCGTCGGGCCCGATGTCGCCGGCGGTGATGTCGAGCGCGCTGCCGTGGAGCGTTGCCACCCGAACGCGGCGATCGCCTCGGGTGCGGGTGCTACCGCCTCGACACTCACGTCGATGCTGGGCGGCGACGGTCTGGTGCACGTGGCCGCGCACGGACGGTTCCGATCCGACCGACCGCTCCTGTCGACGCTTCGCCTCGATGAGGGCGAGGTCACCTTGCACGACGCGGTGCCACCTCGGGTCGCCAGCAGGCTGGTCGTGTTGTCGAGTTGCGAAGGAGGGGCACAGGGGACCTCCGACGGTGCCGAGGTGTTGGGGCTCGGCGCCGTGTTGCTCGCGAGAGGTGCGGCGTCGGTGATCGCCCCACTCACCGCGGTCCGCGACCTCGAGTGCGCTGAGTTCGTCGCCGAGGTGCACGACGAGCTGGCTCGCGGCGAGAACGCGGCCTGCGCGCTGGCGAACGTCCGGGCTCGGTGGCTCGACGACGACGACCTCAGTCGGTGGGCGGTGGCGTCGTCGTTCTCGTGTTTCGGGTCGGGTGCCTCGACCGTGTCGCGCTGACCTCGGAGGTCAGAACTGACCGTGCCGACCCTCGCCGCCGGCGAAGCGGCTGGCCCCCTCGAGCGTTTCGCCCGACGCGATCACGTGCAGACCCAGGCGGGTCTCGTTGGCGAGAGCGTCGTCGATCGACATGCCCCATTGTTCGTAGCTCGACCGGCGATCGGAGCGCATGCACAGCTGCGGGAACGCGGCGATCTGCTTCGCCAGTTCGATCGCACCGGCGAGGGCGTCCCCCGGTGGGGTGAGGCGGTTCGCGAGCCCCATCGAGCGGGCCTCGTCGCCGCTGACCCCGCGACCCGTGAGGATGAGATCGAGCGCATGGCTGTGGCCGATGAGACGGGGCAGCCGGATCGTGCCACCGTCGATGAGGGGGACGCCCCA
>JAGQSS010000063.1:8579-13989 GCA_020439405.1 Ilumatobacter sp. | reverse complement strand
GGAAGACGACGCCCTCGTCGGCGGCCAGCTTGCGGAACGGGAAACCCGCCTTGTCGGCCGAGACGGTCGAGGGCAGGCGGATCGGCAGCGCGAACTCGACCGCGAGATCGAGGTAGATCCCGAAGAACTCCGGACGCAGGGTGATCGCCGTGAGATGCGGTGCCAGGTGCGTGACGTCGATGCCCCACGCCTGGGCCCGGGCGATCTGCGCCTTGAGCTCGCGGTAGACCTCGTCGGCGTCCGCGTGTTCCCACAGGTCGTCGAGATTGCGCGGGAACCCGGTTTCGCCCGACAGGAGGCTCGGGGCGTGGGTGACCGGGCCCCACCGGTAGAGCTCGTGTTCGGCGTTGAGGGTCAGATGGACCCCGATGTCGTCGGCGTCGTCGTAGTCGGCGGCGGCGTGGCGAGCCCAAGGAGCCGGCACCATGATCGACGCGCACGTGGCGGCACCGTCGCGGATGGCGCGGTAGACGCCGACGTTGGCGGCGTGACACGAACCGAGGTCGTCGCACGAGACGATGACGAGCTTGGCGTCGGACGGGTACCCCAGGCGTTCGGCGAGCTCGCTCACGGGCCAGACGTTACCGGCCGGATGGTGCCGCACACGCCGACCACAGACCCGCGCCGTCCTGCTCGGCACGTCGGGCAGCGTCGACCATGAGGTCGGCGAAGGTGGTGTTCGGGGCGATCGACAACGGGGTCGCGTACCCCTGCCTGACCAGTTCGTAGTTCACGAACACGCCGTCGTCGGCGCGGTACACGTAGGCGAGGAGACGGCCGTAGTCGTCGCGTCCGACGGTGTCGCGTTCGAGCCGGACCGGGGTGCCGACGTCGATCAACGAACGCGTGAACTCGTGCGCGTCGTCGGCGAAGCACTCGGCGTCGTTGCCGGGCCGGTCGCCGCTCGACGCGTGCGCGATCTCGGGTGTGTCGATCCCGATCAATCGCACCCGATCCTCGGTGCCGTCGATGATGACGTCGACGGTGTCGCCGTCGACGATCCGGTCGACGACGGCGTTGGCCTCGAGCGCTGTGCGCGGGGGAGTGGTCGGCGCTGCGGCGTCATCGCTGTCGCACGCGCCGAGCACTCCCGCGACGCAGAGCAGGAGAACGAAACGCACGCCGGCATTCAACCGGCGGGTCGTCTCAGATGCGCTCGATGATGGTGCCGGTGCCGAGACCGCCACCACAGCACATCGACACGAGGCCGTACTTGCCGCCGGTGCGCTCGAGCTCGTTGAGGGCCTTGGTCATGAGGAAGGCGCCGGTGCCACCGAGCGGGTGGCCGAGCGCGATCGCGCCGCCGTTGGGGTTGGTCTTCTCGAGGTCGGCGCCGAGCTCCTTGGCCCAGGCCAGCACGACCGAGGCGAACGCCTCGTTGATCTCGAAGATGTCGATGTCGTCGATCGACAGGCCGGTGCGGTCGAGCAGCTTCTGGGTGGCGTCGATCGGACCCGTCAGCATGAGGACCGGGTCGACGCCGACGAGGCACGTGTCGACGACGCGGGCACGGGGCGTGAGGCCCAGCTCGGCCGCCTTCTCCTCGGTCATGACGAGCAGGCCCGAGGCGCCGTCGGAGATCTGCGACGAGTTGCCGGCGGTGTGGACGCCGTCTTCGCGGGCGACCGGCTTGAGGGTGGCGAGCTTCTCGAGCGACGTCTCGCGGAGACCCTCGTCGCGGTCGACGGTGTGCGTCGAGTCGAGCAGTTCGCCGTCTTCGCCGCGATCGGGCGCCTCGACCGTGATGTACTGCCCGTCGAATCGGCCCTCGGCCCAGGCACGCGCCGCGCGCTCCTGCGAGGCCAGCCCGAAGCGGTCGGTGTCGTCGCGCGAGATGCCCCACTTGTCGGCGATCCGCTCGGCGCCCTCGAACTGCGACGTCATCTCGTACTGCTGGAAGTACGTCGGCGGGATCGGCACGCCGAGCCCGAGCTGCTTCGAGGAGTTCGATCCGATCGGGATGCGGCTCATCAGCTCGACGCCACACGCCATCGCGACGTCGACGGTGCCCGAGGCGACGAGTGAGGTGGCGAGGTTGGTGGCCTGCTGGCTCGAGCCGCACTGGGTGTCGATCGTGGTCGCCGCCGTCTCGAGCGGCAGCCCGGCCGACAGCCATGCCGTGCGGGTGACGTTGAAGCTCTGTTCACCGACCTGGCTCACGCAGCCGCCGACGACCTGTTCGATCGCCGAGGGGTCGATGCCGGTGCGGTCGACCAGGCCCTGCTGGACCTGGGCGAGCACCTGGGCGGGGTGCAGGGTGGACAGCCCGCCGCCGCGCCGACCGATGGGCGTGCGGAGAGCATCGACGATGACGACGGAGCGAGAGTTCGACATGCACGCGACCCTACGCACCGGCCGTCCCCGGCGACGAGCCGTGAACCCGTGGGTGACAGGCGTCACCGTGGCCGGATCAGTGGGTCATCTGGATGCGGAGTTCGCTGCGCTGACCTGCGGTCCAGTCGGCGACGAAGGTGAACCGGTCGCCGCGGATGAGGGTCAGTCGCCATTCGATGGGGTCGCCCTTGCAGGCGCCGAGTCGCTCGATCGCGAACACGGCTTCGCCCTCGGCGAGGTCGAGGACCTCGCGTTCTTCGTCGGTCGGGACCTTGGGGTGGATCCGCTCCCAGCCCTCGCCGGGGCGCTTCCCGAGCGATCGCTCGAGCTCGTTGTAGAGCGAGGTGTGGGTGAAGTCGGCATCGAGGATCGGCTCGGCGACGGCGGCCGGCAACCAGATGCGGTCGATCGCCAGCGGGTCGTCGCCGGCGAAGCGGACGCGGTCGATCAGGATCAGTTCGGTGTCGGGGTCGAGATCGAGTCGGGCGGCCACGTCGGGATCGGTGACCCGCTCGAGTGCCCGCACCTCGCTGTGTTGCGGGATCCCGGCTTCCTCGACGACCTGGAACAGGCTGTAGAGCGCGCCGAGCGATCGCTCGAACGTGCGCTGGTCGACCGACGTGCCGATGCCACGCGCTCGTCGGACGATGCCGTCGGCGCCGAGCTGGGCGACGGCGTGGCGCGCCGTGTGGCGGCTGACCTCGTAGACCTCCATCAGCTCGCGATCGGTGGGGAAGCGCTCGGCGAAGTGGCCGAGTTCCATCCGTCGGCGGAGTTCGCGTTCGAGCTGCGCCCACAAAGGCAGGTCGCTGGAACGTTCGAGGGGTTCGGCGAGATCGGCGAATTCAGTCACGAGGAGCACAACGATAACCCCGGTACCACACCCGTCGGTCGGACCCCGCGAGGGCGGGCGACGTCAGAGTCGGTAGGCGGCAGGCGTCGGCTTGAGCGGGCGGGCGTACCACAGCGGGCGCCGCAGACCACCCGGCCCGGGTGCCGGACGCGTCTTGGTGAGCCAGTCGCGGTACGCCTCGCGCGACTTCGCGGTGTCGACGACGACGTCGCCGTACGTGTCGCCGGGCCGGGCCGGCGTGACCCGGACCCGCTGGTGCCAGCACTGCATGCCCGAGATCGGGTCGGGCTGGACGGCGAAGCTGAGGTTCTGGTGGACGCCGGTGTCGTTCCACCAGATCCGCCGGGTGTCCGGGTCGCCACCGTTCTCGCTACCGCTCGAGTCCCAGGCGCGCATCCCGTGGTCGCGGGTGAGGCTCCAGCGGGTGCCGTCGTTCGCGATCCGGGCCTTGCCGGCACCCCACGACCGGGCGTCGTCCTCCTCGATCCGCCACCGCCCCATGTGGTGGCTCGCGGCGACCACACCGGGCCGGATGCCCTCGGTTCGCCAGGCCGAGATCACGAAGTGACCGATGCGCGTGGAGACCCGTACGAGGCCGTTCTCGGCGATGCCGAGGCGCTCGGCGTCGGAGGGATGGATCCACAACGGGTGCCGATGGCTGATCTCGTTCAACCACTTGGAGTTCGCGGAGCGGGTGTGGATCAGGGTGGGGATCCGGAACGTCGGGAGCAGGATGCGTTCGGTTCCCTCGAGATCGAGGTCTTCCCAGTGGACGTGGCTCGGGATCCACGTCGGCGTCGCGTACTCGGGCCAGCCCCAGTCCTTGAGGGTGGTCGAGAACAGTTCGAGTTTCTTCGACGGCGTGGGGAAGCCCTCCTTCAGCTCGCCGTCGACCTCGACGGCGGGGGAGCCGTCGCCGAGCTTGGCGAGTTGGAGCTCGTCGAGGGTGTCGTCGGAGCCGTCCCATGCACCCGGCGTGCCCGGCTTGCGGAACACGCCGTCGGCGTCCTTCGTGCAGCCGTCGACCGCCGACGGGTCGACCGGTCGTTCGTACGGGGTGATCTGGTCGCCGGGCACGGGGTACGCGCCGCGGTCGCGCATGTACTCGAGGGTGGTCTGGCCGGCGGCGGTCGCGTCGTCGGCGAGGCCCGGGATGCCCTCGAACAGGCGGCCGTAGTACTCGTCGACGCCGATCGGATGACCGGGTCGCTCGGCGCTCTCGAAGAACTGGCGAACGCCGAGCGACCCGTCCGGATCGATCCTCCACGACAGGTCGATCCAGAACTCGTTCTCCTCCCACACCTCACCCTTGTTGAACTCGTGGGTGCGGCGATCGGGCCCGACGTGCTCGCCGCGGAGTTCGGCGTAGCGGCGCATGACCGGCTGCCGGAACCCGACCCAACGTCCGGCGTGGGTCTCGAAGCTGGCGAGGTCGTGGCGCTCCGAACCGACGCCCATCGGCAGGACGTAGTCGGCGTACCATGCGGTCTCCGACCAGGTCGGGGTGAGCGCGACGTGGCATTCGACCTTCGACTCGTCGAGGAGTGCCTCCATCCAGGAGAACCCGTCGGGGTTCGTCCAGATCGGGTTGTAGACCCGGGAGAAGTAGGCGGACAGCTTGCCGCGACCCTCGTTGAGGAAGTGGGGGAGCAGGATCGACATCTCGTGGTACGACAGCGGGTACTCACGCGGCCACGAGAGCTCGTTCCAGGTGGTGATCGGCTGGCCGCCGAACGGGTGGGGCGGGGCCATCTTGTTCCAGCCGTTGCCGGCGGTGCCGCCCACGGTCGCGACCGAGCCGGTCAGCACGTTGATGAAGAACAGGCAGCGAGCGACCTGCCAGCCGCCGAGGTTGCCGGCGCCGGCCGACCGCCAGTTGTGCGAGGCGAACTTGGTCGGGTGGGCGCCGATGATCGTTGCGATCTCGCGGATGGTGTCGGCGGCGACGCCCGTCACGTGCTCGGCCCGTTCGGGCGTGTAGTCGGCGTACTCGTCGAGCAGGGCCTGTTCGAGCGAGTCGAACTCGCACGGCAGGTCGGGACGCGTCTCGCGCAGATAGGTCTCCCAGTTGACCCACCGTCGCACGAAGTCGCGTTCCCAGGTCCCGTTCTGGAGGAGCAGCTTCACGATCGCGAGGAGCAGGAAGGCCTCGGTGCCGGGCCAGGTCGACAGCCAGTAGTCGGCCTTGGCGCCGGTGTTCGACAAGCGGGTGTCGACGCAGAT
>JAGQSS010000063.1:4707-8480 GCA_020439405.1 Ilumatobacter sp. | reverse complement strand
AGCGTGGGGGTTGAAGTAGTGGCCGGTCTCGAGGTGCGACGAGATCAGGAAGATGACCTCGGCGTTCGCGTAGTCGCTCGACGGTCGGTCGTGGCCCATCCACGACTGGTAGCCGATGCGGGCGTTCGACGAGCAGATGTTGGTGTGGCTGTTGTGGCCGTCGACGCCCCACGCCTTGAGGACCCGCTCGGTGTAGCCGTCCTCGCCCGGCCGGCCGACGTGGTACATCACCTCGTTGGTCCGTCCGTCGGCGATCGCGCCGCGCACCTGCGCGCCGATCTCGTCGAGCGCTTGGTCCCAGCTCACGCGCTCCCACCGACCGCTGCCGCGGGGTCCGCTGCGCTTGAGGGGATGCAGGATGCGCTCCGGGTCGTGGACCTGGTTGAGGGTCGCCGGGCCCTTGGCGCAGTTGCGGCCGCGGCTCGCCGGATGCTCGGGATTGCCCTCGAACTTGGCGATCTCGCCGGTCTCCTGGTCGACGAACGCGGTGAGTCCGCATGCCGCTTCGCAGTTGAAGCAGGTGGTCGGCACGATCGTGTAGCGCCGTTCCTGGCGTGTGGGCCACGCCTTGGCGTCGAGTTCGCGCCAGTCGTGCCAGCGGTCGTGCGGCGGGTGGTTGGCGAGCGTCATCGTGGAACCCTTCTCATGACAGCGGGACGGATTGGCCGGCACGGACGTAGGCGTCCTCGTAGGCGAACGAGCCGACGAGTGCCGCGACGGCGGCGACGGCGGCGACGACGGGGGACGGATCGTCGACCGCCAACGCTGCCGTGAGCAACGCGGCCGGCACGACGATGCCGAGCCCGACGCCACCGAGCCAGAACCGGCTTGCGTACGCACCGCGCGTCATCTCGAGGGTCGCGAGCTCGACATGGCGCGAGCCCGTCGACCACAGCTCGGTGGCGATCAACAGGGCCACGGCGCCGAGCGCGGCGAGGAAGGCGACGTGGATGGTCCGGGTCGCCGGCACGTCCATGACGAGGTCGAGGAGGGAGTACGCGGCGCCGCCGGCCACCCCCGCCTGCGCGAGCAGGATCGGCAGGAGGAGTGGGGTCTGCCACAGGTCGCGGCCCTCGCACTGCCCGAACAGGAACGCGGTGTACCCGGCCACCGCGGCGGCCAGCAGGGCCGTCGGCAGGGCGAGGACCCGGAGCGCGTCGCCGGCGTCGGCGATGCCGATCAGGCCCCAGACGGCGACGATGGCGGCGAAGGCGCCGAGGATCCACGCCCCCCGGACGAGCCACGACCGCGGGTTCGACTTGGTCAGGATGTAGAGGAACCGACCGGGCTGCTTCAGGTCGCCGACGAGGAGCGCCCCCGTGAGTGCGACGAACACGCCGGCGACGATCGGTGGGACGACACCGACGGCGGCCTGTTCGGATCCGTGCCCCAGCACCACGAGCAGGGCCGCGACGAGCATGAGTCCGGCGGCGACCGCCTTGGTCACCAGGTAGCCCGACACCTTAAAGCCCCACGTCGGGTGGTGGGCGGTGGTGTAGGTCGTCCGGGCGATCACGCCACGACCGGCGTGGTGTTCCATCGCCGGGGTGAGTGTGGGGTGATCGGGCGTCGTGTCGGCCCAGATCAGCCCGTCGGCCCGGATCGACGTCCGGGTCGGGTCGAGCGACGCCTGGTCGACACCTCGGTAGAAGACCTTGGGATTCGTGCCCTGCTCGGGGGCGCGGACGGCGACCTTGTCACGGGCGACGATCTTCGAGACGGCCGAGTCGGGGTCGTCGAGGTCGCCGGTGACGATTGCCTGCGTCGGACAGACGACGACGCACGCCGGTTCGAGGCCGACCTCCACCCGGTGGTTGCAGAAGTTGCACTTGTGGGCCGTGTTCGTCGCCGGGTTGATGTAGAGCGCGTCGTACGGGCAGGCGTTCATGCACGACTTGCAGCCGATGCAGCGGTCGTCGTCGAAGTCGACGACGCCGTTATCGGCGCGGAAGAGGGCGCTCGTCGGACAGATCGTCATGCACGGCGCGTCGTCGCAGTGGTTGCACCGCATCACCGAGAACGACCGTCCCGTGTTCGGGAACTCGCCGGTCTCGATGTACTTCAGCCAGGTGCGGTTGACGCCGAGCGGCACGTCGTGCTCGCTCTTGCAGGCAACGGTGCAGGCGTGGCACCCGATGCAGTTGTCCGACAGCAGCGCGAAGCCCAGTCGTGTCATCGATCCCCCCAGAATCGTCGTCGTTCACGTCGCGCTGAGTCCCGGAGGTGGGACCCAGCTCGACATGGACGGATGTCAGGCGAGACCCTTGAGCATCCCGTTCCAGTACATCGCCGGCAGGCCGTACTTCTTCAGGTACCAGTAGGCGCGATGTGGCTTCGCCGGATCGAACATCCAGCGCGGGAACGAGGGCGTCATCTCGAACGAGTAGTCGAACTCGGCCAGCAGCATCGCCTTGCTCGACACCACGAGCGGGCACGAGGCATAGCCGTGGTACTCGCCGCCGAGCGACTCGTTCTTCAGGTAGGCGTCGATGTTCTCGACGACGACGGGTGCCTGCTTGCGGATCGCCGCGCCGGTTTTCGAGTTCGGCGTCGAGCCGGCGTCGCCGAGCGAGAACACGTTCGGGTAGGTCGTGTGCTGCAACGTGTGCTTGTCGACGCTGACGTAGCCGGGCCCTTCGCCGGTCGACAGCGGGCTCGCCTTGATCCAGTCGGGTGCCGACTGGGGCGGGACGAAGTGCATCACGTCGTACGACAGCACGTCGTCGGTGCCACCTTCGCCGACGGCGGTGATCGTGGCCTTGTGCCCCTCACCGTCGATCGCGGTCACCTCGGAGGAGGTGTGCAGGGTGATCCCGTAGTCGGCGACGACCTTGTCGAGGTTGTCGGCGATCGCCGGGATGCCGAACGTGCGCGGCGTCGGCAGGACCATGTGGACGTCGATGTCGTCGAGCACGCCTTCCTTGCGCCAGTGATCGCAGGCGAGATAGGCGATCTTCTGCGGCGCGCCGGCGCACTTGATCGGGCCCGACGGCATCGTGAAGACGGCGGTGCCCGACCGGGTCGAGCGGATCATGTCCCACATCTTCGGGGCCAGGTCGAACCGGTAGTTCGACGACATGCCGTTCTTGCCGAGCGTCGCCTCGGCGCCGTCGATCTTGCCGAAGTCGAGCTGGATGCCGGGGCAGACCACGAGCGCTTCGTACTCGTAGGTCGAGCCGTCGGTGCAGGTGACGGTGTTGTTGTCCGGGTCGAACGACTCGGCGGCCTTCTTGATCCACGTGGACTTCTTCGGGACGACCGACGACTCGGCGCGTTCGGTCTTCTGCAGATCGAACAGGCCGGCGCCGACCAGGGTCCAGGCCGGTTGGTAGTAATGCTTGTCCGACGGTTCGACGATCGCGACGTCGGTGTAGCCCTTGCGTGCGAGGCGGGCGGCCACCGTGATGCCGGCGGTGCCTCCTCCGATGATCAGGATCTGGTGCTTGGCCGTGGTGGCCATGTCATCCCCCTCGGGTTGTCGTGGTGTGAGGTACCCGTTGCCCGACCGGACCCGGCGCCCATCCCCTCGGCGTCGGACCCGGTCGGGTCGAGACTGTTGTCAGGCGGACTGGACCGCCTCGGCCCAGGCGCCGTAGCCGCCGATGATGTCGCTGACGTCGACGAACCCCTTCTGGCGAAGGAGGCTCGCGGCGACCGACGAGCGGTAGCCGCCGGCGCAGTAGACGACGGTCGGGCGGGTCACGTCGAGTTCGTCGACGCGGCCGGGCAGCTGACCGACCGGGATCTCGACGGCGCCGTCGATCTTGCCGTCC
>JAGQSS010000063.1:0-4608 GCA_020439405.1 Ilumatobacter sp. | reverse complement strand
GAGGCGATCTGCACGTCGTCGCGATGCTGGAACAACACCTTGTAGGGCTGGTTCAGGTAGCCGATCACCCGGTCGAATCCGATGCGGGCGAGACGGTTCTTGCCCTCGAGCTCGAAGCCGGGTTCGACGAAGAGCACGATGTCCGTGTCGGACGGGATCACCGAACCGGCGAACTCGGCGTAGCGGCCCTCGAGGCCGACGTTGACCGCCTGGCGGAGGTGGCCCTGCGCGAACTCTTCCGGCGTCCTGCCGTCGACCAGCATGGCGCCGCCGGCGAGTGCGGCGACGACCTCCTCGTACGAAAGGGCGGCCGGCATCGCCGACTCATCGAGGAGCTCGCGGTCTTTCCGGTTGAGGATCGCGTCGTAGACGAAGTAGCTCGGGGCGGGCGGCTGGCCTTCGGTGACGAGCGCCATGAAGGTGTCCTTGTCGGGCGCCCGGAGCGCGTAGTTCGTCTCCTTCTGCTCGCCCATCGTCGAGACGAGCTCGGTCGACAGGTTCTTGCCGCATGCGGAGCCGGCGCCGTGCGCCGGGAACACCTTGGTGGCGTCGGGGAGCGTCATGAGCTTGGTGTGCAGGCTCGTGTACAGCTGCTCGGCCAGTTCTTCGCGGGTGAAGCCGATCGAGGCGAGCAGGTCGGGGCGGCCGACGTCGCCGATGAACAGGGTGTCGCCCGTGAGCACGCCGTGCGGCGCCGTGCCCGCATCGATGTCGTCGGCGTGTTCGTACACGACGATGCTCATCGATTCGGGGGTGTGCCCCGGTGTGTGGCGGAACTCGAGCGTGACGGCGTTCGAGCCGTCGGGGCCGAGGGTGTAGCGCTCGCCGTCGGCGACGCTCATCACGTCGAACTCGGGCTCGGCGACCGACGAGAAGACGATCTTCGCCCCGGTGGCCTCGGCGAGTTCGAGATGGCCCGACAGGAAGTCGGCGTGGAAGTGGGTCTCGATGACGAGTTCGATCGTCATCCCCGCCTGCTCGGCGTCGGCGATGTATTCGGCGACGTCACGTTGTGGGTCGACGACGACGGCACGGCCGGTCGTCTCGTCGCCGATGAGGTACGAAGCGTGCGACAGGCACTCCAGGTAGTACTGGTTGAACAACATGTGAGCCCCCACTCCTTTCGTTGTCTGGGTGAGACTCTAATAGTACGGACATTTGGTTGGCAAGCGGCAGGGCCCTTCGACCCTGCCGGGGAACGGTCGGCGACGGTCAGTCGCGCATGTCGGCCAGGACGTCGTCGATGACGCACTCCGGGCCGCGGTTGTAGGGGAGCTTGGCGAGCAGCATGCCCATGGCGCAGGTGTTGGACAGTGCCGAGAACAGCAGGCCGAAACCGACGCCGCCGGCCAGGAAGCGCGCCTTGGGGAACTTGAGGCTGGCGAGGATCGAACCGAGGACGAGCGAGCCGGCCACGCCGCGGACCTGGCGGTCGAGCGCCCACTTCTCGGCGCCCTTGACGACGTCGCCGCCGGCGGTCTGCCAGGCGCCGATGCCGCCCTCGAGGACGCGGAGGTTGGTCTTGCCGGCTGCGTTCAGCTTCTCCTGCGCGGTCGACGCACGATTGCCCGACAGGCAGACGAGCACGACCGGGCGGTCGAACTCGGCGAAGGCGTCGATGTGCTCGGACAGCTGGTCGAGCGGGACGTTGTAGGAGCCCGGGATGTGGACCGACTCGAACTCGGCGCCGGTGCGGACGTCGAGGATGCGGGTGCGCGGGTCCTCGAGCCGGAGCTGGCGCAGCTCGCTCGGGTGGATCGTCGAGTTCGTGGGGTTCGTGGTGGTGTTGTCGGTGATGGTCATGATGTGCTCCTGGGGATGTGCCTCGGTGGCCGAGGCGGGTGGGGGGAGATCGGTGGATTCGGTGTCTCAGGCGTTGCTGGGATGTCGGTCGGCGGTGTCAGTCGAGTCGGTCGTGGTGTCGGGCTCGACGGCGTCGCTCGCCGGATCGGCGGGCGCGTCGCCTCGCTCGTCGACTCCCATCGTGCGCAGGCTGGCCGGCTCCTGGTAGGGCCGTTGGATGGCTGCGACAGCCATCCACGCCGTGGCGTGGATACGGCCCTCGAGCCGGTCCCAGATGCCCGAGCGGTGGAGGACGTCGCGGGCCGGACCCTTGACGTCGCAGAGGTGGAGGACCACCGGGCCCTCGTCGAGTTCGGTGATGATCTCCGACAGGACGTCGGCGCCGGTGGCGTCGATGTCGTTGAGGCCGGTGCAGTCGACGACGACGGCGTGTGGCGGGGTGTCGGCGACGAGCGCCGCCTGATCGGCGACGAGTTGCTTGAACTGCTGCGCGTTCACGAACGAGAGGGCGGCGTCGATGCGCACGACTCGGATCCCGTCGAAGGTCTCGGCTTCCGGGAAGCGTTCGACGTTCCGGAAGCTCGTCGAGCTGGGGATGCGGCCGAGGGTGGCCGTGTGCGGACGGCTCATCCGTGCGAACACGACGAGCATCGAGGCGACGATCGCGACGACCATGCCGCGCTCGATCCCGAGCACGAGGGTGGCGCCGAACGAGATGCCCAGCCCGATCAGGTCGGACCGCTTCACCTTCGCGATGTGGCGCATCTCCTTGATGTCGACCAGGTTGAGGACGGCGACGATGATCGTCGCGCCGAGCGCCGCCTGGGGGAGGGTGCTGAACACCGGCGTCAGGAACAGCACGGCGGGGATGATGAGGATCGCGGCGACGATCGAGGCGAGTGCCGTCCGGGCGCCGGCCGAGTCGGCGACGGCCGTGCGGGAGAAACCGCCGGTGACGGGATAGCCGCCGAACAGGCCCGAGGTGATGTTGGCCATGCCGAGCCCGAGCAGCTCCTGGTTGGCGTCGACGGGGTAGCGGTGGCGGCGACCGTAGACCTTGGCGACGGCGATCGATTCCATGAAGCCGACGAGGGTGATCGCGACGGCGGACGTCGTGAGGCTGCCGAGTGCGCCGCCGTCGAAGGTGGGGATCGAGAAGCCGGGCAGACCGGAGGGGATGTCGCCGACCGTCTTCACACCGTGGTCCTCCAGCTGGAAGACCTGCATCACGACGAGCGAGCCGAGCAGGACCACCAGCGCGGCCGGGACCTTCTTGGCGTAGCGCTTGATGAGGAGGAACGCTGCGATACAGCCGCCGCCGAGCAGGAGGGTGGCGAGATGGGTCTGGTCGATCTCCTTGCCGACCTCGATCGTCGTCTCGAGGACCGATTCGGTGCGGGGGATCTGGATGCCGAGCACGTGCTTGATCTGGGAGGCGACGATGATCACGGCCGACGCAGCCGTGAAACCGACGAGCACGGAGTGCGACAAGAAGTTGGTGACGAAACCGAGGCGTCCGAAGCGAAGGACCAGGTGCACGCCGCCGACGAGGAGGGCGAGCACCGCGGCGCTGGCGAGGTAGGTGTCGGAACCCTGTTCGTACAGCTTGCCGAGGGTCGTCGCCGTCATCAGCGAGACGATCGCGACCGGGCCGACGGCGAGCTGCCGTGACGTGCCGAAGATCGCATAAGCGATGACCGGTGCGATCGAGGCGTACAGCCCGACCTGTGGGGGGAGGCCCGCCAGGAGGGCGTAGGCGAGACCCTGGGGGATCAGCAGCGCCGAGATCGTGAAGCCGGCGATCAGGTCGCTCTTCAGGTTCTGGCGCTGATATCGGGGGCCCCACGCGGTGATGGGGACGTAGCGGTGGAGGGGGCGAAGCGTGGCGGAGGACATGGTCGAAGCTCCCGGTAAATGTCCGGACATTTGACAGGGTAACGGAACCTTCCGACCTTGGCAACCCCCCGGGGGTACCCGGGGCGTGGTCGTCGCGGCAGGGGGAGGGCGTCGTCGCCGCCGTGCCGACGTGTAGCGTTCGGCGCGTGACTGCGACCGCCGATCTCCTCGCCCGCTACCGCCAGACCCTGCCCTCGTTCCTCTCGCCCTACTACGCCGATCCGATCGCGATCGACCACGGGAGCGGGTCGTACGTCTGGGACCTCGACGGCAACCGGTACCTCGACTTCTTCGGCGGCGTGCTGACGACGATGATCGGCCACGACCACCCGTCGGTCACCTCGGCGGTCCAGGCCCAGGCAGCCAAGGTGATGCACACCTCGACGCTCTACCTGAGTGAACCGATGATCGAGTTCGCCGAGGCGGTCGCCGAGGCGTCGGGCATCCCCGACGCCCGGGTGTACTTCACGCCGTCGGGCAGCGAGGCCAACGACGCGGCCCTCCTGCTCGCCAGTTCGTACCGCAAGTCGAACCAGTTCCTGGCGATCCGCAACAGCTATCACGGCCGGGTCTTCTCGGCCCAGGCGATCACGTCGCATTCGTCCTGGCGTTCGACGTCGCACTCCGGCCTCCAGGTCTCGTTCGTCCACGGGCCGTACAAGCTGCGCTCGCCGTTCCGGCACCTCGACGACGATGCGTACGCAGACGCCTGCGTCGACGACTTGGTGCAGGTGCTCGACATGACCTCGGCGGGCGACGTCGCCGCCATGATCGCCGAGCCGATCCAGGGCGTCGGTGGCTTCGCCACCCCGCCCGACAACCTGTTCGGACGCATGGGTAAGGAACTCTCGAACCGGGGCATCCTCTTCATCGCCGACGAGGTGCAGACCGGCTGGGGTCGCACCGGCG
>JAGQSS010000639.1 GCA_020439405.1 Ilumatobacter sp. | reverse complement strand
CGTCGATGCCGAGTTCGCCCCGATGTTCAGCCGCATCCGTGGCGACCTGCCCAAGGTCACCACGTACCTCGTGTTCGACGGTGAGGTCCCCGACGGGATGGTGGACGCCGATGCGCTGATGGACGAGGCGAGCACCGGCGAGCCGGAGTTGCCGGAGGCCACCGAGCCAGGCTCGACGATGATCTACACCAGCGGTACGACGGGTAAGCCGAAGGGAGCCCTGCGCCGTGGTGGCGCCAACCCGGCACAGGGCCTGGCGCTGATGCAGCACATCGGCTACGTGCCCGACGACATCTACATCCCCACCGGCCCGCTCTACCACTCGGGCCCCGGCGGGTTCATGGGCATCGCCCAGAGCCTGGGGCAGACCGTGGTCCTGCAGCGCAAGTTCAACGCCGAGGACTGGCTGCGGCTGGTGGACACCTACAAGGTCACCTCCACCTTCAGCGCCCCCACGCCGATCCGGCTGATCTGCAACCTGCCGGAGGAAGTGAAGGCCAAGTACGACGTGTCCTCGATGAAGCGGATGGTGGCCAACGCCGCCCCGTGGAGCTTCGCGCTGAAGCAGATGTACGTCCGCGACTTCCCCGCCGACAGCCTGTGGGAGGTGTACGGGTCCACGGAGCTCGGCGTCAACTGCGTGCTGAAGCCGGAGGACCAGATGCGCAAGCCCGGCTCCTGCGGGCAGCCGGCGCCGATGGTCGAGGTGAAGCTGTTCGACGACGACGGCAACGAGGTCACCGGCACCGGCCCGGAGGCCACGGGCGAATTGTTCGTGAAGAGCCCCAGCGTGTTCGCCGACTACTACAAGCAGCACGACAAGTTCCTCGCCGACCAGAAGCACGGCTACCAGACCGTCGGCGACATCGCCTACCGGGACGACGAGGGCTACGTCTACATCTGCGACCGCAAGAAGGACATGATCATCAGCGGCGGCATGAACATCTACCCGGCGGAGATCGAAGCGGCGCTGGAGCACCACCCCGATGTCATCGAGGTCGCCGTGTTCGGTGTGCCGAGCGAGGAGTGGGGCGAGAGTGTCCACGCCGTCGTCGTGCTGCGCGAGGGCGCGACGGCGTCGGAGGACGACATCATCGAGTTCGCCCGCCAGCACCTGGCCCACTACCGGGTGCCGAAGTCGGTGACGTTCATCGACGAGCTGCCCAAGACGGGCAGCGGCAAGATCCTGAAGCGCGAGCTGCGGGCCCCGTTCTGGGAGGGTCGCGAACGCCAGGTCAACTGACCGGCGACGAGTGCACCGA
>JAGQSS010000638.1 GCA_020439405.1 Ilumatobacter sp. | reverse complement strand
GACGAGTTCGCCTACTTCCACGAGAACGCCGCCGAATGGGGGCTGCCGTACGGCGGCCCGCCGACGGTCGTCCGGGTCGAGGCGACGACGCCCGACGGGCGCACGATGAGCGCACTGCGTTGGGGCGACGCACGCCCACGCCTCGTGCTCATCCACGGCGGCGCCCAGAACGCCCACACCTGGGACACGGTCGCGATGGCGCTCGGCGAACCGTTGCTCGCTCCCGATCTGCCCGGTCACGGGCACGCCGACTCGCCCGCCCCGGGCGTCGGCACGGCGCCATCGGCGAACGCCGCCGACCTCGCGGCCGTGATCGACGAGCACGCCGCCGACGTCGAGCTGATCGTCGGGATGTCGCTCGGCGGGCTGACGGCGATCTCGCTCGCGGCGCAACGGCCGGACCTCGTCGCCCGACTGGTGCTCGTCGACGTCACGCCCGGCGTCAACGGTGAGAAGGCGAAGGCGATCCACGACTTCGTGCGTGGCCCGGCGACGTTCCCGAGCTTCGACGAGTTGCTGCAGCGCACGATGGAGTTCAACCCGACGCGTAGCGAGTCGTCGTTGCGTCGCAGCATCCTCCACAACGCGAAACAGCTCGACGACGGCAGCTGGGTGTGGCGGCATCGCCGTGACGACTCGGCGTTCATGGCCGACCCCGCCGACGACGTCGACGGCGCGGCTCGCCGCGAGGCGTTGGACGGGCTCTGGGACGCGCTCGCCGAGTATGCCGGCCCGGTCACGCTCGTGCGCGGGATGCGCGAACAGTCGGTCGTCGACGACGCCGACGTCGCGCAACTGCTCGAACGGCGACCGGACGCGACCGTCGTCGAGGTCGACGCCGGCCACAGCGTGCAGGGCGACCAGCCACTCGAACTCGCCGACATCATCCGACGTGCACTGGAGTCCGACGCATGACCGCCGACTACGCAACGCTGCATCCGAGTTTCACCTACGACGAGCCGCGTCCGGGCGTGCTCCGCATCACGTTCGACGCACCCGGTCTCAACTCCGTCGGGCCCGACGCGCACCGCGACATCGCCGACGTCTGGCTGACGGTCGATCGCGACCCCGACGTCCAGGTCGCGATCCTGCAGGGTGCGGGCAAGGGCTTCTCGTCGGGCGGTTCGTTCGACCTGATCGACGGGATGATCGACGACTACGACCGGCGCACCGAGGTGATGCGCGAGGCGCGTGACCTGGTGTGGAACGTCATCAACTGCTCCAAGCCGATCGTGTCGGCGATGCACGGTCCGGCCGTCGGTGCCGGATTGGTCGCCGGCCTGCTCGCC
>JAGQSS010000637.1 GCA_020439405.1 Ilumatobacter sp. | reverse complement strand
TCGCCGTCGGCGAGATCGCGCCACATCGGGATGTCGCCGTACAGCGCGACGACCGGGATGTCGTCGACCCACGCGACGACGTCGCCGCGTTCGATCGTGTCGCCGACCTCGGGAACGCCGGTGATCGTGCCGGACGAGGCGTCAGTAGCACCGGACGTCGTGCCGGTCGACGTGCCGGACGTCGTGCCCGTCGACGGGGACCGGAACGTGACGTCGAGCGTCTCGCCGGCGGCGAGTTCGCCGTCCCACTCCACCTCCTCGACCAGATCGGCGATCTGGACGGCAGCGGTCGTCAGGACCGTGGTCTCGTCGAGCACCACCTCGTCGGCGCCGTCGTCGTTCAGCAGGGGCTCGGCGACGAGGACCCCACCGGCGCCGACGGCCAGACCGGCGATCAGCCACGGCCAACGCCGTCTGGGTCGGCCGGCGACGACCATCGGCGGGGCCGCGCCGTCGCCGTTGCGGCGCTCGTGGAGATCACGTTCGAGTTCGTCGGCCGTCGTGATGTCGAGTTCGGTCGACACGGGTCAGCCCTCCTCCGCCGGTGCGCCACCGGGGGCGAAGCCACCGAGCGCCTCGTCGAGGACCGGCATGCACGTATCGAGCGCTGCGGCCACCTCCGGGTCGTCCGGATCGAGGTCGAGTTGCGCGGCGATCATGGTCGTGCGGTCGCCGAAGCCCTCGGGCCCGCGGCCTTCGCCGGGCTCCGGCGTCTCGCCGTCGGCCGGCGGCTCCGGTGCCTCGCCGTCGCCTCCGGGGCGGCCACCCGGCGCCTGGAAGGTGAGGTCGGGAATGTCCTCGAAGCCTTCGGCGCGAATGCATTCGGTGAGTTCGAGGAACGCGTCGGCCATCGCCGAGTCGTCGCGCACGCCGCCGGCACCACCGCCGAACGCGATGCCTTCGAGGATCTCGCCGCAGGCCTCCATCGCCTCGCGGAAACCCTCCTGCCCGGGCCCGGCCCCGGCGAACGCATCGCGGAGATCGATGTTGCCGTCGGCATCGACGCCGATGTCGGGAACGTCGAGCCCCTCACCGCGGAGGCACTCGGAGAACTCGAGCGCCGCCTCGTCGATGTCGATGTCGTCGGCGGTGGGCGTCTCGGTGTCGCCCGTCTGCTCGGTGTCGTCGACGAGCGACGCGATCTCGTCGTCGCCCGTGTCGGCCGCCTCGCTCGAACTGCCGCAGGCGGAGGTGAGGCCGACGAGCGCGAGGATCGCCGCGCCCGCGGCCGAGTGGTGGAGTCGTGCTCGCTGCATGCGACCACGTTCACGACGTGGGGTGAGAGCACTGTTAGACG
>JAGQSS010000636.1 GCA_020439405.1 Ilumatobacter sp. | reverse complement strand
GCGGCGTGTTCGGTCGGGAGGCTGAGCGCTTCGTCGTAGCCGTTCGTGTGGAGCGACTGGGTGCCGCCCATCACCGCGGCGAGCGCCTGGATCGCGACGCGGACGACGTTGTTGATCGGCTGCTGCGCGGTGAGCGTCGAGCCGCCGGTCTGGGTGTGGAAGCGGAGCATCGCCGACTTCGGGTCCTTCGCACCGAACCGCTCGGTCATGATCGTGTGCCACATGCGGCGGCTCGCACGGAACTTGGCGACCTCTTCGAAGAAGTGGTTGTGGCCGTTCCAGAAGAAGCTGAGGCGGGGCGCGAAGTCGTCGACGTCGAGGCCGGCGTCGACCGCGGCCTGCACGTAGGCGATCGCATCGGCGAGCGTGAACGCGATCTCCTGCGCCGCCGTCGAGCCCGCTTCACGGATGTGATAGCCGGAGATCGAGATCGTGTTCCACCGCGGGATGTGCTCGGAGCAGTAGGCGAAGATGTCGGTGATCAGACGCATCGACGGCCGCGGCGGGTACACGTAGGTGCCGCGAGCGATGTACTCCTTCAGGATGTCGTTCTGGATGGTGCCGGAGATCACCTTCGAGTCGACGCCCTGCTCCTCGGCGACGAGTTCGTACATGAGGAGCAGGATCGACGCCGTCGAGTTGATGGTCATCGACGTGGTGACCTTGTCGAGCGGCACGCCCTTCAGGAGGGTGCGCATGTCGTCGAGGGTGTCGATCGCCACGCCGACCTTGCCGACCTCGCCCTCGGCGCGGGCGTGATCGGAGTCGTAACCCATCTGCGTCGGCAGGTCGAAGGCGCAGGACAAACCGGTCTGGCCGGCGTTCAGGAGGAAGTGGAAGCGCTCGTTGGTGCTGGCGGCGTCGCCGAATCCCGAGTACTGGCGCATCGTCCACAGGCGGCCCCGGTACATCGACGGGTAGACGCCGCGGGTGAACGGCGCCTCGCCCGGCAGGCCGAGCATCTCGTCGGGGTTCCAGCCCTCGAGATCGTCGGCGGTGTACAGGGGCTTGATCTCGATCCCGGAATCGGTGCGGCGCACGTCGTCTGCCATGGCCGCAGCGTACGATGCCGGGCCGTCCGAGCTGAAAGCGGCTCAGGCGGCGGCGACGATCGCGATCTCCATGCGCCACGCCGGCTGGGCGAGGGCGGGGACCGTGACGAGCGTCGAGGCGACACGGCGACCGCCGAGGAAGCGGTCGCGCGCGGCCATGACGTCGGCCAGCGGCTCGCCGACGACGGCGTAGGTCGTGACCGACACGATGTCGGCCGCACGCATCCCGGCCTCGTCGAGCATCGCCCCGATGTTCTGCCAGATGA
>JAGQSS010000635.1 GCA_020439405.1 Ilumatobacter sp. | reverse complement strand
CTCCGACGAGGCGGGCCGGCTGCTGTCGCACCCGGTCGAGGGCGACGCTCGCCGCGCCGCTCAGCGACCCGAGCAGCGTCACGAACGCCGGGAGCAGGGTGCGGCCGTGCATGAAGTCGCCGCCGTTGCGCATCGCCGCGAGCGCCAGGGCGACAGCAGAGCCGAGCAGCAGCCAGCGACGGCAGTCGGCCGCCGTGACGACGAGGGTCGTCGACGTGGCCGATCGGCCGCGCCACCACCGAGCGATCGGTACACAGGTCGCGAGCACAGCGCTGACGGCGAGGATCCACCACCACCGATGCGGGCCGGCGGCGTCGACGAGATAGCGCCAGCCGTCGGCCCAGCCGTGCGACGTCCCCGTCTTGACGTAGTACGTGTTCGGGAGCAGCTGGCCGTAGTACGCGATCCGGACGACCTCCGACACGACCGCCGGGAGCACGACCAGCGCCACAAGCGCAGCGATCGTCCGGCTCCCGACCGGGTCGGTGCCACGCCGCGCGCGGATCTCCAGGATCACGATCGCCACGAGCACGACCGAGACGAGCGCCAGTTCGGGGCGGACCAACGGCCCGACGCCTGCGAGCAACGCGGCGACGACCAACGGCCGGCGGCGCGCCCAGATCACCCAGACCGCCGCCGTCGCCCACAGCATGATGAGCGGCGTCTCGAGCCCCGACGTCGCATACGAACGCACCACGTAGCTCGTGACGAACAGGACGAGGGGGAGATTGGCGACCGTTCGCGAACGTGGCGCCCGATCCGCCTCGTCCGGCCCCACCGTCGTTTCGGTGGTGGCGATCGCCGTCCGTTCGATGCCGATCCAGCACACCGCCGCCGCTGCCGTCAGCACGAGGCCGACCAGGATCGTGAGCTGTTCGAGCGAGAGCAGCCCGTGGGGGCGGAGCAGGTCGCCGATCGACAGCAGGACGAACCAGCCGACACTCGTGTAGCCCTCGACGCGCTCCCCCACGTTCAGGTTCGGCCCGGCTCCGTTCTCGACCCAGTTCTGGACGTGGGTGAGATAGATGTAGCCGTCGTCGGCGATCCACTGGAGCCGCCAGGCCAGGACCACGAGCAGCACCACGAGACCGACCTCGACGACAAGCATCGGATCGCGGCGGATCCACCGAAAGCCATCGGGTGGACGAGGCTCGGCGACGTCGAACGACGCGTCGGACGAGGTTGCGGAAGCGGGGTCGAGCGCTCGTCCCTCCTCGGCGCCCTGCATCCGAGCGAGTGTACCGAGGCCCCGTCCGCAGACCGGGTCAATGGTCTCGACAACAGATGTCAGAAAACTTGAGTCGTCGTGTGTCAAGCTCTGCGGG
>JAGQSS010000634.1 GCA_020439405.1 Ilumatobacter sp. | reverse complement strand
CGCGACCGGCGACTCGAGCAGTTGGGCTGTCAAAGCCCAGGTGTTCGACGCTGCCGGTGGTAAAGTCGGCTCGGAGATTCTCGTCAATACAGCGACGACAGGGACTCAAGATGCGCCCCAGATCACGGCGCTGCCAGATGGCCGTTTTGTCATCACCTGGGGGGACCAAAGCCAGGGCGTCGGCGGGGCCAGCGGCGACTCGAGCAGTTATGCCGTCAAGGCGCAGGTCTTCGACGGCTCCGGTGGAAAAGTCGGCTCGGAGATTCTCGTCAATACGGCGACGGCAGGGGTTCAGTACGCGCCCCAGATCACGACGCTGTCCGATGGCAGTTTTGTCATCACCTGGCAGGACCTGAGCCATGGTGTAGGTGGGGCGACCGGCGACACGAGCGGCTTGGCAATCAAGGCCCAGGTCTACAGCTTCGGCAGCGCGCCGACCGGCGCGGACAACACCATCACCACCGACGAGGATACGGGCCACACCTTCTCCGCCTCGGAATTCGGCTTCGCCGATGCCGACGGGGACACGTTCGCGGCTGTCCGCATCGACAGCCTGCCATCCGACGGATCGCTGGAGCTGAATGGCACGGCGGTCGTCGCGGGCGACGAGATCGACGCCGCCGACATCGGCCAACTCGTCTTCACCCCCGGCGCCGACGAGAACGGCACGGGCTACACCAGCTTCACCTTCTCGGTGAAGGACAGCTCGGGAAGCTTCGACGCGACGTCCCGAACCATCACCTTCGACGTCACGGCGGTGGATGATCCGCCGACCGGCGCCGACAACACGATCACCACCGACGAAGACACGGCCTATACGTTCTCCGCCTCCGACTTCGGCTTCTCGGATGTCGACAGCGATACGTTCGCGGCGGTGCGCATCGACTCCGTGCCGGGGGCCGGATCGCTGGAGCTCAACGGCGTCGCGGTCGCCAACGGCGACGTGGTTGATGCAGCCGACATCGGGCTGCTGGTCTTCACCCCCGGCGCCGACGATAACGGCTCCGGCTATGCCAGCTTCACCTTCTCGGTCAAGGACAGCGCCGGGACCTTCGACACCACGCCGAGGACCATCACCGTCGACGTCACGCCGGTCGACGATCCGCCGACCGGTGCGGACAAGACGATCACCACCAACGAGGATACCGCCCATATCTTCTCCGCCTCCGACTTCGGCTTCTCCGACGTCGACGGCGATACGCTGGCCGCAGTCCGCATCGACACTGTGCCGGGCGCAGGGTCGCTCACCCTCAACGGCGTCGCGGTCGCCGCCACCGACGTGGTCGCCGCCACCGACATCGGGCTGCTGGTCTTCACCCCCGGCGCCGACGATAACG
>JAGQSS010000633.1 GCA_020439405.1 Ilumatobacter sp. | reverse complement strand
GGCTCGACTGTGCCGTAATGCGGGCAGCGTTGCAATCGGCGTTGAGCTTGCCCGCGGTGCGGGATGCCCTACACGAAGTCGCTTGCGTCGATTGTGGTCGCGGTGACGCCGAGCAGGGTTACGGTCTGGCCGGGATCGGAGATCAGGGTCAGCACCGTGTCGGCACCCGCCTGGGCGATGGTGAAGTCCGTCTCGTCGAGACCGAGCGCGGTGAAGTCCAGCATGTCGACGCCATCGTCGAAGTCGGTGATCACGTCGTCGCCGAACAGTACCTTGGTGAACACGAAGGTGTCGTTGCCGGTGCCGCCCGTCAGCGTGTCGTCGCCTTCGCCGCCATCCAGCTTGTCGTTGCCGTTGTAGCCGTCCAGCACATTGGTGTTCGCATCGCCGGTGATCACGTCGTTGTAGATGGAGCCGACGATGTTCTCGATCGACACCAGCGTGTCGCCGAAGGCATGGCCCGCGCCGCTGGTGAAGCCCGTCTCGAGGTTGATGCGGATCAGCCCGTCGGAGTTGGTGTAGCGCGCCGTGTCGATCCCGCCGCCGCCGTCGAGCACGTCGTAACCCTTGCCGCCGATCAGCACGTCCTCGCCTTCACCGCCATAGAGCGTGTCATTGCCGTTGAGGCCGTTCAGCGTGTCGTTGCCATCACCGCCGGTCAGCACATTGGTGCCGTTCATGCCCTGGATGAAGTCGCCATAGTCGGAGCCGATCACGTTCTCCATCGCCAGCAGCGTGTCGCCGTCCGCGGTGCCTCCAACACCGGTGGAGGTGTGCAGGCGCACATCCACCGCCACCGACGAGTCCGAATAGTCCGCCGTGTCGGAACCGTAGCCGCCGAACAGGATGTCGGCGCCGGCGCCGCCCTGCAGGATGTCGTTGCCGTTGAAGCCGTTCAGGCTGTTGGACCCGGCATCGCCGATGAAGGTATCGTCATTGCCCGAACCGAACAGGTTCTCGATATCGACCAGCGTGTCGCCCGCCGCATCGCCGCCCGACGCCGTGCCGTTCAGCAAGTCGACGGTCACGCCAACCGATGATGTCGTGTAGCGCGCCTCGTCCACACCATCGCCGCCATCCAGGTAGTCGCCACCAACGCCGCCGGTCAGCTCATCGGCATCGCCGCCGCCATAGAGCGTGTCATCGCCATGCGAGCCGAACAGCTGGTCATCGCCGGCAGCACCCGTCAGCGTGTCGTTATCCAAACCACCATAAAGATTGTCATCACCAAAGCCGCCAATGATCGCGTCATTGCCGGCCGCGCCATGGACAATATCGTCGCCGTACCCTGCGGTGATGGTGTCGTTGCCGCCGCCGCCCGCAATGTAGTCAGCGTCATCGCCGC
>JAGQSS010000632.1 GCA_020439405.1 Ilumatobacter sp. | reverse complement strand
CCGTCACGGTGCACGGGACGGCGACGATGGTCGACGTCCACGACCCCGTCCACGCCGAGTTCCGTCAGGCACTCCTCAACATCTACCTGCCGCGGTACGGCGATTCGTGGCTCGAGGTGCTCGACGGTGCCGCGTTCGCCCGTATCGACGCACGACGCATGTTCACCTTCTCGATGCCGATGGACGGCTGACTGCCGGCGCCTCGTTTGGCAGACTGCGGTCATGCCGACGACGCTCGACTGGTACGGCTGCGCTACTTTCCGGGTCCGCACCGCCGATCTCACGATCTTCCTCGACGCCTACATCGATCGGGCGCCGATCGCCCCGGGATCGGGGCTCGGCGCGGCGGACATCGACGAGTGCGACTGGATCCTCGTCGGGCATGCGCACTTCGATCACCTCGCCGGAGCCGAGACGATCATGGCCAACACCGATGCGACGCTGGTCGGGAGTTACGAGACGATCCGTGTGATGGAAGCCGCGGGTGTGCCCGCCGACCGGATGCTGTGCGTCGCGGGCGGCGAAGCCGTCGATCTCGGCAACGGGGTCCGGGTGCACGTGTTCCCCAGCCTGCACAGCTGTGTGTGGTCGCACGCCGAGATGCAGTCGGCCGACTCGGTGTGTCTCGGCGATCTCGGTGTCTCCCTGCAGGAACAGCAGGCCCGCATGAGCGAGCTGATGGCGTACATCACGACACAACTCGATCCGGCCGCGGTCGAACACGTCCTCGGCTCGATGGTCGGCCACAGCCCTCGCGGCGACGGCGGAGCGTTGCTCTTCCTGATCGAGACGCCTGACGGCACGATCCTCTACCAGGACACGAGCGGCCACTGGACCGGCATCGTCGACGATCTGCACGCCGACGTCGCGATCGTCGCCGCAGCCGGACGCGCCAACGTCGACGGTGAACCGATCCAGGGCGCACTCGCCGCGTACGTCGCCGATCACATCCGCCGGATCGCCCCGCGTCGGGCGGTGCTCTGCCATCACGACGACTGGTTGCCCGGGTTCTCGACCGACACCGACGTCGCACCGATCCGGGCCGCGCTGGCCGAGGCCGCCCCCGCCACCGAGCTGCTCGAACTCGGTTACGTCGACGGCACGGTCCTGTTCTGATCGCATGAGGATCCTCGACCGCGTGCGCGGGGCCGACGTCGACGTCATCGACTGGGACTACGTGATCATCGGGGGTGGGAGCGCCGGGTGCGCGCTCGCCAACCGTCTCAGCGCCGACCCCGACAACCGCGTGCTGGTGCTGGAGGCGGGGCGAACCGACTGGAAGTGGGACGTCTTCATCCACATGCCCGCCGCGCTCACGTTCCCGATCGGGAGCCGCTTCTACGACTG
>JAGQSS010000631.1 GCA_020439405.1 Ilumatobacter sp. | reverse complement strand
AGCGGGCCGAGACCGGCATCGTCTACATCGACGAGATCGACAAGGTCGCCCGCAAGAGCGAGAACCCGTCGATCACCCGCGACGTGTCGGGCGAAGGCGTCCAGCAGGCGTTGCTCAAGATCCTCGAGGGCACCCAGGCGTCGGTGCCGCCCCAGGGCGGGCGCAAGCACCCGCACCAGGAGTTCATCACGATCGACACCACGAACGTGCTGTTCATCCTCGGCGGCGCGTTCGCCGGGCTCGAACAGATCATCGAGCAGCGGATCGGTCAGCAGGGTGTCGGCTTCAACGCCACCGTCAAGTCGAGGGCCGACCGCGACCCCGGCGAGCTGTTCGCCCAGGTGCTGCCCGAAGACCTCGTCAAGTTCGGCATGATCCCCGAGTTCATCGGTCGTCTGCCGATGGTCGGCGTGGTCCGGTCGCTCGACCGCGAAGCGCTCATGAAGATCCTCACCGAGCCGAAGAACGCCCTGGTCAAGCAGTACCAGAAGGTGTTCGGGTTCGAAGAGGTCGAGCTCGAGTTCACCGCCGACGGCCTCGAGGCGGTCGCCGATCTCGCGATCCTGCGTGGCACAGGCGCCCGTGGCCTGCGGGCCATCCTCGAAGAGGTGCTGCTCAACACGATGTACGAGCTGCCCGGCCGCGACGACGTCGGCAAGGTCCTCATCGACGCCGACACCGTGCGCGACAAGACCAACCCCACGCTGGTGCCGCGCAAGAGCTCGTCGAGCCGCCCGCGCCGCGCCGCCAGCTGACCCCCGGAGCGTTCAAGTGATGGACTACGAGTCCGCCCTCGCGTACCTCGACGACCATGCGTCGTACGACAAGACCGGTCGCGTCGACAGCCCGTCGATCGAGCCGATCTCCCGACTGTGCTCGGCGATGGGCGACCCGCATCTCGCCCAACCGGTCATCCATGTGACCGGCACCAACGGCAAGGGATCGACGGTCCAGATGATCAGCCGATTGCTCATGGCACAGGGTCTGACCGTCGGCACGTACACGAGCCCGCACCTCGAACGGGTCAACGAGCGCATCAAGCGCAACGGCGAACCGATCAGCGACGACGAGTTCGGCGAGGTCATCGCCGGCGTCGCCGACATGGAGGCGATCACCGGGGTCCGTCCGACCTACTTCGAGGCGGTCACCGCTGCGGCGTTCCGCTGGTTCGCCGACGTCGCCGTCGACGTCGCCGTCGTCGAGGTCGGCATGTTGGGGCGCTGGGACGCCACCAACATCGTCGATGCCCAGGTCGCCGTCGTCACGAACATCGCGCTCGACCACACCGAGTTCGCCGGACCGACGACCGTCGACATCGCACGCGAGAAGGCAGGAATCATAAAGCCGGGCA
>JAGQSS010000630.1 GCA_020439405.1 Ilumatobacter sp. | reverse complement strand
CCGAGGCCCGTGTGCGGGCACGGGTGAAGCCGACGCAGGTTCGCCCGAAGCAGGACCGTCGCGACCGTCGCCGCGGCAGCAAGTCGAAGCGGTCGAGCGGCCGCGACCGATCCGACCAGCGCAGTGGCGACAACCGGGGCGACGACGCCGCGGTGACCGCCGATGTGTCGGCATCGTCGAACGATCAGCAACAGCAACGGTCCCAGGATCAATCACGGTCGTCCTCGAACGGACAGGGACGCCGGCCGAAGAAGCAGCGGACACAGAAGGAGCAACTTGCCATGGAACACGACGAGACGAACGAGAGTGACGTCAGCCCGACCGAGGTCGGCGACGCCGCCGTCGCCTTCATGAACGGGTTGGCCGCCGCATTCGGTGCCGACGCCACGACCGACGTCGAGATCGACGGGACCGAGATCGACGTCCGGGTGTCCGGCGAGGGTCTCGGCCTGCTCGTCGGCCCCGGTGGCCGCACGCTGACCGCCGTCGAGGATCTCGCCCGGGTCTCGTCGCAGCGTCGCCTCGGCGATCACGAGACGCGGCTGCGCATCGATGTCGGTGGCTACCGCGAGAAGCGCAAGGCCGCGCTCGAGAAGTTCGCGATGGCCGTCGCCGGTCAGGTCATCGAGGCCGGCGCCACCAAGGCGCTCGAGCCGATGTCGTCGGCCGACCGCAAGGTCGTCCACGACGCGATCACGGACATCGACGGTGTCACCAGTCGATCCGAGGGTGACGAGCCCAATCGCCGGGTGGTCATCAGCCCCGCCTGATCGAATCGATCGTCCGACCGTGACGTATCACCCCGAACTGTTCGAAACGCTGCGCCAGGCGCAGCGTTTCGGCTTTTTCGGCGACCGCCCGATCGACGAGGCGGTCGCCCATGCCGAGCACTACGTGACTGCGATCGTCGGACGCGGTGGTCGCCTGATCGATCTCGGTGCGGGCGGGGGACTGCCCGGCCTGGTGATCGCCGACGCTCGCCCGGATCTGGAGATCGTCCTGCTCGACCGACGCGAGAAGCGGACCGACTTCCTGGCCCGTGCCGCACGACGGCTCGGCTTCGACCACGTCGACGTCTGGTGCCGCGACGCCGGCGACGTGGTTCGGGATGTGGCGGAGGAACGCGATCCGGGCTTCGATCTCGTCACCGCCCGCGGGTTCGGTCCGCCCGAGGTCACCCTGCGAATGGGAGCCGGGTGCGTGCGGCGCCCGGGGTGCATCGTGATCAGCGAACCTCCGAGCGGCGATCGGTGGGACGCCGACCTCGTCGAGGAGCTCGGCCTCCTCCCCCACCGCCTCGACGCCGTCATCCGCTTCGACGCCCCCTGACTCCAGCACGCGCCGGGTCGGGTGTCGGA
>JAGQSS010000062.1:11499-14009 GCA_020439405.1 Ilumatobacter sp. | reverse complement strand
CGATCGCGGCGATCGCACTGCTCGGCGGCTTTCCCGGAACACCGGGCTCGACGTACGCCGAGTTCTTCCCCATCGTCGACGGCGTGATGGCGTTCCCCGGGTGGGAACCGTTCGCCGGGCCCGACAGCGACGACCTCGACGAGTCGATGCGTGCCGTCATCGCCGACGCCGCGGTCCCGGTCGCCGCGGGCGTCGCGACCGCCGTGGTCGAGCTCCACGACGACCGTCGCTACGACGTCCCCGTCACCGTGATCTGCCCCGAGTTCGGACCGAGCGATGTGCAGGAGTGGATCGACGCGGGCGACCTGCCGGAGCTCGCGAGTTCGAACGCGCTCCGGCTCGTCGACCTCGACTCGGGCCACTGGCCGATGTTCAGTGCACCGGTCGAACTCGCCGCGGTCATCGACCGCATCGCCGTCAGCTGAGACGCGCCGCCACGAACCGGGTGACGCACTCGACGTGGTGCGTGTGCGGGAACAGGTCGAGCACCTCGGTGCCGTCGTGGCGATAGCCGTGCTGGTGTAGCAATGCGGCATCCCGGGCGGCGGCGACCGGATCGCAACTGACCACCACGACGACCGGTGCGCGGGCACTCACGACGGCCGCAGCGCCCGGACGACCGAGACCCGACCGTGCCGGGTCGGCGATCGCCACGTCGATCGCCAGGCCGTCGGGGCGACGCCACCGACCGACCTGACCGAGTTCGACCGACGCCCGTCGGCCGGCCAGGTTGTGTGCGGCATCGGCGACAGCGGTCCGCGAACTCTCGACCGTCACGACGTACGACGACGGGTCGGTCGCCGCCACCGCGAACAGGCCGACCCCTGCGTACGCGTCGAGCACGGCCCCGGCGCCCTCGAGCTCGGGAGCGAGGCGCCGCACCGCGTCGACCAGCAGCTGGGCGGCATCGTTGCCGCTCTGGAAGAACGACCCGGCCGACACCCGGAAGCGGTGACCGGCGACGCGCTCGGTCAGGAACGCGTCGGAGCCGACGGCGACGTCGGGCGGGAGCCCTCGCACGTCGCCGTGGCGGCGGTCCCAGCGGGCGGTCCGCTCGCCGGTCGCCGCCGACACCCGCAACGTGACCTCGAGCCCTTCGGGCACCTCGATCGTGTCGATCAGCGCCCGCAGCGACGGGTGTGCGATCAGACATCCGTCGGCATGGACGACGTCATGCGAGCGGTCGGCGCGGTACGACGCCCGCCCGTCGGGTCCGCCGACGACCCGGACCGTCGTCCGATACGCCTCGGACGGCACCGCGGCTCCGGCCGTGATCGTGGCGTCGGGCAGCTTGGCGGTGCGTCGGAACGCGTCACGGACGATCTCGACCTTGTGGCGGAGCTGCGCGTCGACGGCGAGTTCCTGCCAGTCGCAACCGCCACACCCGCGCCGCCGCTGCGGGCACGGTGCCTCGACCCGTTCCGGCCCGGCGGTCATCACCTCGTCGACGACCGCTCGGCTCCATCCCCCCTTGCGCTCGGTCGTGGTGACCGCCACCTCGTCGCCCGGGATGCCACCGCGGACGAACACGACCTTGCCGTCGGGCTCGTGCGCCATCGCCTCACCGCCGGCGATGAACCGTTCGGGTCGGAGCACGGTCGTGTCGGACGCGTCGTTGCGCGAGTCGTCGGGCCGGGAGGTCACCCGTTCGAGCCTAGGCAGCACGGCCGCCCGTCCGCGATGCTGGTGGCATGAGCAACCCCGACACGGAGTGGTACTGGGACCTCCGGCGCAACGTCGCCGTACCGGCCGACGAGCGCGGCCCGGCCGAGGACATGATGGGGCCGTACCCGACCAAGGGCGAGGCGGAGAACTGGCGCGCCAAGGTCGATCAGCGCAACGAGGCGTGGGACGAGGACGAAGAGGAATGGGAGTCGTGGGGCGACGACGACGAGGACGACTGAGACGCCGACCACTAGGTTCTCGGCCGTGACCCGATCCATCCAGATCGTCCCGTCGGTCCTCCCGGCCGACTTCGCCCGCCTCGGCGACGAGGTCGCCGCGCTCGAAGCGGCCGGCGTCGACCACATCCAGTGGGACGTCATGGACGGCCAGTTCGTGCCCAACCTCACCTTCGGGCCCGACGTCATCGCCGCCGCCCGTCGGCACTGCACGGTGCCGTTCGAGGCGCACCTCATGGTGTTGACCCCCGACCTCATGGCCCAGCAGTACGTCGACGCGGGCTGTTCCCGGCTGATCGTCCACGCCGAGACGGCCCCCCATCTCCACCGGACCCTCGACAACATCAACGGCATGGGTGCACGCGCCGCCGTGGCGCTCAACCCGGCGACGCCAGCCTCGGCGATCGAGCACGTTCTCGACCTCGTCGATCTCGTGCTGGTCATGACCGTCAACCCCGGCTTCGGCGGTCAGGCGTACATCGCGACGATGGAGCGCAAGATCGCCGAGGTCCGAGCGATGCTCGACGAGCGCGGGTTGAGCGACACCGTCGATCTCGAGGTCGACGGCGGCATCGGGCCGGCCACCATCGAGGGTGCCGTTCGTGCCGG
>JAGQSS010000062.1:0-11399 GCA_020439405.1 Ilumatobacter sp. | reverse complement strand
CTGCGGTGCGTGAGGCGAAGCAGGGCGACCCACTCGCACCGGTGACGGTGATCGTCCCGACGAACGCGGTCGGCGTCACCGCCCGTCGTCGGCTCGGCGCCGACGGCGGCGTGGCCGCGATCGAGCTGGTGACGCCCGGCCGGTTGGCCGAACGCATCGCCGGCGCCGAGTTGGCCGCGGCCGGCCGACGGCCGGTGAGCACGCCGCTGATCGACATCACCGTCCGCGAGGTCCTCCGGCACGCTCCGGGCCACTACGCACCGGTGGCCGACCACCCCTCGACGGTGACGAGCCTGCGCGACCTGCACCGCGAACTCCGGATGGTCGGCCCGCTCGGCGCCGCCGCACTGCGCGGCGCATCGAGCCGGGGCCGCGAGGCGGCACGCGTCTCGTCGATGGTCGCCGAACGCCTGGCCGGGCAGTGGTACGACGAGGCCGACCTCGTCACGGCGGCGATCGACGCCGTCCGCAACGGCGCACGTCCGTTCGAGCGGGCGGTGGTCTTCCTCCCCCGCATCGATCGCGGGTTGTCGGCCGAGCTGTTCCGGGCACTCGGTCACATCACCGATCTCCAGGTGCTCGTCGAGTGGAGCGGCGTCGCCGCGGTCGACGCCGAGACCCTCGAGTTCGCCGCCGCACTCGACGCCACCGTCGATCCCGTCGACCGTGCGACCCCCGCCGTGCCGCCCGACACCCGGGTCGTGTCCACCACCGACGCCGACGAGGAGGTCCGACACGCCGTCCGCCACCTGGTCGACGCCGCCCGCAGCGGTGTCCCGTTCGCCCGCATGGCGCTCGTCTGGCCCACCGATCGCCCGTACGCCCGGCTCGTCGAGCACCATCTCGAGGCTGCCGGGCTGCCCTGGAACGGTCGACCGGGCACCCTCGTGACCGAGCGGCTCGTCCCCCGCTTCCTCCTCGACCTGCTCGACCTCGACCGGCGGGGGCTCCGGCGCACCGAGCTGTTCGACCTGTTGGCCGACGTCCCCGTCAACGGTCCCGACGGCAACCGCGTGTCGGTCGCCGCCTGGGAACGCCGGGCTCGTGCCGCCGGCGTCAGCACCGACGGGCACTGGACGCCGCGGTTGGCGTCGCACGCCGCCGCGATGCGGGCGACCGATCGCGACCGTCACGCGGACGACGCCGAGGCGCTGTCGGCGTTCGTCGACGACCTCCGCCGCGATCTCGGACCGCGCTCACGAACCCGCAGCTGGAGCGACTGGGCAGCGTGGTGCGAACGTCAAGTGCTCGTCCGACTCGGCCGTTCGGTGCTCGATCAGCTCGACGAGGCAGAACGGCTCGCCTCCGACCACGCCAACCGCGTCCTCGACCGCCTGCGCTATCTCGACACCGTCGGCAAACCGGTCACCCGCAGCGAGTTCCGCGCCGCATTCGCCGCAGAGTTCGAAGCCGCCCCGGGTCGGCTCGGCCGGCTCGGCGACGGCATCACCATCGGCTCGCTCGCCGGCACCGTCGGTCTCGGCGCCGACCTCACGGTGGTGCTCGGCGCCGCCGACGGCCTCCTCCCTCCGCCGCCACCGACCGATCCGCTCGTGTCCGACGCCGATCGGCGAACGGCCGGCCTCGCCTCGTCCGACGCACGGGCGAATCGCATCCATCGGAGCTTCCTGTCCCACGCGACCACGTCGGCGGCGCTCGTCGTCAACACCCCACGCGGCGATCTGCGGGCCACCACCGACCGGTTGCCGTCGCGGTGGGTCGCCGAACACCTCCCCCACGTCGCCACCGCCAAGGTGCCGAGCCATCACGCCGGTCTCGCGGCGTGCGAGTTCCCGGGGTCGCCGCACGAGCACCGGCTCCGCTCGCGCGCCGTCGCCGCGGCGTCGGGCGTCGACGCGCTGGTCGCCGGCTGCGCCGACGACACGGCCGCGACCCGTGCCCTGCTGCTCCGGGCCGGGCGTCGCAGCGACCGACTGACCGAGTACGACGGCGACCTGAGCGGTGTCGCGATCGACCACTTCCCCCGGCCGGTGTCGGCGTCGCAGATCGAGCTGTGGCCGTCGTGCCCCCACGCCTACTTCATGCGCTACCTGCTCGGGGTCCGCCCGATCGACGACCCGGCCGACGAACTCGGGCTGTCGCCGATGGAACGCGGCAACGTCATCCACGAGGCGCTCGACGTGTTCCACCGCCACGTGATCGACGGCGACATCCCCCAACCCGGCCCCGACGGCTGGTCACCCGAAGCGACCGCGGCGCTCGACCGGATCTTCGCCGAGACCGCGGATCGTTTCGAGCAGACCGGTCGCACCGGTCGGGCCGCCAACTGGTTCCTCCAACGGCCGTCGGTCCGCGCCGAACTGTTCAACTGGTTCGTCCGCGACGGCGCGTTGGCCGCGGCGCGTGGCGCCCGGGTCGTCCATTCCGAGCTGCGCTTCGGGCGCCCACCCGACGTCGAGGTGTCGCTGCCGATCGGCGACGACGGACGATCGCTCGCGGTGTTCGGTGCCGCCGATCGCATCGACCGTACGGCGACGGGCGAGTTGGTCATCGTCGACCACAAGACCGGCAAGGCCGACAAGTTCAAGAAAATCGACCGCGCCGACCCGACCGAGGGACGCACGAAGTTCCAGCTCCCGATCTACGCCGCCGCGGCGTTGGCGACCATCGGCGAGACCCCGGGCTCGACCACCCCGGTGCGGGCCGAATACGGCTTCTTCGATCGCGGCGGCTACGAGCGATTCGGGTACTCGTTCGACGACGACGTGTGGCAACGGGTCACCGACGACCTCGGCTGGCTGGTGGGCGGCATCGAGTCGGGCCTGTTCCCTGCCGTCACCGACCCGCCGAAGTTCACGTTCTACGTCGAGTGCGACTACTGCCAGCCCGACGGCCTCGGCGTCGACGAGCGATACGGCGAATGGAACCGCAAGCAGCACGACCCCCGACTCGACCCCTGGTTCGGCGACGCCGACGACGTCAGGGAGGACGAACGATGAGCGCCCCGATCGACCAGCAGGCGCGCGACCGGATCGCGACCGACCTGATGGCCAACCTGTTCGTCGAAGCGGGCGCGGGCGCCGGCAAGACGACGAGCTTGGTCGGGCGCATCGTCGCACTCGTGCGCTCGGGTGTCGACATCGGCTCGATCGCCGCCATCACCTTCACCGAGAAGGCGGCCGCCGAACTCCGTCATCGGCTGCGCGCCGCGCTCGCCGACGCCGGCGAAACCGATGCCGTCGCGGCGCTCGACCACGCTCCGATCGGCACGCTCCACGCCTTCGCCCGGCGTCTGCTGAACGACTTCCCGATCGCCGCCGAGCTGCCACCGGGCTTCTCGGTGCTCGACGAACTCGAGAGCCAGCTGGCGTTCACCGAGCGCTGGGACGCCCTCGTCGACCGCCTGCTCGACGACCCCACGCCGGAGGGCGGCGTCGTGGCGGGCGGCAGCGAACTGGTCGAGCTGTGCCAGCTCGACAACTTCCGGCTCGAGAGCGGCGGCCGTCGGCTCGCGATCAGCTTCCACGAGAACTGGGACCTCGTCGACGCCCGGGTCGACCGCTCCGACCCGGGCGACTGGCTCCTCGACGCCGACCCGTTCTTCCGACGGGTCCTCGCGCTCTGCGACACGCCCGTCCCCGACGACGACAAGCAGGCTGGCCGGCTCGCCGAACTCAGCGCCGCGGCGAACGCCGGGCTCGAGAGCGACCGACTCGGTGAGCGCGTCGCCCGGATCGTCCAACTCGAAGTCCGTTGCGAGAAGGTCACGCGTTGTGGCTCGAAGACGACCTGGAAGCAGGCCGGGTTCGACCCCGAGGGGTTGACCGCCCTGCGCGCCGACCAACAAGCGCTCGCTGCCGACGCCCGAGCGCTGCTCGCCGCCGTCCGTGAACGTCGACGTCGGGTCCTCGGTGTCGTGTTCGGACGATGGGTGCTCGATGCCGCGACCGAGCGGGCGGCGGCCGGCACACTCGAGTTCCACGACCTGCTGGTCCTGGCACGACGTCTCGTCGCCCGGCATCCCGACATCCGGCGGGCGCTCCACGAGCGCTACACGCGCATCCTGCTCGACGAGTTCCAGGACACCGACCCGATCCAGCTCGAGATCGCCGTCCGGCTGAGCGCTGCGCCCGACGATCCGGCCCACGACACCGACTGGCGGTCGCTGCGCCCGCTCCCCGGTCGACTGTTCATCGTCGGCGACCCGAAACAGTCGATCTACCGCTTCCGTCGCGCCGACATCGCCCAGTACATGCAAGCGGCCGAACAGGTCGGCGCCGACACCGAGATCTTGTCGGCCAACTTCCGGTCCTCGCGTCCGGTGCTCGACTGGGTCAACGCCGTCTTCGGCGAGCTGATCGTCGAGCAGCCCGACACCCAACCCGCATACCAAGCCCTCACGCCGGGCCGACGCCACTTCCTCGACCACGGCTCGGTGACCGTGTTCGGGCTCGCCGAACACGACGACCTCGGCCGCGCGAAGGCCGACGAGATCCGCCGACGCGAGGCCGCCGACGCCGCCGATGCGGTCGTCACGGCGCTGGTCGACCGGTGGCAGGTCACCGACGAAGACGACGACGGTGTCGTCGAGTTGCGCCCGTGCCGACCCGGCGACATCACCGTCTTGCTCCCGGCCCGCACCTCGCTGCCGGCCCTCGAAGCGGCGCTCGACGAGCGCGGCGTCCCGTACCGGGCCGAGAACAGTTCGGTGGTGTACGCCACCACCGAGATCCGCCACCTGATGCTCGCGCTCCGCGCCGCCGCCGACCCGACCGACGAGCTGGCGCTGGTGGCGGCCCTGCGAACCCCGCTCTACGGCTGCAGCGACGTCGAGCTCTACGAGTGGAAGGCGGCCGGCGGACGCTGGACCGTCTGGTGGCGGCCCGACGACGACACCCCCGCCGAACTCGTCGACCATCCCGTCGGCGAAGCCCTCCAGCACCTCGGCTCGCTGGCTCGCAAGGCGAGTCGGATGAGCCCGGCCGATCTGCTCTCGACGCTCGTCGACGACCGGCGCGTGCTCGACGTCGCCCTCGACCGCACCGACGCCCGCGACGTGTGGCGGCGTGTCCGCTACGTGATCGATCAGGCACGAGCCTGGAGCGACGCCGGCGGACACGGGCTCCGGCGCTACCTCGCGTGGGTCCACCTGCTCGCCAGCGAGAGCCGCAACGCCGACACGATCCTCCCCGAACACGACGACGACGCCGTGCGCATCATGACCGTCCACGCCGCCAAGGGCCTCGAGTTCCCGATCACCGTCCTGTCGGGCATGACCACCAAGCCGTACGCCATCAAGTCGAACGCCGTCGTCTGGTTCCAGGACACCTGGACCATCTCCAACACGTCGACGCCCGACTCGATCTTCGAGGACTTCATCCCCATCGACGAGCAGATGAGCGACGCCGAACGGCGACGCCTGCTCTACGTCGCCTGCACCCGGGCCGTCGACCACCTGATCGTCTCATTGCACCGCTACCCCGACAGCAAGCCCGGCGAGACCGCCGAGAGCGGTCGCCTCCTGTTCGCGAACGGCGCCGCCGACGACTCGTCGAGAGCCCGACCGCTGTCGCCGACGGCCGGACGCTTCGTCGTCGACCGCCCCGACGCTCCCGAACTCGACTGGCCGGAGTACGAAGCGTGGGAGGCAGCGCGACGACGGGCATTCGCCGAGGCCCGCTTCCGGCCGAGTGTAAGTGCGACGTATCTCGCCGGCGAGGCCGACACCGACCCGGGCCTCGACAAGGGCGCCGTCGACCTCGATCTGCCGCCCTGGCAACGCGGGCGGTACGGCACCGCGGTGGGGCGTGCGGTGCACGCCGTGCTGCAATACGCCGATCTGCGCACCGGTGCCGACATCGACGCCGAGGCAGCGGCACAGTGCGCCGCCGAGGGCATCGTCGGGATGGACTCGACCGTCGCCGACCTCGCCCGCTCGGCGATCGCAGCGCCGATCGTCCGACGGGCACTCGACCTCCCCCACCACCGCGAGCTGTTCATCGCTGCACCGGTCGGCGGGCGCACCGTCGAGGGCTACCTCGACCTGTTCGTCGAGACGCCCGCCGGCGGCATCATCGTCGACTACAAGACCGATCAGTGGCCCGACGATCCGGGCGACGATCAACGGGCCGACCGGATCGCGCGGTACCGACGCCAGCTCGCCGTCTACGGCGTCGTGGTCGAGCAGTTGCTCGGCGCGCCGGTCGAGGCGGCGATGCTGGTGCGCTGCCGCCCCGACGGACCGGCCGAGGAGATCGAGATCGACCGGTGGCCCGAGGCGCTCGCCGAAGCGCGCGGTCTCATCGCCGCGACGGTCTGACGGCGTTGAAGAGCCCCGACAGGCTGAGCCGGAACGTCGCGAGCGCGAAGATCGCCCCGAACGCGATCGCCATCGGGAGCAGCACCGCGCCGAGGATGCGCACTCGGGCGTCGAAGAACGGCTGGAGCAAGCTGGTCTCGACCGACGTGCCGTCGACGTGCAGGGTCCGCATCGGGTCGTCGATCTCCGGGCAGTCGACGTCGGTCTCGGACACGCCGATCACCTCGTCGCCGCCGAAGTGCTCGATCGGGTCGGACACCCGCGACGTCAACAACCCGAGGTCGGGGTGCACCACCGCCGACACGAGATACGTCTCGCCGTCGTCGAGGTACTGGGCGTCGAGGCCGTACCGGATGTCGATCAGGTCGCCGTCGAACGCGAACGGATCGGGATCGCCCGAACGGACCCGATCGATCTCGAAACGCACCGTCCGATAGTCGCGGTCGACGATCTCCCCGACGAACACCACGTGCGGTGCGGTCGGGACCGTACACCCCTCCGGTACCGGGACCAGGGGGTCGGAAGCGGCCGGTGAGAGCCCGAGAAGGCCGACCAGCGCAGCTCGCCACATGTTTTCCGAAGATACTGGCGATACTGGAGTCGATGGGGTACAACCCGCACCGAAAGTTCAAGGCCCGGACGACCGACTATGTCGTCTTGTCGATCGGTCTGCTCACGACGGCCGCGCTGGTGGCCTGGACCGTCCTGAGCTGACCGTCAGAACGCGGCTTCGTAGTGCGTGAGCCGGACGCCGTCGATCGCCACGACGTCGAACCGGACGTCGACGGGCGGGGACCCCGCCGCCCGCAGCCAGCTCTCGGCCAGGATGCGGACCTGTGCCTGCTTGGCGGGCGTCACCGCCGACACGGCGCCGCCCGGAGAACCCGCCCGACGGGCCTTCACCTCGCAGAACACCACGAGGTCGTCACGACGGGCGACGAGATCGATGTCGCCGCGCAACTCGACCTCGGGCGCGCGCCACTGCTCGTCGACGATGTCGAAACCGAGCGACCGCAGATGCCGTGCGGCTCGGGATTCGCCCCAGGCGCCGCGCGCCTGGTTCGAACGATCGCGGGTCAGAACTCGCGCTTCTCGCGGACCTTGGCGGCCTTGCCGATGCGGTCGCGGAGGTAGTACAGCTTGGCGCGGCGGACGTCGCCACGCTTCACGACCTCGATCTTCTGCACCGTGGGGGCGTGGATCGGGAACGTGCGCTCGACACCGACGCCGTAGCTCAGCTTGCGGACCGTGTAGGTCTCCTGCAGGCCGCTGCCCTGGCGCTTGATGACGTTGCCCTGGAAGACCTGGACACGCTCCTTGCCACCCTCGACCACGCGCACGTGGACCTTGAGTTCGTCACCGGGGAAGAACTCGGGGATGTCGTCGCGGAGCGAGTCGTTGTCGATGATGTCGGTCGTCTTCATGGGTCTCTCTCGATCTCGTGCCGTCCGGGCAGATGCGTGCCACAGGGGCGGATCAATGATACGGGAGTGTGGGGAACTCTTCCAACAGCGCGCGCTCATCATCTGTGAGACCGCCGCGGGCGTCGATCAGGTCGGGACGGGCCGCGATCGTCCGGTGCAGGGCCTGTGCGTGCCGCCAGCGGGCGACGCGAGCGTGGTCGCCACTGCGCAACACGTCGGGCACCGTCCAGCCCCGGAAGTCGGCCGGACGGGTGAAATGAGGCTCCTCGAGCAGGCCGGTCGCCCCGAAACTCTCGGTGACCGGGCTCTGGGCGTTGCCCATCGCGCCCGGCAGCAGCCGCACGACCGCCTCGACCACCAGGCACGCCGCCACCTCGCCCCCGTTGAGCACGACGTCGCCGATGCTCAGCTCTCCGTCGACGAGGTGTTCGTGAACCCGGTGGTCGATGCCCTCGTACCGGCCGCACAGCAGGCTGAACCCGTCGAGGTCGGCGAGTTCACGGGCCACTCCCTGGTCGAACGTGCGTCCGCCGGGACCCAGCAGGAACAGCGGCCGGGGCGGATCGGCCGCCTCGACCGACGCGAACAGCGGCTCGGGCTTCATCAACATGCCGGCGCCGCCGCCGAACGGCGCGTCGTCGACGGTGCGGTGGACGTCGGACGTGTGGTCGCGCGGGTCGTGCAGTCGCAGGTCGAGCAGGCCGTTGTCGCGGGCCTTGCCCAGCAGACTGTCGGAGCAGAACCCGTCGACGAGGCCCGGGAACAGGGTGAAGACGTCGATCCGCACGTCAGCCCTCGATGAGGTCGAACAGCCCCTCGGGCGGCTCGATCGTGACGAGGACCGGGTCGGCGTCGGTGTCGACGGCGGTGACGAATGCCGCCGGGACGAGGGCGCCCGACTCGAGTTCGAGCAGGTCGGATGCGGGATTGTCGATCACCGACACACAACGGCCACGAGCGGTGCCGTCGGCCTCGACCACCTCGGCACCCACTAACTGGTGGATCCAGAGGGCGTCGGGATCGTCGATCGGCTCGGCGTACAGCTGCGCCCCGGTGAGCGCCTCGGCGGCGCTGCGGTCGTCGATGCCGACGACATGCACCCGGAACCGCTGGTTGGCCCGGTTCGACCGCTCGATCGTGCGCCAGGCGCCGCGCGCCCACAGGCGGGCGCCGACGTCGACGCGCTCGGTGCGGTCGGTGGTGAGGTCGACGAACAGGTCGCCACGCACCCCGTGTGCCCGCCCGAACCGCCCGACCTCCAACAACCCCTCCGGCACGTCCGTCATGCCCGCCAACGTACCGCCGGAGGAGGGCCAGCCGTGCTGACCCGAAAACGCAGAATCCCGAACCCTGCAAGGGCTCGGGATCCGAGTCTCTTCGCTTCGTCTGCCCATTTCGGATCGGATCGTTCGAGCGCAAGGCGCGACGAGCCCGAGTTGCCTCTCGGCAACGAGCGGCGAGGCGGAACGCAGCGATCGGGCGATCCGGCCGAAATGGGGGTCAGTCGAGGAATTCGATGTCGAGGTCGACGCCGTCCTTCGACGCAGCAGCACGGGTGACCGTGCGAATGCTCGCAGCGGTGCGGCCACGGCGGCCGATCACACGACCGAGATCGCCGTCGGCGACGCGGACGTCGAGACGGAGCTTGCCCTCGTCGGTGACCTCGTCGACCGTCACCGAATCGGGGTGATCGACGATGGAGGTGACGATGTGGGTCAGGACGGCAACGGCGGTGGGTGCAGCCTGGTCGCTCACTTGGCGGCCTTGAACTGCTCCATCGCACCCGAGATCTCGAGCAGCTTCGCCACTCGCTCGGTCGGCTGGGCGCCCTCGCTCAGCCACTTCACGGCCTTGTCGTTGTCGACGGTGAGGCCAGACGGCTCCTGCCGCGGGTCGTAGTGACCGAGAATCTCGATGAAACGACCGTCGCGCGGCGAACGGGCGTCGGCCGCGACGATGCGGTACTGGGGCTGCTTCTTCTTGCCGACTCGAGTGAGGCGCAGCTTGACTGCCATGAACTGTCTCCTACAGGCGAATTTGAGAACCACGAAAGGTTAGCGGCGTCCGACGCGAATCCGAACGTCACCGTCGTTCTGCCGAATTCGTGACCGAAGTCTCACCGGACCCGACCGGCTCGCCACATGCCGTTCACGCACCCGACACATCGCTTCCGTACCGTCGAGGCGACCACCCCCGAGACGACGGAGGCACCACCCCCGTGAACACATCACCGTCGAACCACTCCGGCCGCGCCACCGTGGTGCTGGTCGATCCCACCGCCCCTGATGGCACGACGTCGCTCGACGCGTTGAGCGACGCCGACGATCACGTGCTGTTGGTCGTCTTGACGACCGGACGAGCGAGCTACGCACTCCGCGAACGTGCCCATGAGCTCGGCACGAGCGTGACGAGCGCCGCGTGGAGCTACCTCGAACGACTCGCCGTCGGCATCAGCCGTCCGGGCCGCGTCGTCGGCACGATCGTCGCCGCCGGCCCCGACCCGGCGTTCGAGCTCGCCACCGTGGTCGCCGAACACCCGACCGACCGGATCGTGCTGCCGTCGTCGGCGGCACGCACCGACCGCATGCTCTCACGCCGGCTGGCACGGACGACGCCGGTCGCCGTCGTGTCGACGGCGCTGTTGTCGGCCTGAGCCGGCCGTCAACGCGGCGGATTGAAGCCGCCGGGCAGCTGACCCGGCGCGCCCGGGCCACCCTGGCCCATCATCTCCTGGAGTTCGGCCATGTCGGGCATGTCCTTCATCGCGCCGAGGCCGCCGAGCCCGGGGAAGCCACCACGCTTGCCCTTGCCCTTCTTGCCGCCGCCGGTCATGCCCATCTTCTTCATCATCTTCTGCATGTCGCCGAACTGCTTGACGAGGCGGTTCACCTCGCCGGGCTCGACGCCGGCACCCTTGGCGATCCGGGCCCGCCGGCTGCCGTTGATGATCTGAGGGCGGGCTCGCTCCTCGAAGGTCATCGAGCTGATCATCGCCTCGATCGGCACGAGCATCGCGTCGTCGATCTCGGCGTTCTTCAGCTCCTTCGGCATGCCCGGCATCATCGACATGATGCTCTTGAGCGAACCCATCTTCTTGATGGCCTGCATCTGCTCGAGGAAGTCGTCGAGGGTGAATTCGCCCTCGAGCATGCGGGCGGCCGCCTGTTCGGCCTGGTCGGCCTCGAACGCCTTCTCGGCCTGCTCGATGAGGGTGAGGACGTCGCCCATGCCCAGGATCCGCGACGCCATGCGGTCGGGGTGGAACTGCTCGAACGCGTCCAATTTCTCGCCGGTGGAGGCGAACGCGATCGGGCGACCGATCACTTCCTTGACCGACAAGGCGGCGCCGCCACGGGCGTCACCGTCGAGCTTCGACAGGATGACCCCGTCGATCTGGAGCGTCTCGTGGAACGCCTCGGCGGTCTGGACGGCGTCCTGACCGGTCATGGCGTCGATGACGAGAAACGTGTAGTTCGGCGAGACGGCACCAGAGATCAGGCGCACCTGCTCCATCATCTCGGCGTCGATCGACAGGCGGCCGGCGGTGTCGACGATGACGACGTCGCGACCGAGGCGCTTGGCCTCCTCGACCCCCTGGTAGGCGGTGAGGATCGGATCTTCCGGGTCTGAGTAGACCGGCACGTCGACCTGTCGGCCGAGGGTCCGGAGCTGTTCGACGGCGGCCGGGCGCTGGA
>JAGQSS010000629.1 GCA_020439405.1 Ilumatobacter sp. | reverse complement strand
CGACGACCTGACCGGTGCGGCCGACGTCGCCGACGACCTCGGCGTCTGGTTCCACGTCGACGGTGCCTACGGTGGCGCCGCCCTCGCGGCACCGTCGGTTCGTGACAAGTTCGTCGGGGTCGAACGCGCCGACAGCTTCATCGTCGATCCCCACAAGTGGCTGTTCGCCCCGTTCGACTGCTGCGCGCTGCTGTACCGCGACCCCCGGATCGCCAAGGCGGCCCACACCCAGCAGGCCGAATATCTCGACGTGCTCCACGACGACGACGACTGGAACCCGAGCGACTACGCCCACCACCTGTCGCGCCGGGCGCGCGGCCTCCCGCTGTGGTTCAGCCTCGCGACGCACGGCACGCACGCGTACCGTGACGCGGTCGAGACGACGCTCACGGTCGCCCACGAGGGTGCCGAACTGGTCCGTGCCAGCGACCACTGCGAACTGGTGGTCGAACCCGAGTTGTCGATCGTGATGTTCCGGCGGCTCGGCTGGACCGCCGAGCAGTACCACGCCTGGAGTGACGCCCAGCTGGCCGCCGAGGAGTCGTTCGTCGTGCCGACGTCGTGGCACGGCGAGACGGTCCTGCGACTCTGCCTCGTCAACCCGCTCACGACCGTCGACGACATCGCGGCGATCATCGACTCGCTCCGCTGACCGAAAGGAGTCGGCATGGCCGACCTGGTGATCTCGAACGCACGTCTCGTGGCGACGATGGACGCCGACCGCAGCGAACTGGCGAACGGATGGGTGGCGATCACCGACGGCCTGGTCGAGGCCGTCGGCACGGGTGAGGTGCCCGCCGGCGCGACCACGATCGACGCGACCGACTGCCTGGTGACACCGGGACTGATCAACACGCACCACCACCTGTTCCAGAACCTGACGCGTGCCTACCCGCCCATGACCGACAAGCCACTGTTCGGCTGGCTGCAGTCGCTCTACCCGCTGTGGCGGGCGCTCGACACCGAGGCGGTGCACGTGTCGGCCTGGGTCGGGCTCGCCGAGCTGGCGCTGTCGGGCTGCACGACCTCGACCGATCATCTGTACCTCCATCCGCGCGGCGCCGGCGATCTCCTCACCGCGGAGATCGAGGCAGCGCGCGATCTGGGCGTGCGGTTCCACCCGACACGCGGCTCGATGTCGCTGTCGGAGAAGGACGGTGGCCTGCCGCCCGACGACGTCGTCGCCGACGACGACGACATCCTCGCGGCGAGCGAGGCGGCGGTCGAGCGTCACCACGATCGTTCGTGGGGAGCGATGACCCGGATCGCGCTCGCACCGTGCTCGCCGTTCTCGGTCACCGAGCAGCTGATGGTGCGCACCGCCGAACTCGCCGAGCGGCTCGACGTCCGTCTCCACACCCACTTCGCCGAGA
>JAGQSS010000628.1 GCA_020439405.1 Ilumatobacter sp. | reverse complement strand
TGCCGAAAGGCGCGCGCAGGAATCCGCGATGAACAGCCCGTCGCAACCCAGACAGGAATTCACCACCATCGTCGTCGCCAAGGAGCCGCTGCGTTACGGCACGCGCATGGCCGATGCCGAACTGGTCGAGCTGCCCTGGGCCAAGGACAAGCTGCCGCAAGGCAGCTTCAGGACCAGGGACGAACTGCTGGCCGCCGGAGACCGCGTCGTGCTGTCTCCGCTGGAGGCCAACGAGCCGATCCTCCTGACCAAGCTTTCGGGCCCTGACGGTCGCGCAACCTTGTCCAACACGCTGGCGCCGGGCATGCGCGCGGTGACCATCTCCACCGACGAGGTGGCGGCCGTTGCCGGTTTCATCACGCCGGGCGACCGGGTCGACGTCGTGCTGACCCGCAGCGCCGGCGACGAATCCGATGCCGACAGCGGCGGCATAACCAGCGGCGTCATCCTGTCCGACATCAAGGTCCTGTCGGTCGAGCAGGAAGCCGACGAGCGCGCCTTCGGTGCCAAGTCGGCCCGTTCGGTCACGCTGGAGGTCGACGGCACGGCGGTGAAGAAGATAGCGCTCGCCCGTGCGGTCGGCTCGCTGACCCTGTCTCTGCGCGCCGCCGGCGAGGACGAGCAGGAAAGCTACACCGCGGTGGGGCTCGCCGATCTCTTCGGCGGAGGGAACCTCATCGACAAGATCAAGACCGTGTCGGTCGGCAACGACCAGCCCGATACCTCGGCTCCGCCCGAGAAGCAGAAATACACCACCGTCATCGTCACCCGGGGTCTGACGCCGGAAGCCTACCAAGTCATCGAGCAGCAATGAGGGGGCAGCCGTCGCCCAACGGGTGCGGCCTGCGAAACATCATGAGACACAATGGCATTCACCGGACCGGTGCGCGTTTCGCCGCCCGCATGCTGGCTCCCGCGATCGTTGCGGGCCTGCTGGCGCCGCTGGCGGTCGCAACGGGCGCCCAGGCGCGCGACCAGATCGTCAGCCTGTCGGTCGCCCAGTCCAAATCGATCCGCGTATCGAAGGGCAAGCCCCAGACGATCCGCACCGACGCGGCCTTCTACGAGATCGTCATCGGCGACACCGAGATCGCGAACGTCAATCCGCTGACCGACAAGTCCTTCTACGTGCTCGGCAACAAGCTCGGCACGACGGGCATCGCGCTGTTCGACGAGCAGAAGCAGCTTGTCGGCACCGTCGACATCGAGGTGACGCTCGACACCGACCGGCTCGCATCGACCATCAGGGAGACCATTCCCGAGGCCGACATCAAGGTTGAATCGGCCAATGGCCGCGTCGTCCTGTCGGGTCAGGCCAAGGACTCGGTCGACGCCGAGAAGGTGGAGAAGATCGCCAAGAACTTCTCCGGCGA
>JAGQSS010000627.1 GCA_020439405.1 Ilumatobacter sp. | reverse complement strand
GGTCCAGTGCGCGCGCCGCCCTGTGGGATCTCGACGTGCGCGACGCCACCTTCTCGAACGTGGTGTCCGAAGCGAGGCGGGCGATGGCACGCTGCGTCGAACCGCCCGACGGTGAGGAATGGGTGGGTCGGACGATGACCGACGACCTGCCACTCCACGGCCTCGTCGTCACCGATGTCGACCTGGTCCGCCATGCGATCGACACCGCGCGGCTCCAGCCGCCGGCGATGGCGATCGAGACCCTCCGGAACGCGCTGGCGTGGGTGTCGGGCGTGCCGTTCGAGGGGACGTCGTATCTGTGGCCCGACGCCGAAGGGATCACGTCCGACTGCGTCCTCCGGGCGATCACGTTGACGACGTCGCTCGCCGAGCACTGCTTGTCGGTCGGCGACGTCGAGGGCGTGTTCGAGGCCACGGGCCGGGGCCTCCGGGTGCTGCCGGCGCACGAGGAGATGATCGCTGTCCGGATGCGTGCGTACGCGACGGTCGGCGATCGGGCCGGGGTGAGCCACGAATGGGAGAGCTACGAGCGGGCGATCACCGCCGACCCCTGGAGCGACGGCGAACCCAGCCCCGAGATGCTCGACCTCCGCCGCGAACTGATGTGAGCGTTACACCGTTGGTGACTACAATCCTGGTCATGTCGGAAACGTTGCCGCTCGCGCAGGTGAAGTCGAGGTTCTCCGAGATGGTCGATCGCGTCGAGCACACGCACGACCGGATCGTCGTCACCCGGAACGGCCGCCCGGCCGCGGTGATGATCAGCCCGGACGAGTTGGCCTCGCTCGAGGACACCCTCGAGCTGCTGTCCGATCCGGACGCGATGCGCGAGCTCGCCGAGGCACGTCGCTCCGTCGCCGCCGGTGAGTACGTCACCGGCGGCGAGCTCCGTTCCCGCTTCTCGCCGAAGTGACCGATCCGGTCGCGCCGTACGAACTGCGTGTCAGCCCGTCCGCCGTGCGTCGGCTCGATGAGCTGCCCGAGGGCACCGCGGCGGCGATCGTCGAGTTCATGACCACCGTGCTCGTCGAGCATCCGCACCGTGTCGGTGGACGGCTCCAACGCGAACTCGCCGGGCTGCACTCGGCCCGACGCGGCGCCTACCGAGTCGTGCACGAGATCGACGACGGCCAGCGCGTGGTGAGCGTGCTGCGCATCGACCATCGGTCGCAGGTCTACCGGCCCCGCTGAGTCCGGTCGGTTCATGTCAGACACGAACCGACCGGTCTGTAGCCGGTCGAGGGTGGTCGCACGGATGTGGTCAGACCAGGTCCGTGCCGAAGGCGCCTGGATGATCAGCGCAAATGCGCACGGACCTGGTCTGACCACATCCGTGCCGGTACGGTTCGGCCATGGATCCGTTGGTGTACGAGACCAAGA
>JAGQSS010000626.1 GCA_020439405.1 Ilumatobacter sp. | reverse complement strand
GTCGGGGAACCGCGCCAACAGACCCGGCAGCGCAGCGAGCCATTCGTCGCGGTGGTAGGCCGAGTTGAACACGACGCGGTCGGCCGCGACCATCGACGTCCAGTTGATCATCGGATACGTCAGATCGACCCGGTCGTGCTCCGAGAGCGGGAAGGTCAGCTGGTTCTCGTGCATGTACAGCGTGACCGGGACGTCGCCGAGCGATCGGCGGCACAGCCCGAGCAGGGCCGGCACGTTGCACATGCTGGTCGTCAGCAGCGCGTCGAACGGCCGGCGCTGCGCCGACTCGGCGAGGTCGGTCGCGAGCGTGACGTGTCCACCCTGCATCCGCCACTTCCAGTGGATCGCCGGGAGTCCGAACACCTCGACGTCGTGCATCGACCGGGTGGCGTACCCCTCGGCCCAGGCGCGGTGCGACCCGCCCAAGTACGGCTCGACGAGTGCCACACGTCGCTTCGCCTCCACCACGGCGACGGTAGCCGCCGACCCCGTAGGCTCGACCCATGACCGTTCACCGCGAGGCGACGACCGTTCCGAAGTTGCGAGTCGACATCTGGTCCGACGTGGTGTGTCCGTGGTGCTACATCGGCAAGCGCCGTTTCGAGGCGGCGGCCGCCGAACTCGAGGGCGAGATCGAACTCGACGTCCACTTCCGGCCCTATCAGCTCGACCCGACCGCATCGCCTGGCAAGTCGGGCCCGGTGTTCGACGCCTACGCCCGCAAGTTCGGCGGGCCCGAGCAGGCCAAGATGTTGATCGACCGGGTCACCGAGACCGCCGCCGGCGAGGGACTCGAGTTCCGCATGGACCGCGCCCTGCGGGCGAACACCCTCCTCGCCCATCGACTGCTCTGGTGGGCCGACCAACCGGCCACCCCGGTCGATCAGCACGATCTGAAGGAACGCCTGTTGCAGGCCTACTTCGTCGACGGGCTCGACATCGGTCTGCCCGAGACGCTCGCCGACTGTGCCGCCGAACTCGGCGCCGACCGCGACGACGTGCTCGGCTTCCTCGCGAGCGACGCCGGCACCGGTGCCGTCGCGGACGACCTTTCCCAGGCTGCCGACCACGGCATCTCGGCCGTGCCGACGTTCGTCATCGAGAGCCAGTGGGCGATCCCCGGCGCCCAGGACAGCGACACGTTCGTGAACGTGTTCCGGCGGCTCGCCGACAAGATGCGCGCCGTGCAGGAGGCCGAGCTCGCGGCGGGCGAGTCGTGCGAGGGCGACGCCTGCTCGAACGACTGATGCACCGGCTCGCCTTCCTCCACGGCTTCACCCAGACGCACCATCACTGGCACCACGTCGCGCACCTGGTGTGCGATCGCCTCGGCGAGGCGACCCTCGTCCTCCCCGACCTGCCGGGCCACGGTCTGAGTACGACCGAC
>JAGQSS010000625.1 GCA_020439405.1 Ilumatobacter sp. | reverse complement strand
AGATCGCCGGATAGCAGCGTGTACGGCTCGGCGTCGAGCAGAGCTTCGGCGCGACGGAGGTTCTCTCCGAGATCCCCCATCGATGCACAGTCCGGGGCCGCCGCACAGGCCGCGCTCACGTCGTCGATCGCCGACTGTGCGTTCTCGGCGACCTCGTCGAGCTGCCAGGGTCTAGTGGTCATCGTGCCGTCGAGCAGCAGTCCGGCGACGCCAGCGGGATCCTGTCGGTAGACCTCCTGGGCGAGGCGACCTCCGTAGCTCCAGCCGTGGACGATCCAGCGGTCGATGCCGAGCGCAGCACGCAATTCGACAACGTCCATCGCACTCTGCGTCGTGTTGTAGCCGTCGAGATCGACGCCGTCGTCGACGAGTCGATCGCGACACGACCCCAGCGCGCTTCGCCGCTCCTCGACGAGCAGCTCGATGCCGCCGGTGGAGGATGCGATCGGGTCGAGCTCAGTGCATGCGAGGCGGGGATCGCTCCGGCCGGTGCCGCGCTGGTCGATGACCACGATCGTCGGATTGCTGCCACCGGCGAACACGAGGTTGCCCGACACCCAGGCAGTCGAGTCGGGGTCACCCGGACCACCGGCGAGGCCGATCGTCGGGAGATTTCCGGCCGTTTCGCCGGTCCCGTGGACCACCGCCACCCACAACCGGATGAGCCGAGACGCGGGATCGGAGCGGTTCTCCGGGACCTCGAACCAATAGCAGTCGGCAGGCGGCAGGTCGCCCGCAAGGTCACAGAGACGCTCCATCAGTCGGGATCGAGCGTCACCGGTCGGGGCGGTGATGGGAGAACGATCGTCGTGTGTCGGCGCACTCGCCACTCCCGCGTCACCGGATCCGCAGCCTGCGACCACCAACAGGGCGGCCGCCGGCATCGACGCGAAAGCGAAGCGGAGTCGAGTACGCACGGGAGACATCATCAAATGGCACACCCCGGCGAACATCCGCCACATGGGGGAGGTTCATTCCGCCTCCAACCTGCACGATGCTCGACATGGCACCACTGAGTCACCCGTCGGGCCGACCCAGCTTCGCCCTCGGTGGGCGCGCCTGATGGAGCTGGCGACCACCACCTCCGATCGATTCCTTCGACATGCCCTCGAGCGGATGCTGTCCGTCGCATGGCGCGTCCCCGACCCGCTGTTGAACGAACGCCCGGCCGGGGACGACACGAACTCGGTCGCAGCCCTCGTCGTGCACTGCTGCGGTGTCGTCGAGTACTGGCTGGGACACGTCGCATTCGGCGAGCCGACGACCCGAGATCGCGACGGCGAGTTCACCGCCACGGCGACGATCGAGGAGTTGACGGCGCTGGTCACGTCGACGCTCGAACGCGCCGGCTACCTGCTCCAGCGCCTCGACGAACCCCGTGCGCACGACTCGGC
>JAGQSS010000624.1 GCA_020439405.1 Ilumatobacter sp. | reverse complement strand
CGGGCGTCGACGCTGCGACCGTAGCCGCCGAGGGCGGCGGTGAGCACCTCGTCGAGCACGTCGGGTACGGCCACGTCCTGGAAGAGCCGCGTGTTCACCCGGTACCGCAGGGCCTCCAGCGCCGGCCGCAGCACGAGGCGCACGGTGAGGCGGTCGCCCTCGGGGTCGTCCTGCGCCTCGGGACCCTCGGTGAGAGACGCGACGATGCCCGAGACTGTCCGCGTGAAGTCGGCGCGCGTCACGGTGAAGCTCGCGGCCGTGCCGAGGAGCCGCACCGGCTCGGCGTCGAGCTGGTCGGTGGAGATCTCCAGCGCCAGCGAGAAGGGCGTGTTGAGCGCCTCGCGCAGCGTCGCGGCCCGGACCACCCAGGTCACGTCCGCCGTCGCCTCCGCTTCGAATCGCAGCTCGACCGGTACCGTGTCCGCCATCGCTACGCCCCCGGTCCGTCGACGTGTGCGCCGGCCAGCTCGGCGTGGATCGCGCGAGCCTTCCGCTTGATCGCGGCCTTCTCGAGGTAGTTGCCCCAGCCGAAGAGCTTGATCGCCGCCTTGTCGAGCTTGAACGTCGACCACTCGAAGCTCACGCCGTAGGCGGTGACGGCGAGCGCGCGCCACTTGATCTTGAGGATCGTCACCGAGAACTTGAGCGCGATGCTGTCGTGCCAGTCCGCGCCGCTCTTGGCCCACTCCCCGTCGATGATCGTCTGCCCGCCGGGGGCGACGATGGTGTGGCCGGCGGGCGCGACGATGGTGACCCCGGCGGGGGCGATGACGGTCACGTTGCCGCCCGCGGTGACGTCGTAGGTCGCGAGCGTGGACAGGCTCACCGCGCCGACGATGGTCTGGTTCAGGTTGGCGCTGATCGTCTCGGTGCTGTCGCCCGTGATGTCCTGCGTACGGTCGCCGACGATCGTCTCGTCCATCCCGCCGGTGACGGTGCGGGTCTCCCCGGCGTCGATCGTCTCGGTCACCCCGCTGTCGACGGTGCGCGTCTCGGACCCGTCGATCGTCTCCTGGTAGTCGCCGTGCACCTGGATCGTGCGCGCGGCGTCGACGGTGAGATCCTGGTTGCCGACGACGTGCTCGGTCTGGTCGTTGCCGATCTCCTGGGACTGGTCGTTGTCGACCCGGATCGTCTGATCGTGGTGGACCGTCGTGGTGTGGTCGTTCTCGACCACCTCGTCGAAGTCCTTCTGCGCGTGGACGAAGACCTGCTCCTCGCCCGCGAGGTCCTCGAACCGCAGCTCGTTGAAGCCGTCTCCGCCGAGGCTCGACGCGGTCTTGATCGTGCTCTTGGTCTTCTCGTCGGGCAGCGGATACGGGAGCGCGTTGGTCCCGTCGTAGACCGAGCCCGAGATCATCGGCCGGTCGGGGTCGCCGTCGACGAAGTGGACGAC